>NZ_JMLH01000032.1 GCF_000686665.1 Thomasclavelia saccharogumia DSM 17460 | reverse complement strand
TTCGTCAAGATACTGTGCATCCATTAATTCTGAACAGATTGGCAGACCTGTTGCTTTTTTAGCAGCTACCAAAATATCCAGTCCTGAAGAACCCATTCCCTGAAATGCATATGGTGAGGTTCTTGGTTTGAAAGCTCCACCACGTAAAATATTAGCTCCGGCTGCTTTTACAGCTTTAGCAACTTCAATTACCTGTTCTTCACTTTCTACCGAACAAGGTCCTGCGATCAACGCTAGATTTTCACCACCGACTTTAACTCCTGATACATCGATGATCGTATCATCTGGATGAAATGCCCGGTTTGCTAGTTTATAAGGCTCTGATACTTTCATAACCTTTTCAACACATTCTTCTACTTCGATTGCTTTAGGATCAATTTTAGTCGTATCACCTACCATTCCAATAATTGTTTGAATATCTCCTTTAGATACATGTGGTTGAGCTCCTTTAGCTATGATTAAATTTTTAATCTTTTCAATACCTTCATCACTTGTGTGCGGTTTTAAAACAATAATCATTTTCTTTTCCTCCTATAAATAAACAAAAAACTCGTCCTGATCAAAGGACGAGATAACTTCGTGGTACCACCTTTATTCACTAATAGATCACCCTATCAGCCTCATCAAGTACGCTATTTATTATATAGTTCATACTCTGACACTTTAACGGGTGTAACCGGAGATGCCTACTCAATTCAACATTCTACTCCTTGATGTATTCAACTATTTATTTGGATACCGTCACACCAGCCCAGTACTCTCTTTGCCTAAATGCCTAGTCTACTATTTCAATTCATCGTATTTAATCTATAGATTCATGATACTCATTATTTATTTAAATGTCAATTAATTTGCTATTTATTTTAAAATATTTGCCCTAAAAACTTTCTTAAATGACTAGCGCCAGCTTCTTGAATTTCTATAATTCTTGCTCTTTTACTTTTAACTGATTCTAAATTACAAACCAACTTACTATATATCATTTCCACCAAATTCATGTTTTTAACAAGTATATTCAAATTTATTTATCTTTTAAAAATTAAATTTATATTTTTGTTTTTAGCAAAGAATACATTTTCATGTCAACAACTTTACCATTTTTGATAGCATTGCTTCGTAATGTGCCTTCACATTGAAACCCTGCTTTTTCAAGTACTCTACAAGACGCAGCATTATATGCAAATGGTTCAGCGTAAATACGAATAATATCACTTTTATTAAAAACATATTCACAAATTTGTTTTACAGCTTCGGTCATAATTCCCTTGCCCCAGTATTCTTCAGCAATGTAATATCCTAATTCAGCAGTCTGTCTATGAATGTTTTCTTGTCGAAATATGCCAATACTCCCAATCGCTTTGTCATCTATCGTAATAGCAAAAACGAATGTTTTATTTTCATCTGCAGAAAGAATAGTAGAAATATAATCTATTCCATCTTGTTTTGTATAAGGATATGGCAACCCATCTCGAAGATTATTTTGTATTTTTTTGTTGGAAAGAACTATTGCTAAGTCATTTGCATCTGTTAATGTCCATTTTCTTATTTTACAAATCATTTTGCTAATACCTCCTCAAAAATTTATAACTCCCTCAAAAAAACTTAGTTCATTGCATAAATATATTATTTTCTTCTATACTCAAGTTATTCATACACACTTTTCTTTATTTTATACTAACTCACTATTCAGTAAGCGTCAAATAGCTTACGTATAATCTGTGTTCCGAGACTTTTTGATACTGTTTCCTATTATATTTGTATTCCACTGTTAGATATCTGGGATGTTACAAGTTAAATCATCCTCTTAAATTCAAATAGTTCAGAAAAGCAAATTACATTGAAACTAAATTCAGAAATTGTAAAACTAATCCATTTTATATTTTCAAGAATCAACTTTCTCTAAAATCTCAGACTCTAATTGTTCTCTAATTTTCATGAAATTTAATTTTTTAATCTTCTTTCCTCTTATGTTCGTATTCAAATATCCATTTTTTAATAGTTCTTCATTTTTACATACATCTTTAATATTCATTTGATGGATAGAAACCGAATAATCATCTATTATAATAAATGCCTTAACTGGATTAATTTGCATAGCATCAATAATCCCATTATCTGCTGTACCAAAATAAGAAAGAATGACTCGTTCTGGATTTTTCATATTATCCCATAACATAATCTCTTCTATAAGTCTAATATGGTAAATATCCCATGTAACATTCAAAACATTTTTTATGATATCAGAATTGTTTTTTAACTTTTTGAATGTTTTATGTGCTCTACTATCATCCATAATATATAAAGATAATATTACAATTTCTTTTTCCAAATAACAATTCAGCACATTTAAACAATAATCTATAAATTTCTCAACTTTTTTACTTTTATCTAAAACAATATCATTTGTTTTTATTAAAAAGGCTTTCATCACACAACAACATACCAAATTAAATTGTTCCATTGTCTCATCCATTTGACCAAGCGCCATATCATATATTCGTTTTATTCTCATATAATCATTGGAAGACAAGTAAATATTTTCTAAGTTCCCATTAATCAATGGAATATTATCAAACTTTACAAAAGACGTTATCATTTCAGAAAGGATATATAAGTCAACACGTGTTCGCACTCTCTCCATAAGTGCTGTTGTTATACCGATTTGAAATCCTTCTTTTTTTATATAATTAAGATAATTTGAAAATTCAACTTTATCAATATTTATTTTACGTCCTACCATTATTTTGTTTAAGTATGTAAGAATGTTCAAATCAAAATCTAAAGTTTTACCAACTTGAACTAAAATCCTTTCCGAAATATGTTTTGAATCCAAAATCCAAGTTTTTGTATAATTTCCTATTCCCCAAATTCCACATTGCCCTATTTTTTTATTTTTTAAGGAATCATTAAAATTTGAATACTCCTCATCGAACAAAAAAATTCTACAATCACTTATTTCATCTTTATATAATCTAAATTTTTCTACTTTCTCCAATGTATTTGAAGACTGTAAAATATCTACTATAGCCATCTTTTTACATTCGTTTATCTGCCAATTCATTCTATCTTCCTATCTATACGAAACATCTTTCAAAAGTTGTAAAAACTGCTTGACCTATCTGAGAATCTGTCTAACATTAAAGGAATATTCTTCAACTATCGCCTTTTACTATGCAGTTTATAAGTAAATTTTCCGTTGCTCTATTATTTTTTTACATTACAAATAGTACTACTTTTACCAATACCAATTATTAGTTAATAAATCTCATTAATTCTGGATATCGATCTTTTTGATGCCTGATGTAACTTCTTTTAAATTCAGCAAAAGGTGATTTCCTATCTAATAATCCTTTTAAAGAATGTCTTATTATTACAGAACAATTTCCACCCTGATACTTTTCTAAAATATCATATAAAGTATTCATTTCTTTCAATAATTCATCAACCCTTACTTGACATTTATGGATTCGCATCCCTGTATTAGTTTTATTAAAAACCTCATTCACTAAGTTAGCTGTAGTTTTTGCTTCAATGTCTTTATTATCTTTTACATCTATCAAAACGTTTTCTCTATTTATTTTAAAATCAAGTAGTTCTTCAGGATCTCTTTTACAACAATCTAAAACATTTTTATCATACTTACTTTGTTTTTTAACACTGTTGCAATGAGAACAAGAAAAAAACAAATTATTCCAATCAAATTTTCTTTCTGGATATGTTCCGTTTTTATGTGGCAAAAGATGCTCTATTTCTGGATCTTGTACAGGTTTAATGCCACATATATAACATTTATCATAAAAATCATGTTTTAATAGTAAAACAACATCTTTTCCATCATATTTTTTCTTCTCTTTTAATGATTCAGGAGGATTTGGACTTCTTTCAATTTTAATCATTGTAAATCACTTCTTCCTTCAAACTCTAATTTCAAGTTTTGATATTCAGTTGAAATATCTAATGCAAGATAATCTGGGATTTCTTCTAAATAAACTTGAAGTCGTGCTATTTCAGCAAAATCTTCATCTTCTAAATGCTCTTTTTTTACTAGTTCTTTATATTTTTCAAATTTTTCTTTTAATTCTTTTGAAAGTGAATCAACCTTAAAATAGCCCTCCACTACACCTTTATATGGAACGTCTGTCAATCCGTTTTGAATTAAAATATGATTTTCCAAATCATAAATAACGACATTATCTAAACTATTAAGAATGAAAGGCGAATGTGTTGTTACAATAAATTGAATATTAGGAAAAATAGTTGTTAATAAACTCATGATATTTTTTTGTAATTCCAAATGTAAATGTGTTTCAATTTCATCAATTAAAACTATTCCTGGCATATTATATTCAAATTTTCTATTTGATTTTTTTTCCATTCTCATAATTAAATCAACAACAATATCAAGTATTGCCGAATAGCCACTAGATAAAGTATTAAAATCAAAAGTATCCCTATTATTCATAGAAATATAAAAATGAAAAGCATCTTCATCAAATACTAATTTTAAAGATTTTTCATCGAAAACAACTTTCAAATAATCTTCGAATGATTTAAACCAATTTTCTATTTGCTCTGCTTTTTCTTTCTTACCGCCAGTCAATGCTAATGCCTGTGTTACTTTTAAATCAACAAGATATTTTACAAATTTAGAACTAGGTTTCTCATTAATTGAGTACTTATCATTTAAATTCACTTTTTCAACATTTTTTACTTCTTCGATTTGAAATATTCTATCAGCTTTATAATATGCCAAAACAAATTCTCCATTATTATAGTATCTAAAAATAGATGCCGGCTTAACATTAAACAATACTTCTAAACCATTTCTTGTATTAAGAATTTTATTTTTGTACATTTTTACAAATCTTTCATAATCGTTAATTTTTTCTATATCATTATTATTTCGGGCTATATCTAATCGTTGCATGTTATATGATAAAGATGATTCATATTCTTGAAAATCAGAATTATTAGCAACACTATCTAGATATTTAGAAAGTGCATCTAATACACTCGTTTTCCCACTGCCATTTTTTCCAGTAAGAATTAAATTCTTTTTATTATCAGATAAGGGTATTTCTATATTATGTAAATGCCTAAGCGATTTAATTTTTAAATTCGTAACATAAATATTTTCCATTATTTCATATCTCCTATTAATTCTTCTAATGTTTTTCTTACATTATGAGCAGCATCTTCCTGAATTTCTATAATTCTTGCTCCTCTGCTTTTTGCTATTTCTCTTAAATCTACTGATATTCCTGTATGAAATGAACATCCCACAACTAAAAATACATCTTCTGGCTGTAATGTATATACCATTTCGTAGGCTTTTTGATAATTTGGTGCCGGATCACCATATAATACCGGTTTGTTATATAAAGAGTATGCTATATCCATTTCATCATCTTCAGGTAATCCACCATGCAGTTCTAGTGCTTCACTGCCAGCTAACTTGTGCAATCCATCAATATTCATAGTAATAACTGGAATATTATATTCAGCTAAGGCAATATGTCCATCATTAGGTTTTGCCCCATTCATATTAGCTTTTAATTGTTTGATTACTTCATTGTATTCTTCATGATGAACATTAGCATAACTTCTAAATAATTTTTCTCTAACATCGGGACGTTCCATAAAAGTTGGAATATTGCTTTGTTTACTAATTCCTGCTCCTGTAAAAGCTAAAATTTTCATATTTCTTCCTTCTTTCTCTATTTTTTATAAATTAATATTTTATTAATATCTAATTCTTATATAACTAGCATATCACTTTAATTGGATTTATCAAACAAAATCTATCTTCTTACATTTTAAATACTTTTAATTTATAAAATATTAAATAGTTAAATCAATGATTTATATCATTTTTTTATTAGAATATTAATGAAAAAAGATTGAACTCTATCCCCATAGATTTCAATCTTCAATGACTTTATCCTCTTTTCATTGAGCAAAAACTTATAATAATACTAAATTTTACAATAAATATTATATTTAATTCAAATACATTTTTAACAAATTGATAATTATTGCTGCACTCAATATTTTTATTGCTATTTCAATTTCTGACATACGCTTTCAAAACTTTGATTTCCTCATCTGGACCTTCTGGTCTAATCGTAAATTGTTTTACACTTGCAGGAATAATAACAGTCTCGACATAATGTAGGACAAACGGATCAAAGGCATTTATAGGACTTTCAATCACTGCACTTGTTCCCTCTACCAGATTTAACATATTAACTCCACCATTTGTCTGATGAAAAGTTTTTGTACGACTTGTTATAACTCTTGTTTCAATAAATTCTAATTCATGTAATCCAGTTTTCACTTCAGTATAGTCATCATTATTTTCAATAAGTTCAAAATGATTAACTAAATTATCTTTCACCCATGTTGTTGTCCGATTCCATTGAATATTCTTTTTGCCATCTTCAATATGAATTGGGCGGGGAAGGCCATCTAATCCTAGACGATCCCAATCCCAAAGTTTAAATGTAAAAATATATGGTGTCGCACTAACTTCTAAAACCATACAATTTGCTGATGAACAATGAACTGTTCCAGCGGGAATAAGATAATGATCATGTTTTTTAGCTTCAAAAAAGTTAATATAACGTTGTACATTGAATGACCCTTCACCAGCTTGAGCTCGTTTTAATTCATCAATCATCTCTTCTTTTTGAATATCTTCCTTTAGCCCTAAAAAAACTCCGCCACCTTCTTGACAATCCAAAATATAATAACTTTCATCTTGAGTATAGGTCATTCCAAAATAAGATTTAATATACTCAGTTAAAGGATGAACCTGCAAACTTAAATTTTGTCCTTCCATAGTATCAAGAAAATCAAATCTAATTGGAAATTCTGCTCCAAAACGTGCAAAATTCTTTTCTCCTAATAAATTTTCTGGTTGATATTGAACAACATTCATAGCTGGTGTCTCAATAACAATATCGCCATATTTCAAATAAAGACTATTTTCTTCTGGAACACCATCAAAACTCCAGGCAAAGTTATCTTCATTTAAATCTAATTTACATACTTCTTTCATCCACTGTCCACCCCAAACACCAGGATCAAAATATGGGACTAATCTAAATGGTCTTTGACTTATTTGTTTTAACCCTGCCCTGAAAGCTTCGCCAGAAATCATCTTAGGTTGATCAGCTTTATTTGTATCTAAATAAAAATCAATGTCATCATATAAATCGCGTTTAAGTTTATCAGCTATTCTCCATTCAATAAAAAAACCGCGTTTATATTTTCTTAGAATATCTTCATCATTATTATGACATTTAAAGTTTGGCATTCCCTTACGATATCTTAATTGAATTTCCCATCTTGCTAAATCTGCATAAACGAGAAGATCACCTTTTGTAATCAAACTTGCTCCAACACCATAAATAAGACAAATACCACTACATCTACTTACTTGTTTTTGAAACATGCTTCTTTTTTTCTCATCAATAAAATCCATCATTTGTCCATAATACATTATTCCTCTTACACGATCATCTGTTAAATGCATCGACATCATAGAGGTCAAAACTGCCTCATCATAAAACATATCAACACTTTTAATAACATGATCAGGTTTTAATCCCTTTATTAATGCTGTTAATACTTCTTCATCATTTACACCTGGATAACAATCTACAACTATTATTTTTTTATTACCTAAATGTTCTAAAATTTTTTTGATAATTGCTTTATATCCTTCAATTCCACCATCATATCCAATAATATTTGTTACCGGATATTTATCATAATTTGGTTTTCTATTTAAATAACGCAAAATACCATCACCCCATTTTCATAGTCTGAAATCGCGCTTATATATTAGTACGATTTAGGACTTTTATCATATAAACTATTTATATTTAAAAAATAATTTTCTATTTTTTAAATTATTTGTATTGATCCAATAATTGAAAAAATTGTAAAAATCAAAATCAATATTCCTGGCCAGTTTTTAAAATAGTTTGTCACTTTAAATTCAATTTTATATTTTTTACCGCTTCTATATTCTCTAACAATCAAAACAATAGCAGTTATTATTACAATAATAATTATTGCATTCAAAAATATTTGAAAAAGACCATTATTGATATCCTCCAAGTGAGCAACTACATTGTTTATCATATGAATTGAAATTGCAGGAACAATTGAATTACTTTTTAATGTTAATTGACATAAAAATAATGATGTAACAAAAGCAGGTATCGTTTGAGGTAAATTCCCATGTAAAAGACCAAATAAAATCGATACAACAACAATTGCAAATACATTTCCATATTGTTTCAACTTACCTAATATAATTCCTCTAAATAATAATTCTTCGGTTATCGGCGCAACAATAATCGTACTAATACATAAAACAATATTCGTTATAAGATCATATTTAACTAAATATTCTGACGTTTCAAATATTATAACCCCTGATAATAGCTCCATGATATAACTTAAAACTATACTAGTAAGCCATGTAGCTCCTAATGTCATTACTACAAATTTCGAATATGTTAAAACATCAAAATTTTCATCTGTTTTATAATTTATTTTTAAAGAAAATTTTTTTTGATAATGTTTTATTATATAGTATGTTGCTGCACATGACGAAACAATGAGTGAAAAATAAGTGGTAAAATCTTGATCAAATCTCATCGCTAACATAATTTTCCCAATAATCAATGATAATATTTCTGCTAACAGCATCTGTATAATGATCATCATATTCAAATTCTTAGCATCTTCTTTAAAATTTATTTGTTCATCCATACCCCAAATTCTCCTATACCTATATATTTAATATCATAATACCATGACATCAAATATATAGCAACAAATTGTAAATACTCTCAATTTTTTATACTATTAAAAAAATTGACAAAGTATTAATTTAAAAAACAACTTTGTCAATATTCTAAAACCTGGCTCTATTTTTTTAAATAATCACACACACGCGTTAAATCTTCTCGAATAGGTAGATGCTGTGGACACATTTTTTCACATGAACCACATTTTTTACAATTTTCTGCTTTCTTCTCTACTGGCATATTTTCAAGATTTTCTTTTGATTTATGATGTTGATTATAAACATAAGCATTATTCCAATGTTTAAAATTAGTAGGAATATCAACCCCAAAAGGACAAGGCATACAATAACCACAACCGGTACATCCATTCTGTGTCCGTGATTTTAGCGTATCTTTAACATTTTGAATTAAAACCAGCTCTTCTTCATTTAAATATCTAAAATTTTCAAATGTTTCCAAGTTATCAATGACCTGTTCATAAGTTGACATCCCACTTAAAACAACCTTAACATTTGGCAAACTGGCTACATATCGAAGTGCCCATGATGATATACTAGCTTCAGAATCATAATTTTTAAACTTTTCCATGATATCTTCTGGTAAATTTGCTAATGCCCCGCCTTTAACTGGTTCCATTACAATTAAAGGAATATTATATTTTTCTGCTAATAAATATCCTTTCATTCCTGCTTGAATATCCATATCTAAATAGTTTAACTGTAATTGACAAAAATCCCAATCATGATATTCTAAAATTTCTTTAAAAACAGGATATTCATCATGAAAACTAAATCCAAAATAACGAATTTTTCCTTCATCTCTAAATCTTTCACATAAATCTAAAATATCGTATTCTAATACTTTCGACCACTTATCTCTATCTAAAGCATGTAATAAGTAAAAATCAACATAATCAACATCTAGTCTTTTTAATTGATCTAAAAATATTTTTTCAGCTTCCTCTTTACTAGAAACATCCCAAATTGGCAGTTTAGTAGCTAAAAAGTAATCTTCCCGATTATATTTCTTTAGAACCTTACCTACAAATGGTTCACTATCACCATTATGATAAGGAAAAGCTGTGTCAATATAACTTACCCCTGATGCAATCGCCTTATCAATCATTTTTTCAGCTTCATTTTCATCAATATTACCATCCGCATCCAAAGGAAAACGCATACAGCCAAAACCTAATAACGATGGTTCAATTCCCAATTTTTCAAATCTTTTCTTTTTCATTTATTTTTCCTCCACATTCCTACACAATATTATTATACAGCTGAAATAACATTTTTACTATAATTAAATATTCTTAAGAAACTATTATAGGATCATATGATATTATATAAATATTAGAGGTGTTTTAAATGAAAAAAAATTGTATATTATTTGACTTTGTTTTAATTATTTTATCAATATTATCAATGGGATACTTTATACTCGTTATTGCAAATTCTCGTTTTATTCCAGCATACCTCGCTTACCCAATACTTTCTTTTATCACTAGATTTTACGGAAACTATGAACTAAAAACACATTTTAGTATTTTATCTAAACTGCCGCTTAAATTAAATTGTACGAAATCGCACCTACGGTACTCTTTCGTACAATAGGTGTGAAACTAACGTTTTCTTGCACGAAAATCTTGCGATTTCGTACAATCAAACTAATGCGTCCTTTGCATCGCATGTGCGAATATATGATATTCTCCATGCAAAGCACGCATTAGTTTCACACCTATTATATCATTAAGGGATTCGGAATTTTTAGTTTATCTTTATTTATAATAATCGAAGGATCAATAATATACAAAGCAAATAAACAATATAATGAAGCAAGTGATTATATAATCGTATTAGGAGCTCACTTGAATGGTAGTATTCCATCTAACTCATTAAAATATCGATTAGAGGCTGCCATTGATTACCATCAAACATTTCCAACAACACCAATTATTGTTAGTGGTGGTCGTGGTAATGGTGAAGAAATCAGCGAAGCCAAAGCAATGAAAAAATATCTTGTTGATAAAGGCATTAATGAAAGTTTGATTATTGAAGAAGATAAAAGTACAAATACAAACGAAAATATTATTTATAGTAAAAAAATTATTGATTCATTAAATAAAAGCAGCTGCAGTGTAACGATCATAACAAACGGCTTTCATTGTTATCGAAGCCAATTGCTTGCAAACAAGCATAATTTAATAGCTCATACATATAGTGCTAAAGAAAACTTATATACAGCACCGCATTATTACATAAGAGAATTTTTTGGTTGTCTAAAAGACATTCTATTATCTTAAATATTCCAAAAAAATCACATAATTGTTTATATTTATTATAGTATTCTATAAATGGAGGAATAAAATATGTTTAGTAAATTATATATTACAATTAAATCCGATGATGAATTTGATGAGAGTATTATTGATCCTATTTCTTTTATTTTAATTGATTGGGGAGTTGATAGTGATTTAATTGATTGGGATATATATCCCAATCGAGCTAAATTAGAAATCAATACAAATGAAAGAAATTATACGTCATATAGTATTACCTATCAGGGAATGAATTCTATTATGGAATTATGTTATAAAGATGAATTTATAATGACTATAATCGATAATAACGGTTCATCAGAAACATACACAATGTATTTTAGCGAACCTAACTCAATTAACTTTGCTACTGATATATCTGAACTAATAGATTAAAATATTTTAATTTTTTTGTATTTTCTCTTTACATTTAATAAAATATTAGATATAATTATTCTTGCGTTAAGCTCTAATTGCTTAATGATGGATATATGGCGGACGTGGTGAAGTGGTTAACACACCAGATTGTGGCTCTGGCATTCGTGGGTTCGATCCCCATCGTCCGCCCCAAGTTAATTAATTCAGTAAAAATCAGTATCATCTGGTGTCATAGTTAGTATCATCCAGTGTCATATCATTAAGGATTTTTACTTTAAAATAAAAATCCAAACGCTATCTGTGTTTGGATAATCAATATTATACTTTTATTCTTGAAAGTAATGCTTATTATGTTATAATTGAGTTACGGGTTACGTAATTCATTTTATATAACCTAACTATTCAAGTAATAGTTATAATATAGTTATCTCCCTTTTAGATAGCTATTTATATGTGATACGCTTGTGCTAAAGCGTATTTTTTATTTTGTACTTTGATTATAGCACACATGTGCTTCAATATCAATTTTTTTATTTATTGTACTTTTCTACTATATTATATACTATTTTTAGTAAAAATTCAACTTATAACGTTTAGTTTTTTAAAAATTATATCTTTAACGTTGATATTTATCCTTAGCAAATATATAATTATTTTAATAAATATGAATTCATAAATATGGAGAAATACCATTATTGGTATTTTATAGGAGGATAGAATAAAATGACTTATTTTGAAAAATTAAAATCTATTGCTTCAAAAAATGGAATTTCACAAAAAGAACTTTCTAAGTACTATGATATGCCATATAATAGTTTCAATAATAAATTCAGAAGTTGCGAAACAAGGTTTAACTTAAAAGATTTAATCAAATTTGCTGAAATTAACAATTTGAAAGTAGCCCTAATAAATGATAATGATGAAATTATCGAAACACTTACAACCAATCTTTATATAGATGAAAATAAGCTATAGTAAAATTTATCAAGCAGTTACAAAGGTAAATTCTGCTTTCCCCTTATTTTGTGCAGTTGCCAAAAGAATAGAAAAGTATTTTACAACTTTTAAAAAAGTATCCCTACACACTTATAAAATTCAAGGAATATAGCACAATAAATGGTTCTTACTCGCTTATTTCTAAACATTGAAATATTATGAGATAAGAATCAATACAACATATTACTTACACGCCATATTTTATACTTCTCACTGATATTAAAATATAATTATTTTACTAGGCACAACTTTTAATAAAATTATATATGTTTATTATTTTTCTAATTTCATCACTAGAATAATCATAAGAATTTATCTCCTTTATTAGCCTATGTTCAAGTTCTTTTTTCAATTCATCAAAAGAATTTTTAACTGAAGTATTTCTTATCGCACACTCCATTTTTTCAATAATCTCTTTTTCTGCATTAGATCCACTATGTATATATATTTCTGTTACCTCAATTGATTCATGCCCTAAACGTTTTGAAACACTATAGATATCATTCGTGAGTTCTAATAGCATAGTTGCGTGACTATGTCTAAAACCGTGTAAATTCATACGCTTTACACCTGAAACATTAAGATAATGAGAAAACCTTCTATCAAGTGTACTAAAACTAATCATTTTAATACCTCCTATAATATATAAATCATCCATATTTTTAAAATCTTTCTTTACCTCAAGAAAGTATTCTAACAAAAGATCTCTAAGACTAGAATTAATAAAAATGGTTCTAATAGAATTATTTGTTTTAGGCTTTTTTACTACCTGACCCTTTCCCCTAATTTTACATGCCGTAGAGTTAATAGTTAATGTTGATTCAATTAAATCAACATTATTCCACCGAAGTGAAAGTACTTCTCCTTTTCTAAGGCCACAATAATAAAGTATATTAAATAATACTTTATATTGTTTATCTTCAACTACGTCAATAAATTGATTAAATTCCTTAATACTCCATACAATTTGCGAATCCTTCAACTTATACTTGTCTACAATATCTTTAATTAATTCTAAACCTCTAAGTTCATCTATATTTATTTGAGCATATTTCATTAAATTAGCATATTTTAATAATCTTTTTAAAAGTCCAATAATAATATTTATATAAGCAGGTGTAAATACTTGATTCTTTCTTGACCTGTATAGTCCATCTACCAGTTCTTTCTGGTATTTTTTCACCTTTAAGAAAGTAATTTTTTCTATTTCCTCTTCACCAAAAATAGGTTTAATATGTGCGTTATACCTATATTTAATAGCATCAATTGTTGTAGTTTGATGTGTTAAATCTATATCTTCTAAATATTTTCCAAATAATTCATTTAAAGTCATTATACTCTCCCTCTTCTTATTAATAATTTATATAAACAAAAAAAAATAGCAGTTCTCATAAAGAGAACTGCTACACAAATAAAAATTTAATAAAAAACTTCTTTTATATTTCAAAAAGAAGTTAAAGTTTTAAGACTAATACAATGGCATTTCTTTGTATACTTTGCCATCCAGTTCATGACCATTCTTTTTCTTGTTCCATCCTCCCCATTGTTTGAAAAAAAATGGAACATTCTTTTCTTTACATTTATCTCTGATTTCTATAATCCATTGTTTATCAACAGAACGTGCATTACTTCCTGATTCCCCTCCAACTACAACCCATTGAATTTTATCCAAATTCAATTCAGTTAGAGGGCCCAATAATGGTTCACAAGATAAAAAATGAATCTCAGCTTCAACATTTTTTAAAATATCGACTCTATTAATAACACTTTCATTTTCAACACTAGTTCCTACCCAAACATTTTTTGGTATCTCATATTTTCTAGAAAACTCTAACAGCCTTTCAGGCCTTTTAGTTAAAACCTGAAATACATGCCAATATGCTCGTTTCATAATATCGAAGATCTGCTCAATAGTTTTATATGGAACATTTTCATGAAACAAATCAGACATAGAGCATACAAAAATAATGTTTGGCTTTTTAATATTTAATGGCTGCTCAAAAAGATCTTCATGAACAGTTACTTCAAATTCATTTATATATCTAGGATTCCCCATTGCATGCAATCTTTTTGCCATTTTTTTTGCATAACAATTTTTACAACCAGAACTTACACTACTACATCCTGTAATAGGATTCCATGTTTTCTCAGTCCATTCTATTTTTGTGTTATTCATACACTAAACCCTCCATCAGGAAATACATAACAATCAACCACTTCTCCATTAATATCTTTTTTTTCAATTTTATATTTATAAAATCCTTTTACCATCTTCATTATATTTGTAGGTAAATATGGATGAACTCTTAATATTTTTTTAAATTCAGTTTTCGGTATCACTTTTCCTTTAAATTCAATGTAGAACATTTTACAAATATGCGAATCATCATAATGAAATTTAAATTCTGAAACTCCATTATTTCTATCATTTTCATACCTATCTTCTACTACATCATCAAATAATTTTAATTGAATAGCAACTTTATTAGTCTGATCAAGTTCATATTCCTTATATAAAGAGTACATGGTATTTTTTAATAATTCTTGTGCAAATGACGAATATGATAGACAAACTATATCATAAACATGAAGTGTTCGTTTTAAAATCACAGGTGCATATGCCAAAAATTTTTTATTTGATTTATTCTTTAATATTTCATGAAATCTATTTCGAAAAAACGCTGTTCTTTTAAAAGGATTACTTTCAATATCAAAATTTTCTTTTATTTCATTAAAATTCATACAATAAGCTTCTTCATATCTTGATACAATATCAGGATTAGTCGTCTTCATATTTCTCTTTATATCATTTGGAAAAAAATGGGTAAACAAGAAATCGGCATTGATATTTAATATTTTAGATAAATATTTCCAATTAAAGTCTACACCATAAGGATCATAAATTATCAAATTTTTACTGCCATATCCATTAATCACCTTTTCACATGCTAAAAAATTTATGTAATCATATTTATCCATTTCTGTTATAATTATTTTCAAATTGTTAGGGGTATTTGTAATTACATTTTTTTTTACACATTTTAAACATTCGATATATTGAGAATTATAATCATTTAAAAATATATTAAATTGTATATCCTTATACTTTCGTGCAGAATTAACAAAAATCTTAAAAATTCTAATTGCTGTTCCATCATAAAAATCATTATAATGTTTATGATCGAAATAAAGTCCAGAACTTGCCATACAATCAATAAAATTTACATTATATAAATCATTTCTTTTATTTTTATTGAAATTAACAATTTTTTCTAGCCATGCATATGTATATCTTTCAAATGCATTGAACTTTAATCTTGTTCCATCATGAATATTATTATTTACTTTTTTTGCACATGTCACTTCATCCCTATAACTACAACTACACATATAACTCTCACTAGTATATTATAAATATTCCAATTATTAAATAGCAACAATATACTTTTCCTTTCTACAAACTAATAATAGTATAACATACTTAATCCGTAGTTGAACAACTTTATTCAATTAAGATAATAAATTAGTTTAAACGAAGCGTTCAAATTAATTTTTATATTTTTCAATCATGCTAAACTTTATTTTTGTTGCGACTATACATCTTGCTTCAAAATCATATGGCAGTTTACATATAACCAATCCATATGGCTTATATTTTTCTAAAATTCCATTAATCTCATTTTCATCACTAATAACTTCTTCAACATGGCCTACTTTAAAATCTTCACCCTGATGTGTTAGTTTTACATCAACAACTACATAATCACCTACCTCTAATTCATCAAAACGTGAAACATAATAATATTCTTTTTGTGTATCTTTAATTTTTCTTCTTATTCCTTTTTTAAATCTTATCTTTATTATTGTCATTTTTATTCCTCCTCTTCAAATCTAACAAACTTAGTATTACAAAAATGTAACTATTATATCACCATTTTCAGGATCTGGCAAAATTGAATAACTGGTTAAACCATATTTCTTCTTTATATCCTCAACATATCGCTCTGCTTCAGAATAAGCATCAACCGAATAAGGAAAAATTTTTGTTAATAAACTTTTATCTATATTTGGCTTAACATTAGTATTAGAACTATCTGAAGAAACATCATTAGATGAACTATTAGTTTTATTATCTACTATATCAATTGGTTTATCTTTGACAGTTACCATCAAATCTTTAACTGTTTTATTTTTTGCTGTATCTTCAACCTCATATGTAATTGTATAATTTCCACTAATTGATGTATCTATAGATGTATAACTAACTTGATCATACATATTCCCATCTACGTTGTCATCAGCTACTAATATATAATCTGCGGCATTAAAATTACCTTGATAATCCACTACAACATTACTACTGCTTAATTCTAATATAGGTGCTATATCATCATAAACAGTTATTTTTATACTTTTAGAAATGCTTTTAATTTTATTGGATAATTTATATGTAACATTATAATTTCCTGGTTGAGATAAATCAATTTTATCAATTTTTAAAGTTTTATCTTTATTATACTTTTTTATATAATCCATTGGATCAAAAATTTCAGATAATCCTATTTTCAATTTATCTGTTTTTAATTCTAATGTTAACGTTTCAAAATAAGGCAAGATATTTTCTCTATTTATGAAAACCAAACCAGCAATAACTGTTAACATAAATAATAGTATAACTGTGATAACAATGCGCTTTAATTTTATCCGTTTTATTTGTTCATTTCTTTCTTCAAATACTCCATATTGAGAAAATAAATACTCTCGAAGTTCTTCCATTCGTTCAGATGAAATATCAGGATTTGCGAAACTAGAGGGATCAACGCCATATTCTAATGCAATTCTAATTTCTCTTAACTGTTCCCAGTCCAGTTTAGGATTGGCCATATAGCGTAGATCTAAATTATTTTTATCAGCTTGACGAAGTTGATTTATCTGCTGTGTATTCCATGCATAATTTTTAAGTAACATATCCAATCTTTCACTCATTTAAACTATCACCTCCAAATAATCAAGTATATTTAATCTGATTTTTATTAATTTAAATAATAGTTATATCATACTTGCATACTTTATAAAAACATTAATAAATACTATCAATTCTATTCCTATAACAATCAGTAATATTAATTTCATAAAAACCCAAAAATATGCATTTTTGCCTAAGAAACCATGAACAATCCATATACCTGCTTTATTTGATTTTCTAAAATTGCATTCACTGCATGAACAGGTAAGATTCTTATAATCGTTAATATTAATAATATTTAATTTTCTTAAGATTATTCTATAAAAATTATTTTTTTGAGCTTTAGCAATTGGAATAATATGATCAACTGTTACTTCCTCTTTCTTTAGTAATTTTCCACAATACGAACAAATATAATAATCTTTAAAAACCGTATCATAATTTGCAAAAAATATTTTTCTATAATTTGATGATCTTTTTTTATTGATATCATAGCTTAAAAATTTGAGATGTTTCTTTTTACAATAAACTTGAATATCTCTTAAGTTATTTATATTGGATGTAGTTTTTCTCCAATATCCAATATATTTTCCAGTTTTTTTAAACCTAAGTCCAAAATTAAATAGCTCTTTTCGATAATTATACGTCTTATTTCGGCCATCCTTAACAATTATATAATATTTAGATTGGCTTAACATTTGTTTTTTCATCTTTAATATTTGCATTTGATGCATTATCATTAACAAAATTTTTATTTATTCTAGCCTGAGTTATTTTACCAAAAAAGGTGATAAAATCTTGATCATTTAATGAAGTTAAATACTTAAGAGCTTTTATTTCAGGATCCATCTTTTCTTCCAAATTAATATTTAATAGTTGAGCCATTTGCTCAACTATACTTTTATAATCAAAATTCAAATCATATTCTTTCTTTAAATCTATTCCACCAATATTATCTTCTCTTAAATTACATAATTTAAAGTTACTCATATCATTTCCAAAACTACCATTTAAAGTACTTCTATAAAAATTACATTTCATAAACACCCCTTCAGGTGCTGTACAATTTTCAAAAACAGTATTTATAAATGAGGCTCTTATTACATTTCCATTAAATACAGTATTTTTAAATATACTTTCATCAAATGCTATGCAATTACATTTTGCATCATCAAATCTGCATTTAAGAAAAGTACATGCAATAAAACTTGTATTAAATTCAATAATAGTATCATCAAATACAATATTATCAAATGTGCATTTATTAAAAATTTTATTTTTTAATTCATCTGTTTTCATTATCATATTTGAAAATATTTTTTCTTCTATAATCTCTTCGTTCATACTTATCTCCTTTTCTATTGCTTTTTCTATTGCTGCAATTTTTGATTTATCAGACTCCAAATTTTCTATAGAATCATCAACATATATATCTTCACATTCGCAAAAATCTATAGACGTTTTATCATTATTTATATCTATATCTTTAAAATTACTTTTAAACCATGTTGTTTTATTTAATTTTACTTTTTTCATTGTGCAATTTATAAATTTACATCCAATAAAAAACGCTTCCTCAAAATTGCATTGAGAAAACACGACATTAATAAATTTACAGTTTAAAAAAACTGCATTTCTTATATTTACCTGACTAAAAACAACATCATCTATCATACAGTTTTTCAAAAAACACGATTTATTAATATCAAAAAATCTAATAGAAGTATTTTTTATTATAGAATTTGATAACATAAAAGTTTCCTTTATGCCTGAAACTTTATCTATAATCAATACCGCAGATGCATTTACTAATTGATGAATATCTGATTTACTAAGCTTTTGTAAATCTATATTACTAAATTCAACAAATCCTGGCTGTATGTTGTTTTCTTCTAATATCCTAGTTACTCTTTCTTTTCTATCCATTTTCATACTCCTTTCTCTTCATCTTATATAACTCACTAATATCAATCCATTTTGCGTATTCACTGAATACATATTTTTTTGGACATTCATTGTAATTACCTGTAAAAAAATTATATTTATTATACGCTGGTAAACGCGTTTTAAAATTATTACCTCTACGCATTATATAAAATGCTTCACCTAATTTCATATTCTTTAACTGATCAGTAGTAACGAGAGGCTTAATCTCTTCTTTTCCTTTATTAATTACCTGTTTATTACCCAAAGACTTACTTACTTCTTCTAATGTTTCATTTCCTTTTGACAATAAATAAACAGTATTAGTTTGTGATCTTATCAATTTACTAATTTCTTTTCCATATCTGTTATCCAGCTGCGAATAATCTTGAACATACAAATTAAATCTCATTCCTCTAGCCCTTGAAGCGGTTAACATTGTACCAATACTTTCTATAACAGGAGCATTAGCAAACTCATCAAAATAGACATTCATAGGAACTTTTAATTCTTTGTTCTCTTTATTTTTACGTGCTGATCCAATCAGACATTCATATAGCTGTTTGATAAATAAGGTAGCTAATGAATGATAGGTATTTTTCTCGTCGTGTACAACTAGATAAATTACTGTCTTTTCATCCCCTATTTTTGAAAAATCAATTGTATTAGAAGACATCATTTTGGTAATTTGAGAATTAAGAGTTACTAATGACAATTTATCTTTTAATACAGATAAAATTGAGCCATACGTTTCACTAGGAGAGTTAACAAATTCCTCTAATAATTCTCTAGATAAATCATCGTTATCTTTAAAATTAGTTATATACTCTTTTAACCAGGTTGATTTTCTATTAGTTGGAAAAGGTCTTGTTCCAGTAAAAATCGCTTTAGAAATTGCTTCAAAGTTTGAACACGAAACATCTTCTTCACATAATAAATTTTCAATACCCCTCATTACTTCTTTTGCTTTATCATTCCAAAAATTATTTTCTTCATTTGGATTATACGTCATTGTCTTAAAAACATCTTCAAAGTATTCTTGAGCTTTAGAAAAATCAGGTATTACTTTTAAACGTTTAGTTTTTTTATCATATTTAGTAACAGCTAATTCTTTTTTTGTTAAATATTCTTTAAAATCAAATGGAATTTCAGGATTAATGATAGAATGCTTCTTTTTTGCTGCTATAATTTTTTTATTTATTTGATATTCCAGTTCTTTAGCTTTTTTTAACGCTTTTATGTATTCTATCGTACCCAATTCTAAAGGATTCCAGCCATCCGATTCTTCTGGTTCAATCCAATTAATTACATATGTTTTATAACCATCATTGATAAACTTTTTTAGAGTTGCATCTTTTATTTCACCTTTTAAATCAAATACTAAAGCACTTTCACCAGCTATTCGACATACTTCAAGGGCTGGTAGTGTTAAACTATATGATTTACCTGAATCAGTTGCCCCCAAAATTAAATTATGCGTTTTACTGGGATCTATCCAAACATAATTAGTTTTAGTAATTGGATTGATTTTTACTTTTACAATTAAACCTGCTCTTTTATACTTCGCTTCTCCACCAATATAATATTTTTGTGCCACTTTTAATCTGAATACCGCATCTAGATTTAATATTTCCAGCAATTTATTAATTTTTATTTTAATTGGATTGACTGCAATATTAATACGATCTTTTGTAGTTAAAACTAAGATACCCCCATTCTTTATTTTTAATTTCATATATTCTTTTTTCACCTGATGAGATGTCATTAAAGTAGAATATGATTTTTTGTCACCTTTTATGTATTGTTTTAAAACAGGCGCATATGTAACAAAAATAATCATAAAAAAAATACCAGTAGCAAAGAAAAATATAGTCTTAAATCTACTGGTACCTTCTATAAATAAGATACTATAATCGAATGTAACGAAATTTATATTTTTAAATCTAATTAAATTTATCATCCATATTACTAACGTAAAAGTTAAAAAATAGCTTAAAAACCCACCTATTATAATATATAATAATCTTTTCATTACTGCCCCTTCCTACAATTTTAAATTATTATCTCTTAAAAATTCTTCAAGAGCTTCTTTTATTTTTTGATCCTGAAGATCAGCATATGAAATAATGCTCTGTTCTAATCTTGTTTTTGTAAACAATTTTCTTTTATATTTTACAAGCGTTTTTTTCCCTCCGATTGTTTTTATATAATCATTATATTTAACTGACTTATATTCCTGCAGAATTTTATTTCCAATCTGTTCATATAACTTTTTCATTTCAGCCTGTTTAATTGTAGCGATATTGCTACTACCAATATCATTCATTGTTTCATTCAATATTTCAATTGATTTCATCCATGATGTAACTGATTTGTTAACCTTTGGATTATTCAAAATAACCTCATCAATTATTGCATCAATTATTTGTTGATATGGAATCATATTTTTTGAATTATACTGTAGACGACCTTTTTTAGGTAAAATCTTATTCAATTTCGAAATAGTAATTTTTGGATTATCTTTCAAAAACTCATCTACATCTCTGATTATTTCATTAAACTTAATATCTTTATCTTTAAAAAACAATACTGAATTAGTTTTTACTCTTTTCTCTAGTTCTTTTCGAGCATTTATTTCTGCATACATAAATCTTTTAAAGGACGCCAACTGTTTCGGACTAAATTTACCTTTAGTCCTAGTCTGCTTCTTTTCAAGAAAAGTCAAGTGAATATGGGGATTATTTGTATTGATATGATAATCACCCCACCAAAGCATATTTTTAGAATCCAGTCCCACATTTTTAAAAAATTTATTAATTGCTTTATTAACAACTATATTCCAATCTTCACCTGAATTTAAACCACAGTCATCTGCTTCCTCAAAACTTTCTAAAGAAATAACAGCATCCCAAAAAAGATTACCTTTTTTTGAAAATGCTTTACTTATTTGTTTTCTGTATTTTTCGCGATCTTTATCACTTTTTAAAAACCCAGCATTTGTAAAAGTTGGATCTTTAGCATGACTAGCAGTATATCCAAAAAAGCCATCTTCGCGTTTTCCTAACTCTTGTTCATTTTCTTTTGATTCATCACGAGCGGTATATCCAAACCACCCAATAAGTGATTCCTGCGATATAACTCCTTTAAAACGAGAATTTTTAGGAGCTTGAGCTCCCAATTCACAAAACCTTAATGTAGTAATTTTCAATCTATCACCTTTTTACTGGTAGGCACGACTTAAATAGTCGTGCCCGTTTTTTAGTTATTATTCAAATTTCTTTTTAATGACTCTGCTAATAATTCAATACTGTCTTTACCTGGTACAAAATATTTCAAATCACTTAATCCAAAAAATATTTCATCAGGATTTACATCATCAATTTTGATTACATACATTTTCTTCTTAAGTTTAATAGCTTTAGACCAAAATGTAATTAATTCTTGTTTAGCCATAGCTGAGGTACTATAATTTTTACTTATAAAAATCAAAGCAGCATCACATTCATTCAATCCTGATAAACAACTTTCTAAAATATTATCACCAAAGTCTATACTCTGCTTATCTATCCATACACTTATTCCACTGTATTTTAACTGATTAACAAAATTTTCAACAAATACATCATCATTCCACGAATAAGAAATAAATACTTTTTTTCTCACTGATTCACTCGAAAAATTATATCCTTCTTTTTGAAGTTGAGATGTCGTTTTATAATAAAACATACTATTAAATATTAAATCAAATATTTCTTTACTTTCGTTACAATGAAAATCCACCGAATTCCACATTCGATTTCCCATATCAGCAAAAAAATCTTTTATTCCCTTATCTGTTTTAAAAATAAGATTATATTTTTTGGCTATTTCTAGCACTTTTGTTAATTCATCATTATTACATTCTACATAAACACAAGCTCTTAAATATAAAGGAATGTTATTAACGAATAATGTCACCCGTCCCTTATTTATGATGTTATTAATTTCGTATACAGAATCAATATATTCATTCCTTTTATCATAATCTATCTCAAAATAAAAATTTTTCATTCTACTGCTCAGCTCCTTAATTATAATTTCACTATTATTATAATTCAAAGTAATTAAGTAGTCTAATGGCATAAGCAAAGTATATGAATATAAATAAGTAATAAAATAATTAATTTCTGTATAATTTATCGATTTATTACTAATAATTGACTTCAAAGAAATATAATAATTATTTCCTTCTTTATGATAATCAATATTGAATTTTTTAAAAATATACTCCCAAGATTGATTATCCATCTTATCACCCCAGTTCTACATTTTTTATAGGTAGGCACGACTATTTAAGTCGTGCCCGCGAAAAATCACTTTTTCTTTTTTATCTCCTCTAATACAGCATTAAACATCTGTGCATTTATTTCAGTAAATCTATTTAATACATTTATAACAACTAATTCTAGCTGTTCAGATAAAATTAATTCATTTTCATCAATCATTATCTTTGTATAATACAAATCAATCATTTCATCAAATAATTGTGCAACACTCATATAAATATCGTTATCTTTATAATGTTTTTTTATTGCATCCAGTTTTTCATCAAAATTTTTATTTGTACGATAGGTTCTTCTCATAATATATTTTCCTTGTCAATCTTATCTTTAATCAGTTTTTCAAATCTTGATGGCGAATCTACCATTGTTTTCATTTCATCAAGTTTTACTATTGGTGGTAAATCTTTACTAGATTTTACCAATAAACTTACATATTCAATTATCATATTTAATTTATAATTAATATCATCGATATGCTCTATATCATTTTCAATAACATTTTTATAATAATAATTTATAACTTCTGACATACTGTCTTTTTTTGATTTATTTAAAAATTTAACTATTAACTCAAATTTTTTTACATCATCTTTTTCACAACGAATTTGTAAAGGCGCAAATCTATTCTTGTCCATAATTACCTCCTAATCTTATCAATAGGTTCAATGGCAAATTTGCCATGTTTCTATTTGCTTAACTTTAGACAAGTTTTTAGTATACCAAAATGTATACCAAAAACTACTAAAGCAGGATAAGGGAAAATGTCACCATTCTGGTATACATTTTCCATTTTGCACAAGTCAACAACGTTGACTTTGCTTAGTTTTAGACAGAATTATATGGTATACCAAAGTGTCACTATGTGGTATACCAAGATGTATACCACAATTTTACTAATAAAGTCTTCTACAACTCATCAATCTTGATTTATAATAACCTGTTAATTCTGTTATTTTAATAACTTCACCTGTTCGTGGTGCATGTACCATTTTATTGTCACCAATATATATACCTACATGACTTACTCCATTACCTGAAGTATTAAAAAGAACTATATCTCCTGCCTGCAATTGTTCAAATAAGATTTCAGTTCCCATTGTAATTAATGTTTTTGTTGTCTGACTACCAATATCTATTCCTGATTGATAATATGCCCAGCATACCAAACTGGAACAATCAAATTTACTGCTGTTTGGATCTTTAATGGCTGCTATATCATGACTGCCACCCCAGACATACGCTAAACCCAATTTTGATAATGCTTTATTTGCAATTGCTAAACCTATTTCACTATTACCTGTAACAACAACTTCTTGACCAGAATTCATCTCATAAATTCCATAGCTGATTTTGATTATATCCTGCAGTTTATTAGAAATAATAACTTCTTTAAATGGTGTATTATTTTCAATATAATTTACTGCTTTGTTTACATCTAATTTATCTTTACAATTATCAAGAATGAAATTTGCATAATTTTGAATATCTTTTTTATTCGGCTCTTTTATCGAACAAAGTAAAAATGGTTTAACAAGTTCTATTTTTGTTATGGCTACAGCTCCTTTATCACTATACTCATTAATAACACTCTCAAACAATTGATCAGTTTCAGGAAATTCCTGAAGGTAATATATTATTACCTGATCTAATGAAGTAAAATCACTTATAGAATTTTGAGCATCTAAATCTATTCCAAAAACTGATACAAGTATATTACATGCAAATCCTATTGGATTACTGACCACTTCCTGTGCCATTATAAAAGGAGCTGAAATAATTCCTATAATTAAGTAAAATGACATCATAATTATCATAGTTTTTATAAGAAACTTTTTTATCATATTCTTGTACCTGATTAAGATATTAATTTAAGTTCATTTGGAGTTGCAAGAATTTCAATCGGTATGTGCTTATCTCCTAAACAGAAAATTCCATGATATGCCGGAAGTTTTTGAATTGTATCAAATTCATTTTCAGTTAATTCGACAAGCTGACGTAAATCTAATACCCCAGCTTTATTCGTTTTTAAATAAAGCTGATAAGTCGAATTTGAAAATATAGCTTTACCATGTGTTAAAATCACAGGATCTGTAAAATCTCTAACTTCCTGTGTACCTATCAATGTAGAAGTTTCATATTTTCTTGCACGACGTTGAAATTGAGCTAAAATATCAGCTAATTCAAGATTAAGAATAAATGTGTGAGCCTCATCACAACAAAAAACAGTTTGATTTCTATCATCACCAAGACATAATGACCATGAATACTGAAACACCATTCTCATCAAAGCATTTTTAAGATTTGATGAAACCTCAAAAAGATGTTTTGTTCCAAATGCGATCATCCATGACTTATTATTTATGGATTTTTTTACAGTTGTTATTCCATTAAAATAACGTCCCCATTCACCTGGAGTATCGTTATAACCGGTAATTTGACGCATTTTCATTTCTAATCTTTTTAATGCTTTTATTTCAGTAGAATATTTATCGTATTCTTTAGAATAAATCTCTATTCTATCTTTTATAACTGCTGTAAAATTTGTAAAAGTAGGATAATTTTCAGGTTTTAAATGCTCAAATGATTTATGTGTATCAATACCAACTTCTCTATACGTTTCAACAACAACCTCATTTATCATGGCTAACGCATCTTCATCTAAATCTGGCCATAACAATTTAAAAGTAATTTTAATATCTTCAACAACATTAAAAATAGCAATCTTGGTATCATACATCTTATCTTTGTTTTCCTTTTGTTCAGAATCTGTTGAAATTGGCTTTAAATCAAAAATATTAATTATATAATCACCACTTCCAAATGACACATAGTTACCACCTACAAGTTTACAAAGTTTTTCATTTTTATTTTCTGGATCAATCCATACAATACTACGTCCATTTATGTAATGCCCTATTAAAAGCAGATCCATTACTGTAGTTTTACCAGTTCCTGTCTTTCCAACAACAATCATATTACCTGAAGAACGATTATCTAATCGTGCTTCTTCTTTATTGTTCAAATAATAAAACTGATCAAATACTATTTTTCCACCATTCGTCATTTCTCTTCCTAAAAGAGCTCCTTTAGGATCATCAACTGTATCATAAATAAAAGGCCACAATCCAGCAAATGCTTTTGTGGTCATTAAAACTCCATCATTGTATTCTATATCCGGCCTCAAATTTGATTTTATAAACAGACCTGAATTATTTCTTAACTGTTCTTCTTGAATATTATTTAAAGTTACTAATCTAATACCTCTAGTTATAAACTCATTTTTAATTTTTTTTGTATATTTATTAACTTCATCTAGAGAGTCACCTCTAATATAAATATTAGTAATAACATTAATTGTATCATTTTCACTATTAACAAGCTCTTTAATATAATTTTCTAAAGCATCATGTTCTTTTCTCAAACGTTCTTTTTCTGTTGGATCTTTACACTTCCGCCATTTTTCATCAATATCATTTGATTTTTTCTTAACTAATGTGGCCATATCCAGATCGGAAGGTACTATTTTAATATCGATATTATATCTAACATTGTTAATAAATTCAGCTAAAAGTCCATGATAGAATTCATTTGGATACCCTTTAACTGTTAAAATTCTTATATATTTATCTCCTATTAAATAATGATTCCTTTGTGGATCGAAATTAGCAGGAGCAATAGTACTACGTTTAGCTAATATACTTTTCATATAATCCTCTCTTTTTCTTTTACATTATCAACAGATGGTAAAACAAGATCTGAAAACATATATTCATTTACAGTTGGATTTTCAAAATATTGCTTAATTACACTTTCATATAAAGAGACAGTCATCTCTTTATTTATCATATGAGAACTGCTTATTTCTTTTTGAAGCATTTCAAAATACTTATCAATTTTTTCTTCATCAGCCTTAATCATTATGCAAAATTTTACTTCACTATGATTTTCTATATACCATTCCATTTTATCAATTTGCATTTGTGCTAATTTTTTAACTGCTGAATCTGAAGAGGTTTCCATTATTTCTATATATCGATCGATTTGATAATCTAAATTAGGTTCTTCTTTAATGAATTTAAAATATAATGGTCTTTTTAATCTATCAAGACTATTTGATAATGATAAAATATAATTTATTACTTCAAAATCTTCAATTAAATATAGATTAACCGGATTAATAACAATCCCTCTAAGAACTTCAGTTTTATTATCTCTAGCTAGATAAATACCATCTTCACTTATTTTCAAAATATCCATCCATGATAAAGTATCTTCAATTTCTTTTCTTCTCTTTTTAACCTTTTTTTCTGCTTTCCTTTTGTTCATGGGTCTTTTTTTAGATTTCTTCATCTTTTTGACTATCATATATTACTCCTCTCCATATATACTTTTTTTTACTTTTTGAATAGTGAATCATACATATTATTTTTTCAAGTACATTATGATAATGTGTTATATTCATAGTCAGAAGAAAAACAGTACTTATGCTTATTGCGCTTATGGATAATCCTAATAACATAATTGCTAATGACCTAATCGCTAAAGCAACAAACATCGAAATTAGAAATACAGTAATTCCAATTAATATACCGCTAATTAAAATAATTAAATCAATTTTTCTATATTTATTAAAATAATATCTACCAGATTTAAAATCATCAGGAATTGTTAATAACATTATTTACCTTCCTTTCTAACAATAAAAATTTATACTTACGTTATTTGATTGATATAACTTCATTAAATTCAATAAAGTCAAGATCACGTTGGTTCATTAGTCTATAACAATCATCTATTGCTATTTTTTCATCTAACCACATAAAAGCAAGAAGCGCATGATCATATGTAAATTCTTCTACTCTTGCATTTAATGAAGAATTATCCAAACATATAATAGTCTGATTTTCAAATCTATAAACTTTTTCTAGACTATTATAAATAGCTTCTTGATTATTAATAAGTGATTCCATTTCTTTATAAGAAACTTCTTTAAATCCTCTATCTTTTGCCAATAAGTCAAATTCCGATTTAGTAATTAAATCTGCTTTATATACATATGGATTGTCAATAATATCATTAATTATATTTTCTAAACTTTCTGTATGATTTGTAATATATTTTTTCACGTTTGCTTTATCCATAACATATAAAGAAATCTCTTCAGCTGCTTTGATTGCTCTAAAAAGATTATTCGGCTTTTCCTTAATCGATTTAAGCCAAAACTGGATATAAGATTCATGATTTTCAAGTTGTTTAGAGTTTGGTGGAAACCCTAATTCATTACATATAAATGTACATCCAATTTCTGCCTTCAATTCTTCAATTGCATATTCTTCCCTGTTTTCTTTCAAAGAGTACAATGTACGATTTAATCGACTTTTATGAGCAGTCGAATGCATAAATTCATGAAATAGTGCAGAATAATATTCATATTCATTAAGAAAAAATTCAACATTAGGCATACCTATTTTATCATTTTCATAATCATAAAATGGTGAAGAAAACTTTCTTGACTCAACAATAGACAGTTTAGCATTTTTTAGATATTCATCAGATACTCTTTTTGCAATATTATAATTTCCTTCAGCAATAGCACTCCTTGATAGGTTTACAGGTGGAATATATTTTTCAATTCCTTCTATCTGTTTAGCATTAAAAACAGTATAGACATTGGATATAAAATAAAAATCCTTTGATTCTTCAGGATTTTCACGCACTATCCTTGTATACTCTTGAAGTGTTAGCTTTTTTTTAGTTTTGTAATTATAGACACTCCAATATTCAATAGGTACCCCATGTTCTCCTTTAATAATATGATATCCTTTATCTCTAGCCTGCTTGAAAGTCATCCAACGTGGATCATCATAATTCTTAATATAAGATACCAGTTCTAATAAAAAACGATTACTATTTTTATAGCGAGTTTTAGTTACCGGATTAAACACAGCCTCAGGTGTTTTCCAACCTATCTGCCAAGGAATTATATCTTTTTCCAAACAATTAATAAAAGAATTTATTAAATATTCTCTACTCTTATTTAAATTATTTTTATTCATACATTAATCATCTACTTTAAAAGCCATTTATATAATTTATTAATTCATCTGCAGTATATGCTTTAAACGAATCTGGTAACTCTTCATCTAAAAAATTATTTGTAAATAAATCAATTGTTTCTATAATCATCTTTAAATCATCATAATTTTCAATCATTATTTCACCCCTACATTCTTCTATACATTTTTCTTTGTTGTCGATACTGCCTGCTTGTTGCTATTCTTGACGCTGACACATTATAAAGATAATTACCACCACGAGATATAAGTGATCTTTTCTTAGCATTCGTTGAAGGATTAGCCATATCATCAAGCTGTTCATTTCCTCCACTTGCATATTGTTGAGTATCTGAATTATCATTAAAATATGATGGACTAGCTCCTGCTTTTTCTAAAGCTCTTGATAAATCTCCACGATTCATATTTTCTGCTCCATCTATTCCATAATATTTTGCGGCATTTAATTGTGCGTTTGTAGGAGGTGCCTTGTATGCGGCACTATCAGTAACACTAGCAGTAGATCTTTCATTAGAAGATCTATTTGCATCACTTGAACCACTTCTACTTTGTGAACTATTTCTTGCACTTGGCATTGCTGAAGCAAATCCCTTCTTAGCTCCTGCTAAAGCACCTTTTAGTCCTCCACCGGACTGTATACCATTTTTTGCACCAGCCATACCACTTGCAATACCTGCTGTACCAACAACACCATATGCCATTCCAGTTGCTAAACCACCTGCAGCACCACCAAGAATAGCTCTTTGTGTATTTGAAGTTTCCATCAATTGGCGCAATCCCGTTGTATCACCACTACTTCCTAATAGGGCCGTAAATTTAGAAGGTACGTCTTGTAAAAAAAGTATCCCTGCAATAAAAAGTATTATTTGTGCAAATATACCAATACCATTAGATCCCATTTTTTCTGAAATAATATTACTATTACATAAAGCTAAAACAAAATAAGTCATATAAATCTGAAAAAAATTTAATCCTAAATCGGATAATAAAAACATCAGCCATTTTGAAAATGTTTGGCTATCTGGTTCAAGATATGATGCTGCTGCATATGGTGAAAGAAGATAATAAGTTAAAATGCTGAACAATCTTTTTCCAACCTGTAGAGCAATCGTAATAAAAATAACTAAACTAATGCAAGATACTGCAATAATAAGAAAAATGCTTGAATAAGTTGGAAAATAAAGAAAATTACCATTTTCATCTTTATTATTTATATCAAAATCTTCATTTAATTTGATTTCTGGACCTAAATCATTTCGTATATTGGTTATATCCGTACGCCCTGACTGAATCAATACATTACTAATTTTATTAAAATCTCCGGAAGATTCTAAAGATGGAATAAAATAAGATATTTTATCTACTGCCTCAGATGTAACTGAACATAATCCTTTATAGCTTAATGGAATAACTGTTATTATTATTAATGTAACAATAAAACGCATAACCATTTTTCCAGGCTCAATTTTATCTCTATAATCTTCCTCTAGAATAGCTCTTACACATATTTTAAGTGCTCTATAAGTCAAGAATAATACAAAAGTTAAAACAATACCTGCAAACCAAGTATCAATGGAGCCTAAATCTCCTAAATTTAAGGTGGCTACTTTTAAAACTATTTCCCAAAGAAAATCTAAAACAGATAAAAACAAAGATGCTAATTCCCATAATAAGCTACGTAAAAATTCATTAAATACCTGAATTAAACTATCAAACATAATACCCTTCCTTCCATTAGTTCATTAATCCAAATAATGTCCATAATGTTGGAAGAAGCTCAGCAGTAGCTGTTATAAAACCTATTTTTTTTATCATTCTCCCTACTGGTTTCCTTTCTTTTTCTTCATCATCTTTGAAATACCAGAATACAGCTGTAATTAGTGCTGCAACTAATCCAGCAAGTGGAATAAGGGCTAACGAAATCGTCATTAGTGGATCTAATATTCCTTTCACTAAATCAATAATTCCTGATGAATTTATTTTTATATCATTAAGTAATATCATATTTTTCATTATTTTCTCCTTTTTATACAAAAACAACATGGCAAATTTGCCATGTTGTTTATTAATTTAATTTTTTTCTTTTAATATTTAATACTCCAAAAAATAAAGCAGTTAACCCTGCCATATATAAATAAGTTGAAATATTACTATCATCACTTGTAATTACTTTTTTAGGAAGCAACTCATCATACATTACTACACTCTGTACATTTCCAGTATCATCAACAGTAAATTCAATACTTTGAGCTACTTGATATCCATCAGGCGCAATTGTTTCTGTCAAAGTATAAGTCTTTCCTACACATAGACCTTTGATCATATGTGCCTCTTCACCAGAAATCCAGCTGTCTACGATATTCCCTTCTTCATCACTCACCTGTAAATGCGCTCCCGGTAATTCTTTTGATGTTGTGATATCTAATTTAGAGATCTCGATTTTCGTTATTTCATCTACCATCTTCAATACAATATCTTTATTATCAACTTTTAGATCCTGAGTAGCTGCAGTTGCATAGCCTTTTGGTGCTTCCGCTTCTTTAAGTAAGTACTCATCATTTTGATTTAATCCACTTACTAAATGACTGGTTTCATTTCCTTCAATATCGATACGATAATATTCTGTTTCACCATTAGACTGCAGCATCAATG
>NZ_JMLH01000031.1 GCF_000686665.1 Thomasclavelia saccharogumia DSM 17460 | reverse complement strand
ATAAGGTAGATAGGTCAGGAGTGTAAGCATGGTGACATGTTAAGCGGACTGATACTAATAGGTCGAGGACTTAACCTAAAGAGAAGGTTGGAGACGAGCAAATGGAAGGAACTATTATCCGGTTTTGAGTGATTCTCGAAAGGAATTGCTTAAAGAGAAGAGATCTGGTAGCGATAGCATGATGGACACACCTGTACCCATACCGAACACAGAAGTTAAGCATCATAACGGCGAAGATAGTACTGCGGTGCGAAAATAGCAAGCTGCCGGTTCTTTTTTTTGTTTTGGATACCTCTTTGGTGTCCCTTTTTTGTATTAAGCAAAAAATCAAGGAAAAAATAAATATAAATATAATAACTTTTAAATTTCAGTTGTTCCTTTTGTTTTGTTTAAATATTTTTTATTTTAAAAACTTATAAACTTTTTTGACTATGGAGTAGAAAGAAAAAGTATATTTTTTGTTTATCTAAATCAATTTACTACTTCAATGTATTTTTCTTTTAGTATCTTAATTGCATCTAATTGAAAAAATTTTTAATGTCATCATAAGTATTTAAATAGCCTTTGAGCTTATGATTATAGTCTGGTTTGTCCTAATAATCTACATTCTCTACATTTTGTAATAATAGCCATTTAAAGTTGCTGAGTAAATACACTTCTTTAGACGTAGATATTTTTTTAAATCTATAAGTTTACTACTCTTTTTACAGGATTCTTTATAAAGTTTTCTATCTTTTATTTAAAATTTCTTTTTTATAACATTGGTATGACTGATGATCTTTGCAAGAATCCAGACAATAGGGTAAAATTATCAATAGTAGTTATACTATTAAGCAAATAGTATTTTATATAAGCGCCTAAAAGTCATTGTTTTTATGGTAGATGATTTTGATATTATGTTTGTTTTGTAGTTAGAAATTAATAAACTACGATTAAATACATTTTAAAATGAACGATAAGCATTAATTTTTTATATCAACAAAATGATTATAAATATAAGTGTTTTTAACCTCATCAGTATTAGTGATCATTTTAGTACATCAATAGCCTTATCTAGAAATTAAGATAATGTCCACTAATATTTATCGGTAAGTATCATATATAAGTATCATATATAAGTTCATTAAGAACAAATAGATTGTTTTTAGTGTTATCATTTTTAGATGTTTTTAAATTTATAGAATGATGAAACACAGATGTTGTTTTGTTTACAATATTTTTTTATTTTCGATGAATTTTTCTACTCATATTTTATATGATAAGTATTTTCTTTTACCATTGTACTTTATTTTAAATGAATATAACAAATTATGTTAGTTGTTCCTTTCATTAGGTAATTATAAACAATTGGTAGTATTTTTAGCTGTTGTTTGATGCTGTATTGCAAATTTATTTTTAAGTTATGACACCTAAATCTTTAAACATTACTTTTTTGTATTTTTGTGAATATATTATTTCTTTTAATACTTAACGATTTGTAGTATAATATCCATGGTGATAAAATGAAAATTAAATTATATTTTGGACAGGAAGATTCAATAAAAAAATCAGGAATTGGACGCGCTTTTATTCATCAGAAAAAAGCTCTTGAATTAAATGATGTTTTGTATACTGTTGATAAAGCAGATTTGGATTATGATATTTTACATATTAATACTGTCTGGCCTGATAGTATTAAAATGATTAATCAAGCACGTGAAAATAATAAGAAAATAGTATATCATGCTCATAGTACAGAAGAAGACTTTAGAAATTCATTTATGTTCTCAAATTCAGTATCAGGTGTATATAAAAAATGGTTGATTAATTTATATACTAAGGGTGATCATATTATTACACCTACACCATATTCAAAAAGAATATTAGAATCTTATGGAATCACGTTGCCGATTAGTGCCATATCTAATGGGGTTGATTTGTCGCAATTTAATCCTACTGATAAACAAATAGATTTATTTAAAAATAAGTTTGATATTGAAGATGACGATATAATAATTATTTCAGTTGGCTGGTTATTTGAACGTAAAGGTTTTGATACTTTTATTGAAGTAGCTAGGAAATTGCCTAATTATAAATTTATGTGGTTTGGAGATGTTAAATTATCTCATCCAACTAAAAAGATAAAAGATCTTTTAGATAACTTGCCTGATAATGTGATTTTACCTGGATATGTTAGTGGCGATGTAATCAAAGGTGCATATGGAAGAAGTAATATCTTTTTTTTCCCGTCACGAGAAGAAACAGAAGGAATTGTTGTATTAGAGGCTTTAGCATGCAAATGTAATGTTTTATTACGTGACATTCCTGTCTTTTCAGATTGGCTTGAAGATGGGGTTAATTGTTATAAAGGTAATGATACTGATGATTTTGTCGATATTATCAATAAAATGATTGAAGGTGAATATCCTTCATTGGTTGATCAAGGTTATGAGGTAGCTAAACAAAGAGAATTATCAAAGATTGGGAAAGAATTATTAGAGGTATATGAAGAAACACTTAAACTCTAATTTGAGGTAATTTTATGGATAAAAAGTCTAATAAAAAATATATTTTTAATATTTTGTTAATTTTAGTATTAGGAACAACTGTTATTTATTTAACAATGAAGGATGATCTACAGGCTTCATTGAAGACGCTGATGTCGGCTTCACCAATGTGGATTTTATTTTCCTTTATCTTGATGGGAATATATTATATCCTTGATGGCTTAAATTTATATACATTTGGCCGTTTATATAAAAAAGATTATCGTTATAAACAGGGATTTGTAAATGCTATTTCGGGTACTTTTTTTAACGGAATTACACCTTTTTCTAGTGGTGGACAGTTTGCACAAGTATATATTTTTAACCGGCAGGGAATCCAGCCGACTAATTCGGCAAGTATTTTGTTAATGGCTTTTATTGTATATCAAAGTGTTCTTGTTTTATTTACCGCTATAATAATGATTTTTAAATATAGAATTTATAGTTCTATTTACAGTGAATTTTTTTCATTAGCTATTATTGGTTTTTTAATTAATTTTTTTGTTATTGCAGGATTATTTTTAGGAGCTAAATCTAAAAAGCTTCAAAATTTTATTTGTAATAATATTATTAAATTTTTAAGTAAAATTCATATTGTAAAGAATTATACGGATACTTCATTTAAAGTATCAAGATCATTAGAAAATTTTAGAGAAGAATTGAATATTTTGCAGCACAATAAAAACATTCTAATAAAATCATCAATAGTAAATCTTTTTAAACTAATAATCATCTATAGTATTCCTTTTTTTGCTGCCAAAGCACTTCATATAGGGGTATCAATAAAACAATTACCTGATTTTATAGGTATTTGTTCATTTGTATATATGATTACAGCTTTTGTGCCTATTCCAGGTGCTAGTGGAGGTAGTGAAGGAGTTTATTTTATGTTATTTTCGCCATTACTCGGGGCAGTTGGCACTCCTACGACAATGCTGATTTGGCGTTTTATTACATATTATTTAGGATTAATTATTGGTGGTTTAATTTTTGCAGTTAATAAAGAGATAAATGGAACGGAGTAAAATTATGAAAATTGCTATTTTTTCAGATACATATATACCAGATATAAATGGAGTTGCTACTTCAACTAAAATCTTGCGTGATGAGTTAATTAAACACGGTCATGAAGTTGTTGTAGTTACAAGTGAATTACCAAGTGAAAGCGATTATTTGGATGACCCTGACGATAATATTTTAAGGGTTCCAGGTTTAGAAATTCAGGCATTATATGGATATCGAGCTTGTAATATTTATTCATTTAAAGGAATGCGCGAGATAAAGGGGATGAATATCGAAGTAATTCATGTTCAAACGGAATTTGGAATAGGAATATTTGGTAGAATAGTTGGTGAATCATTAAATATTCCTGTTGTGTATACTTATCATACTATGTGGGAAGACTACTCTCATTACGTAAATCCTGTTAATTCAGCAGCAATTGATGGATTAATAAAAAAAGCAATTACTCGAATAAGTAAATTTTATGGTGATAAGAGCACAGAGTTGATTGTTCCATCTACAAAAACCGAGGATGCATTAAGAAAATATGGTCTTAATAAGGAGATGCATGTTATTCCAACGGGATTGGAATTAGATAAATTTGATCCTAAAAATAAAAATGAAACATTGATCAATCAAATTAAACAACAGTATGGAATCAATAATCAATTTATCATTACATTTTTAGGTCGAATTGCAAAAGAAAAAAGTATTGATGTATTAATAGATGCAATGAAAGAAGTTGTTAAAGAAAATGATAATGTGTTGTGCTTGATCGTAGGTGGAGGCCCACAGCTTGATGAATTAAAAGAATTAGTTAAAGATGATCATATAAGTAAATATGTAGTTTTTACAGGTCCAAAACCAAGTGATGAAGTTCCAAGTTACTATCATCTTTCAAATGTTTTTGTTTCTGCTTCAATTACAGAAACTCAAGGATTGACATATATAGAAGCAATGGCAAGTGGAATACCGGTAATTGCTCGGTATGATCAAAATTTAGAAAATGTCATTATTGATGGTGTAAATGGTTATTTCTTTAAAGAAACGAATGAATTAGCTGCTATTTTGTTAAAGATGATGAGTAGTGATAATTCTAAGATGGCAAAAGAAGCTTATATGAGGGCAATGAAATTTAGCAGTGAAGTATTTTATGAAAAAGTATTAGACGTATATCGAAGGGCAATTAATCTAAAACATTATACCTATACTGTTAAATCAATTTATCCAATAAAAAAAGGTATTAATGAGGTTGTTTTTTTATTTGATGAAAGTGAGATAATTGTTGAAGTTAGTGATAAAGTTATTAGAGCGTATAAATTAGAATCGGGTAAAGAAATCAGTAAGGAAATTTTTGATATTATAAAAGATCATGAACAAGTTTCAAGAGCGTATAATAAGGCATTAAAACTGTTAACAGTAAAAGATTATACCTATAATCAAATGAAGAAAAAGTTAATGGATAGTGGTGATTATGATGATACTCAGCTTGATGCAACGTTAGAATTGCTGCAGGAAAAGAATTTAATTAATGATGAGGCTTATACCCTAAATTATTTAAAACGCTGCACACGCTTAGGTATTGGCTTAAATAAGGCAATTTATAATTTACGTAATTATGGTATTAGTAGTGAAATTATTGATCGTTGTCTTGAAGAAAATGATCATGATGATGAGTATAATGCTGCAACCAATATTATTGATGCATATTATAATCGTAATAACAATTTTTCTTATAAAGCAACATTGAAAAAGATTCGAGATAAACTTTATATCAAAGGTTTTACGACAGAAACTATTGAAAGAGCTTTAGCTGATTATGATTTTGATTTTGATGATCAAAAAGAGCGAAAAACTTTAGAAAAAGAATTTATAAAACAAAAAAAGAAATATATAAAAAAATATCACGGAAATCAATTAAAAGAAAAAATAATTGATACTTTATTAAGAAAAGGTTACAATTATGAGCATATTAAAGAATTATTAAATGAAGAAGGAGCTTTAAATGATGAATAAAATAAAGGATTTAAAACCGGGAGATGAAGGGGTTGTTGTTGAAGCCTTGATAAACCGTGTTGTAACCGGAAAAACAAATGGTGCTAATCGTTCAACTTATTTAAGTATCACATTACAAGATACAAGTGGATCAATTGATGCAAAGCTTTGGAATGCTACTAATGAACAAGTAGAAAAACTTATAATGGGTACTGTTGTTCAGGTTAAAGGCGATATCATTAAGTACAATGAAGATCGTCAAATGAAGATCATTAAGATTCATGTTGCTTCTAATGATCCTCAAGAACAAGTGAAATATTTAAAAAGTGCTCCAAAAACTGGTGAAGAACTAATTAAAGAAATAAAAAAGTATATTGATCGTATTGATAATTTAAAATTAAATCAATTGGTTAAAGCTATTTTTGAAGAACATCTTGATAAATTAACTATTTATCCGGCTGCAAGTAAAAATCATCATGAATATGTATCAGGGTTAGCTCATCATACTTATAGTATGTTGAAAATTGCCGATGCTTTATATACTTTGTATCCTACATTAAATAAGGACTTATTATTTGCTGGGATCACTTTACATGATTTAGGAAAAATAGTCGAGTTAAGTGGACCTGTTGTTCCTGAGTATACAATTGAGGGTAAATTGCTAGGACATATTTCAATTTCGCAGGCCATGATCAAGGAAACGGCAGATAAGATGCATATTGAAGGGGAAGAAGTAACATTACTTCAGCATATGATTTTATCACACCACGGTAAAAATGAATTCGGGTCACCAGTATTGCCACAGATAAAAGAAGCAGAAATTGTTTATTTGATTGATAATATGGATGCAAGAATCAACATGTTGGAAAAGGCATTAGAAACAGTAGAACCTGGAAGTTTTTCAAAAAGAGTTTTTGCATTGGAAAATAGAGCTTTTTATAAACCAAAAATAAATTAAAATAATATAGAAATGTTACAATATTATTAGGTTAAGAGAAAATTAAATATATTGAATTAAGATAAAGCGATTGGGGGTCAACTTTAGGGGGCAACCTAAAAAATTATGAAGAAGTTTAAAGGAACAACTAAATTTGACAGTTGTTCCTTTTGAATTGTCTAGATATTTTTTAAATTTATAAACTTCTTGCTTCGATTTTGAGTAGAGAGAACAGGTTCGTTTTTTCTGTTTGCCCAGACCAGTCTGCTGCGTGTATATTCAAAGTTGCTTAATCCTCCAGAATTTCTTTTAAAATCCTTAGGTGTTTTATTTATAGCTTTCCATAGGTTTTCTTTCATTACCATCATTATCAGCAATATAAATAAAGAATTGATGATTTCCTGTTAAATATGAGGAGAAAAATAAAAAAGTCTCTTTGATTTTTTTATGACTGAAAAATTTAAATCATAAGATAATGATTGATTTCATTGACAACTGCAAAAATAGAGTGATTTCATATTATGAAATAGTACATCGTTTGATTCTGTCACCATCATGATAGGATTTAACAAATAAACATAAATAAAAGCTTTTTTACCACGATTATTTAGGATAACTTTAACAATATAAAACTTTTTATACTATATTATCGCATAGAGTTAAAAAAATTTAATATTACTTCTATATTGATTCATATAATTTAATAGTTAAAAAAAGAAACCTGAGAATCAGATTTCTAATTCATAAATACCATTAAATTAACAATATTAAAATATAATATTTCAAGTTATTTGTTTATTTTAGCTAAAATATTATCAAGATCAACATCATTACTACGATCTGCAAAATTGATCTCAATTTTATCTGTCTCGTCATAGCGCGGTATAATGTGAATATGAAAATGCATCACAGTTTGTCCAGCAGCTTCATTTGCATTAGTAAGAATATTTACTCCTAAAGCATTTAAATTAGTAACGATTTTTTTAGCAAGTTTTTTAGTAACTTTTGATAGATGAGCTAAAGTATCATCATCAACTTCTAAAAAATTTTTATAATGCTTTTTGGGAATAACTAATGTATGTCCATTAGTAGTTTGACTTAAATCTAAAAAAGCAAGACAGATATCATCTTCATAAATAACTTTTCCAGGTATTTCTTTTTTTGCAATCTTACAAAAAATACAGTTTTCCATAAATACGTCCTCCATAAAGCTATTTTAACATAAAAAAAAGATAAGGGTAAACCCCTTATCCTAGATAATCGGCATTAGATTCTTCAATTTCATCTTTAATTGCTTCTTCATAAATATCAAAATTATATTGTTTTAAATAATAACTTTCCATTTTAGTTGACATTTCACTAATAGAAGCTAAATTACTCTTAATTTCATCTTTAATCGCGCTTTGATCACTATTATATACGTAAATAACTGCATATTTAGATTCAGATGTTTTAATTGTTTTGCTGTATAAACCATCTTTAGTAAATTTATCTAACTTGTCAATAATTTTAGAATCAACACTAGTAGATTCAGTAGTTACCATTCCAGCATCACTACCACTGTTTTCATTCATAACCGTATCAAAATCAGCACCTTCATTAATTTGATCAATTAGACTTAAAGCTCCTGATTCTGTATCTACTGTAATGATTTTTAAATACTTAGGTTTATATTCTTTGACTAAATCATCATATTTTTCATCAATATATTTTTCTTTGAGCATTTCTTGTTTAACACCAGCAGTTACAATATCATCAATATAAGCTTGTTCATCTTCATAACCTAGTTGTTTTGCATATTCATCTAAAGAAGTAGATATATTCTCTTTTGTACTAGCAACCCTTTCATCGACTTTAGTTTTAATAGCATCTTCATCAGTGATTTCTTGATCTGCAATATAAGTAAGAGCTAAAGATAAAACTTCAGAACTTCCATATTGTTCTAATAAATAGTGATATATTTCATTTTTATTAATTTCAGTATCACCAACAGTAATTACAGTTTTATCGCCATCGCTTACTTCACTTGAATAATTTACAGCACTAGAAGAACCGCATCCTACTAATAAAGTTCCAGCAACCATTAATGGAAATATTTTTTTCTTCATTACTCAGTTCCTCCTCTACTAGTTTCACGTTCTTTTAACGCATCTTCAATAATACTGTTTACAAGTTTTTCAACATCGTCATCGCTATATTTTACATCATATGATTGATATGCAATATATGGTAGATACAAATCATAAGAAATCAAAGGACTATCTATTGAAAGATCCTTTTTAAGTGATTTTTTGATTGTATCTTTATCTGTGTTAGTTACAGTTACAAAATAATAACCATCACTACCTTTAATGGCCTCGCTTATTTCTCCTTCATTTAGTGCTAAAATTTTAGTTTCTACATCACTGCCATAAGTACTGCTAATACTGCTAGTTGTATCAACAACACCTAAACCACCTTTATTCATATTAGTAGTAGTGTCATCAGAATAATCTTTTGCAATATCACCAAATGACTTGCTTGAAGAAAGCAAAGCAGCTACTTCGTTTAATTTTGTGCTTTCAGCTTCAGTTGGATTATCTACATCAGTCATAGCAACTTTGATAATGCTTGCTTCACGAGGACTTGATTGTGTGTAGTAGTCATCAAAAACTTCATCAAAATTATTTTCTACATAATCTAGTAAAAAGTTAGATTTTTGATAAGCTTTAACCATTGCCTCACGATAAGCATCTAATGATGCATAACCACTAGAAGATAAAACAGTATTCAATTGTTCTTCAGCATTATCCCCATATTGATTTTCATAATATGCTTGAATTTGGTCTACTGTTCTTTTAGCATCTGTTTCCATGTCATCATCAATAGGGAATTTGTCATCCATCAATTGTTGTAAAACAGCTTCAAAAAAAGCACTTTTACCACTAGTTGTATTAGTGATATCCTCAAAGATATCATCAGCAAAGATATTTTTATCTTTTTTACCTTTGCTTAAAGAGGCAACTACATATTTCCCATCCTCTTTAACTGTTTTGGAATTACCGCATCCAGTTAATAAGAAACTAGTTACTACTAAAGCAGCAGCATATTTTCCTAATTTCATATTTTTCCTCCTTATCTTTCCATAACGATATGATTATACTATTTTCTTTACTTAATTTCAATAAAATAGGCAAAAACACACTAGCAATTGTTATTTTAACATAATTTATAATATGTAGGTGGTAGGAGGGAAATAGATGAGTAACTGTAAATGCAAAAATGTTCATATGTATGTTTTATTCATTATTTTAGTTATTGTCGGTATCTATTGTTTATAAAAGGAGGCGATTGCAATGGCTTGCCAAGATAACTCTTTTACTTTAGTATTAGTTTTATTCATATTATTAGTTATTATCTGTAATATGTGTTAATGAAAAGGGATGTCAGTTTTGACATCCCTTAAATATAGAAAACGATAGCAATAAAATGTAGAATTGAAGCTATTGAAATAAAAATGTGCCAAATAACATGATTATAAGGAATCTTTTTATTTGCATAAAAGAAAGCTCCAATTGAATACATAACCCCTCCTGCAACGATCAGCCATAGAAAAATGGCACTAGAATTATTAATGATTGATGGAAAGAATAATATTGCAGTCCATCCCATCACCAAATAAATCGTTAAAGAAAGTTTAGGAAGGCTTTTTATTGAGATAGATTTATATAAAATGCCAACTAATACCATGACCCACTGGATGATCAAAATGATAATTCCCTGATATCCTTTGATCAAACACAAAGCAACCGGAGTATAACTTCCTGCTATTGCAAAATAAATAAAAATATGATCTAAAATTCTAAATACTTGTTTATGGGAACTGTTATGATCCATGGCATGATAAAGAGTTGATACTAAAAACATTAAAAAAATACAAATGGTAAATACACTGACACTAAATGATTGTAATATTCCACCTTTAATATAAGCATATACAGCACAAACTGGAATCAAAATCAGCGTGATAAAAGCCATAATGCCATGAGTTATACAATTAAACAGCTCTTCTTTGAAATAAGGTGGAAAAATATGTTTGATTTTTCTTGATAATTCATTATTAACTTTTTCCATATCTATCACCTGAAAATAATATAATACATATTATTTTGAAATTCAAACAAAAAGATACACTAAGTGTATCAAATTAATAATTTATCCTGATGATGTTCTTTGTAGACTTGATAAGTCACTTTTACACTTACTAATAAAGGCATTGCAATAACCATTCCTAACATGCCAAATAAAGACGAACCAGATAAAATTCCAAAAAGAACCCACATAATACTTAAATCAATTCGTGAAGAATATATTTTAGGTGTAATAATATAAGACATAACAATTGATTGAATAAAGATCAAAACACATAAAGCTAAGATCGTCGTAGTGCCCATTCCTAAAGAAGTGACAAGGCCTAAACAATTAGCTGCAATTGGTCCCACATAAGGAATGATTGAACTTACCCCAGAAACAAATCCTAAAATCAACCAGTTAGGATGACCAATCAATAAGTACATCAACATAACTGTAATAGCTTGGGCAATTGCACCAATAAAAAATGCTTTAACATATTGAACTAATGATAAATCAATTTCTTTTAAATATCCCGGTAGCTGATGATTAATTCTTGCAGTGATTTTTTTTATTGTTTGACGAATATGATTAAATGTACTCGACATATAAACAGCTAAAATTATGTAAATCAAGATATTAGTTACATTTATCAATACTTGATTTAAAACATCTATCGTCGTATCTAAAACGGTAGAATCGTTAAAAAAATCACTAACAATATTTTGAATATAACTAGTCAAAGATGAAATATCATAATTAAAATTATCTTGAACAAAAACACCAATTTCTTTTAATCCTGCATTAAAAGCTGGAAACATTTCGGAGATACTGTCATAAATCATCGGCACTGCAAGAGAAATAATTAAAATCAAAATTGCTAAAGATGCTAAATATATTAATATGACAGAGATATTTCGTCTTTTTACATATTTATCAACAAAATTGATTAAAGGATTTAAAACAAAAGCAATCGTAAAGCCAATGATAAACGGTCGTGAAACCAACCAGATGATATTAATGACACCACTCCATAAATCACTGGTGGAAATAATCAAAAGAATGATTACTAATACGATCATTAAATTTAATAACGTATGCGTGATTTTTTTTGAGGAAATAATACGTAAAAATTTATTTAAAAGTTCCATTTTTACACCTCCATTATATATAAATATACCACAATCTGGTAATAATATAAATTGAAATGGATTTCTATTTTAGAAAAGAAAAAATTTATTAATAATTATCATTTTATTTGTTTTTTAGTAACTTATTTAGTAGAATTAGTTAGAAATAGAAAGGGGCTTAGAAATGTCAACTTTAAAAATAGAAGATTTACATGTGGGTATTGGTGAAAAAGAGATTCTAAAAGGGATTGATTTAACAATAAATACTGGTGAGATTCATGCCCTTATGGGTCCTAATGGTAATGGTAAATCAACATTATTATCAGTTATCATGGGACATCCTAAATATGTAGTTACAAAGGGAAGTATTTATTTAGATGATCGTGACGTTTTAAAAATGAGCGTTGATGAAAGAAGCAAGGCAGGGATATTTTTAGGAATGCAGTATCCTCAAGAAATTCCTGGCGTTACGACTTCAGATTTTTTAAGAGCAGCGGTAAATGCTCATCAAGAAAAACCAATATCATTATTTAAATTTGTACGAATATTAGAAAAAAACATCGCTGATTTGAATATGGATGAAAATTTGGCTCATCGTTATTTAAATGAAGGTTTTTCAGGTGGTGAAAAGAAACGTAATGAAATTTTACAAATGAAATTGTTACAGCCTAAGTTTGCTTTATTAGATGAAATTGATTCTGGTTTAGATGTAGATGCTTTAAAAATTGTTGCTAATGCAATCAATGAAATGAAATCAGATGATTTTGGTTGTGTGATGGTTTCCCATTATGAACGTTTGTTTGAATTGGTACCACCAAGTCATGTTCATGTATTAGTCGATGGAAAAATTATTTTAAGTGGTGGAAAAGAAGTAGTGGAAAAAATTGATCAAGAAGGTTATGACTGGGTAAAAGAATTAGGGGTTGAAATAGCAACTAATGAAAAGAAACCGATTTTACTTGAAAGCTGTGCCAATAAAGAAAGAATGAAAATTAAATAATGAATCAATTACAAGATATTAGAAATTATTTAGTAGTTCAAAATGGTACAATTATAAGTCATAAAGGTAATGATGAAATCAAAATAATCGATAATAAAATTATTGTTGATAATGCCGGATCATTACAAATTATTTACCTGATTGATCAAATAGGAAATTACAAAATCGATCTATCAATCAAAGGATCATTAGAATTAGTAGAAACGTATGATTTTAAAGTGGATGCTAAATTCATTAAAAATATTGAAATATTAGAAAATAGTAATATATTAAGATATGTTGATAACCAAAGTAATATAGAAGTTAAAACAAATATTGTTGAAAATGTCCAAATAAAACGTGATAGTAGTGTTAAGTGCGCATATGTTGAATTGTCAAATAACAGTATCGATACAAATATCAATTATGCTTTAATTGAAGAAAATGCCAATGCAACAGTGCGTTTAGCAGCACTTGCTAGAGGTGAAGAGAAGAAACATCTGACATTATCATTAGTTCATGAAGCGCCATTTACTACAGGTATCATGGATAATTATGGTGTTGTAAAAAATCAAGCAAATTTGATTATTGATGGAATTGGGACAATAAAAAAAGGAAATCATCAGTCAAATAGTCATCAAACAAATAAAATCATTGTTTTTGATAAAGGCTGCAACGCAAAAGCTAATCCATATTTATATATTGATGAATATGATGTCAAAGCTAGTCATGGTGCTAGTGTTGGTAAAATCGATGAAGAACATTTATATTATCTACAGTCACGAGGTTTAAGTAAAGAAGATGCCATGCATCTAGTTACATATGGATATTTTATTCCTGTACTAGAATTTATTGATAATGATGAATTAAAAGAATTATTTAATGAAACACTAAGAGAAAAGGTGGGAATTTAATGTTTGATATTACAAAAATTCGTCAAGATTTTCCGATGCTAAATGGCACTATGATGCATGGAAAACCGTTAATTTATTTTGATAATGGAGCTACGACTTTAAAACCTCAATGTGTAATTGATGCTGTATGCGATTATTTAACAAATTATTCTGGCAACGCTCATCGTGGTGATTATGATTTATCGCATGATGTTGATGAGCAATATGAAAAAACGCGAAAAATCGTTGCTAAATTTATTAATTGTGATCATCATGAAGTTGTTTATACATATGGAACGACTGATGGTTTAAATATGATTGCTTTTGGTTATGGAATGACACATTTAAATGAAGGTGATGAAATACTACTGACGGTAGCTGAACATGCTTCAAATACTTTACCATGGTTTGAAGTTTGTGATAGTGTGGGCAGTGTAATCAAATATATTGATTTAGATGATGATGGTCGTTTAACAGTTGAAAATGTAATGAAAGCAATTACTGATAAGACCAAGATCATTTCAATTGCTCAAGTTACTAATGTTTTAGGATATGATAGTCCAATTAAAGAAATTTGTAAGATTGCTCATGAAAGAGGAATCATCGTTTGTGTTGATGGTGCTCAAAGTGTTCCTCATCAAAAAGTAGATGTTAAAGAGCTGGATCTAGATTTTTTGGTCTTTTCTGGTCATAAAATGTGTGGACCCACAGGAGTTGGAATCCTTTATGGTAAATATAATTTACTAGAAGAAACTAAACCGACTCGCTGGGGCGGAGGTAGCAACGCCCGATATAAAAGTTGTGGAAATGTCAAATTAAAGACACCTCCAGCAAAATTTGAATCTGGAACACCGAATATTGAAGGCGTTATTGGACTAGGAGCAGCAATCGAATATTTGATGAGTATTGGAATGGATGATATTCATAAATATGAGCTGGAATTGAGAAAATATGCCGTTAAAAAATTATTAGAATTAGATAATATTGAAGTATATAATCCTAATGGTCATGGTGCAATCGCTTTTAATATTAAAGGGGTTTTTAGTCAAGATGGCGCTTCATTATTTAATACATATGGAATTGCTATTAGAGCCGGACAACATTGTGCTAAGATTCTTGATGAGTTTTTAGATGTTAGCCAGACACTTAGGGCTTCATTTTATTTTTATAATACCTTTGAAGAAATTGATAAATTTATTGAGGTATGCAAGAAAGGAGATGACTTTTTAGATGCCTTCTTTGGATAGTATGATGATGCGACAAATAATTATGGATCATTATGAATCACCACGTAATCATGGTTTAGTTGATGATGATAATTATAAGTCTGTAAACATGGATTCAGAAACGTGTATAGATGATATTGATGTTCAGGCATTGGTTGAAGATGGAGTTATCAAAGATATTCGCTTTGATGGTGAGGCTTGTGCTATTTGTACTGCTAGTACTTCAATCATGTCAGAGTTATTGATTGGTAAAACAGTTGACGAAGCTAAAAAAATTATTGAAAATTATTATAATATGATATATGAAAAAGATTATGATCCTGAGATTCTTGAAGAAGCAATCGTATTTATGAATACTCATAAACAGGCTAATCGAATTAAATGTGCAACTTTAGGATGGACAGGAATCAAGCAAATTCTCGATCAAGAATAGGAGGGAACATATGGCTGATATAAAAAATGAAATTCCAGATCAAGAGTACGCATATGGTTTCAATGATGGTGATGTTTCAGTATTCAAAACACCTAAAGGAATCAATGAAGAAATTGTTACAGAAATATCTAAAATCAAGAATGAGCCAGAATGGATGCTGGAATATCGCTTAAAATCATATCGCTGTTTCATGGATAAACCAATGCCGACATGGGGCGTTGACCTAAGTCGTGTTGATTTTGATGAATATACATATTATATTCGTCCTAGTGATAAACAAACAAATAAGTGGGAAGAAGTACCAGAAACGATCAAAGAAACTTTTAATAAATTGGGTATTCCTGAAGCGGAACAAAAGTATTTATCTGGGGTAAGTACTCAGTATGAATCAGAAGTTGTTTATCATAATATGTTAAAAGAGGTTAATGAAAAAGGTGTTATTTTCTTAGATATTGATAGTGGTTTAAGAGAATATCCGGAATTATTTAAAGAATATTTTGATACTGTTATTCCTTATAATGACAATAAATTTTCAGCATTAAATGGTGCTGTCTGGTCTGGTGGATCGTTTATTTATGTACCTCCAGGGGTCAAATTAGAAAAACCATTACAATCTTACTTTAGAATCAATTCAGAGCAGATGGCTCAATTTGAAAGAACTTTGATCATTGTTGATAAGGGCGCCGATATTCATTATGTTGAAGGGTGTACAGCACCTAGTTATTCAAAAGACTCTTTACATGCTGGTGTAGTTGAAATCATTGTTAAAGAAGGAGCTAAATGTCGTTATACAACGATTCAAAACTGGTCAAACAATATTTTAAATCTTGTTACGCAAAGAGCTAAAGTGTTTAAAAATGGATCGATGGAATGGGTCGATGGAAATATTGGTAGTGCCGTAACGATGAAATATCCTACTTGTGTTTTAATGGAAGAAGGGGCTAAAGGATCATGTATTACGATTGCTGTAGCGGGTGAAAATCAAATCATGGATTCTGGTTCAAAGATGATTCATCTAGCACCAAATACTTCAAGCAGTATTGTCTCTAAATCGGTATCTCGTCGTGGTGGAAAAGTCAATTATCGCGGAATGGTCCAGCATGGTAAAAAAGCCTATAATGCTAAAAGCAAAGTTGAATGTGATACTTTGATTCTTGATGATATATCTACAAGTGATACGGTACCCGTTAACTGGATGTTAAATAATGAATCAATTATTGAACATGAAGCGACAGTATCAAAAGTTTCTGAAGAACAGTTGTTTTATTTGATGTCAAGAGGTCTAACGAAAAAAGAAGCAATGGAAATGATCGTAATGGGCTTTATTGAACCATTTGCACGAGAATTACCAATGGAATATGCTGTTGAATTAAATCAGTTGATAAAATTGGATTTTGGAGATCAAGGAATTGGATAAAGCAAAATTACGAAAAAAAATGATTCAAGCAAGATTAGATTTAGATAGAGATGAATATCTTACCAAATCTAATCTTATTATTTCTAAGTTAAAAAAGAATTCTGATTTTATCAACGCTAAAACTATTGGTATTTATGTGTCTTTTAGAAATGAAGTCAATACTATTTCTTTGATCGAAGAAATGCTGGCAGTAAAGAAAATATGTGTACCTAAAACTAAAAATCATGAAATGAATTTTTATACGATCAATTCATTAAAAGAATTAAAAAAAGGTAATTATGGTATTTTAGAACCTGATAATGATAAATTAGTTAATAAAAAAGATATCGATTTATTGATCGTTCCAATCGTATCTTATGATAAAGACCATAATCGCTTAGGATATGGCGGTGGTTATTATGATCGCTATTTAAAAGATTATGCAGGCAAGGTAATTGGTTTAGCGTTTACCTTTCAACAAGTAGAAAAACTGCCTGTAGAAAGATTTGATTTGCCAATAAAGACAATAATTGATGAAAAATAGATCTATGTTTGCTATAATAATGGATGTAAAGTAGGGTGAAATTATGTCAAGAGAGAAAACACTGGTTAAAAATACATTGATTATGGCAATTGGAACCTTTTTGCCAAGAATAATAAATTTATTAACGACACCGATCATTACCGGAACAACGACAGATGCTCAATATGGACAGCTGGATTTGGTAACGACGACGATTTTATCGTTTATTGTTCCTTTATGTACTTTGCAGTTAGAGCAAGCGTTGTTTAGGTTTTTAGTTGATGCTAAAAGTGTTAATGAACAAAAAAGAGTAATTACAAATGGTTATATAATGATTTTTACGTTGATGTTGATTGTCGGGATTATTTGTTTTTTTGTGCCTATTGATTTATTTAATGGGAGTTATAAGTTTTTAGTTATTGGTTATATTTGGATCGAAATTCTTGCTACAACATCACGATTTGTTTTGCGAGCATTTTCTAAATATAAGGAATATTCTATTTTGGCAGCATTAGTTGTAATTGTAAATTTTATTATTGTATCTATTTGTTTGTTATGGTTAAAAACCGGATATATTGGTGTATTGATTGCTTTAACGCTGGCGGATGTGGCAGGTTTTATGTATGTTCTTTTTGTATGTAATATCTTTAGTTATTTTAATTTAAAATATTTTAGAATTGAGTATGCTTCAAAAATGCTGCAGTATGCTTTGCCATTTATCCCTAATACAGTATCATGGTATATCAATCAGTTATCAGATCGCTGGATCATTTCAATATTTTTAGGAGCAGGAGCAAATGGAATTTATGCATTGGCAAATAAAATTCCTTCAATCGTCAATATCTTATATCCAGCTTTTAATCTTGCCTGGACTGATTCGGCAACAAGAAGTGTCAATGATCCTGATAGTGGTCGATATTATAATCGAATGTTTAAGATGCTATTTTGTATTGTTTCAGCGGGAACTGTTTTATTGCTTGCGGTTTCACCAATTATTTTTGAAATCTTATGTCAGAATGAATCTTTATATGAAGCATTTAATTATACACCAACTTTAATTATTGCTACTTATTTTTATTGTTTTTCACAATTTTTTGGAAGTATTTATGTAGCTGTGAAATGTGCTAAAAATATGTCAATTACGACAACGATGGCAGCGGGAATCAATATTATAATTAATTTGCTTTTGATTAATAAAATCGGAGTACAAGCTGCTGTACTTTCAACGCTAGTAGCTAATTTGTTTTTAGCAGGATATCGTTTTTATGATTTAAATAAAAATCATTATCGCTTAAGAATCAATAAACGATTAACTATTTTAACTGTTATAGTTATTGCCATAGTTTCATTACTAGCCTGGTCTAATGATCCAATTCTTTGGAGTTTGGATATTGTTTTAGCGTTTGGATATGCATATTTTATCTCAGGTGATATATTTATAGGAATGCTTAAGTCTTTTTTGAAAAGAAAATAAAGTAGCTGGAAGTTATTTCCAGTTATTTTTATTTGAAATTTATTTACTAAATTTATACCAGCTAATAAGAATTTATGATACAATTTGTAAAGGGTTTCAGGATAAAGTAACGGAGGGAAAACGAATGTACACAGTGGTAATTGCTGATGATGAAATAGCATTGCGTCGAGCAATGATAAAAAGAATTGATTGGCAAAAAATAGGTTTTGAAGTTATTGGTGAAGCTGAAAACGGAGTTGAAGCTTTAGAATTAGTAGAACGTTTAGAACCTGATCTTTTATTGACTGATATAAAAATGCCATTTATTTCAGGAATTAATTTAGCTAGAAAAGTAAGAGAAATCAGACCAGCAATGCAAATTGCTTTTTTAAGTGGTTATGATGATTTTAGTTATGCTCAGCAGGCAATTCAATATAATATCATCAAATATTTATTAAAACCAATTTCATCAAAAGAACTGACAAAAGAACTGATTGATATTAAAGAAAAGATGGATGCTATCAATCAATCTTTTATGGCTTCAATTGAAAGTGATCAGCAGCAGTTTTTAGTAGAAAGATTATTAATGCCGTTGATATTTGATACTGATTTTATTATTGATGATAAGCAAAAAGAATATGAAAATTTTCTTAACCAGGAAGCTGTTCAATTACAAATCAGGAGTAGTTTAGAGGAAAAAACAAAGTATTTAATGATGGTGATTCGTTATTTTGATAAAAAAGGGACAAATATCACAAATAGGCAGCATTTACCAGGGGTAAAAAGAATTATCAAAAAATATCTACGGTTTGGAACATTCTATTCTGGTAAAAAAATCATTACTTTACTTTCTGGGCAGGCTTGGGAAATCGATAAATATGTAAATATTATTGCTAATGAAATAGTTCAAAGCAGTGAACGAATTTTATGTGCTGATTGTTATTTGGGATTCAGCAATATAAGTGATTCTTTATTGAATGTTAATTTATTATATAATGAAGCAATAAGCGCTATTGAATATGGTCAGGGATCAAAACGAGGAATAAATTTTATTGGTGATATTAAGCGTACTTCAATGATTTGTTATGAAAATGTAGATAAAATTGCAAGTAAGATTGAAAAGTTGATTAAATCTGGGACCGATAGTGAAATAGAATTGTATTTATCTAGTGTTTTTGTAATGTTTATTGATCAAGGTGCGAGTCGGGCCGATATTGATTTATTGATGGTTAGAATTATTTCTTCTATTTGGGCTCTTGTATATTCTGTTTGTGATGCTAAATCTTCGTCTCTATTTTTTAGTAAAACTTCGCACTTATCAAATATATTTAATAAGTATTCTTTTAATGAAAAAAGAATATCTTTAATTAAATTTTGTATATTATCAAAAAATTTAATTAAAGATCAAAAAAAGATGAATAGTGAATTGATCTGTGATGAATTAATGGAAATAATTGATAAAGAATATAGTAATGAAGAATTATCGTTAGGTGTAGTTAGTGATAAATTACATGTAAGTATTAGTTATTTAAGCTCTTTGGTAAAAAAGAATATGGGAGAAACTTTTATTACTTTACTTACTAGAAAACGGATGGAAGTAGCTAAAGATCTTGTTTTGTATTCGTCAGCAAAAGTATTAGAAATTGCTTATAAATGTGGTTATAGTGATCAACATTATTTTAGTTATTGTTTTAAAAAACAATATGGTGTATCACCAAATAAAATGCGTGAACAAAATATGGTGGTAAATAATGAAGTTTAAAAAAAAGGATTTTTCGATTTCTATTTATTTATCACTATTTGTCATCACTATTATTATCATTGTCGTTTTTCTTTTAACGATTTCATTTAGACAAATATTAAAAGATAGTTTATTATCTACAGCTCAAACTAATTCAGAACAATCGGTAACCCAAGTCTTGAATACAATTGAAAATTATTCAAATGATATCTTAAATAAAATGAGTAATATGACAAAAATCATTAATGAATCTACTGATATTGTTAGTATTAAGGAATATATGGAAACGATGGTAAATATTAATGAAGATATTGTTTCTATTATTGTTTATGATATGGAAGGTAATATTTTAGATTATCAAAGCAATGCGGCTTTAAAAACTAATGTAAATAATAATTTATCATTTGATAAAACGTTATTTAGTAATAATCGCGATTATGCAATTACATCACCGCATGTCCAAAATCTTTTTGAGGGAAATTATCCCTGGGTTGTAACAGTATGTCAAAAACAATGGTCAAGCAGTTATGATAAACTTGTATATGTAGCAATGGATATTCGTTTTGTTTCAATTGCTCGTTACATTGATGATGTTGGAATCGGGGAGCATGGATATTGTTTTATTGTTAATAAAAATGATGATTTAGTATATCATCCTTTACAGCAGCTTATTTATTTGGATATAAAAGATGAAAAGATAAGTGAAGTAATTCATTATCGTGAAGGAAATACAATAAATAATGGTGTGATTTATACAGTTAAAGATGTTTCAGAATTTGATTGGCGTGTTGTTGGTGTTAGTTATGTTAATGAATTAGTAGATGATAAAGCAGCTACTGCGGTTAAATCAATTATTGTTATTGCCTTGCTGGTAATGATTTTTGCAATTGTCATTTTATTTATTTTATCTAAAAAGTTAACTAAACCAGTACGTTCTCTTGTTGAAGCAATGAGCATATTTGAAAAAAATGCTGTTGATTTTAAATATACGCCAGTAAAAGGTGCTAGTGAATTTAATAAATTATCTAGTTCTTTTGAACATATGGTTATTCAGATTCAAGAATTGATGGAAAAAGTTAAGAATGAAGAAGTTGCATTACGAAAAACAGAATTAAAAGCTTTACAGGCACAGATCAATCCTCATTTTTTATACAATACTTTAGATTCTATTCAATGGATGTGTGAAGAAGAAAAAACTGAAGATGCCATTACAATGGTTGGCGCATTAGCACAGTTATTTAGAATTAGTATTTCAAAAGGCTATGAACTGATCCCCATTGAAAAAGAAATTCAGCATGCTAAAAACTATTTAGTTATTCAAAGCTATCGTTATAAAGATCAATTTATTTATAACTTTGATATTGATGAAGAAGTTTTACCTTATTTATGTAATAAAATAACAATTCAACCAATTATCGAAAATGCCTTATATCATGGAATTTCTAGAATGGTTGATGAAGGCGAGATTTCTATTTCAGTGCATAAAGTCGGTAATGATATTATTATGAAAATTAAAGATAATGGTGTTGGAATGAGTGAGGAGCAGGTTCAAAATATTTTGAAAAAAGAACGAACTGATAGTAAAGGAATTGGCGTTAAAAACGTTAATGATCGAATAAAAATATATTTTGGCAATGATTATGGAATTGTTGTTGAAAGCGAATTAGATGTAGGAACAACAATTACGATCAAAATTCCTGCTGTGATGGAGGATAGATATAGTGTGTGATAAAATAAAAAAGATAACTATTGTAATTATATTGATGTTTGCATTAATTGGATGTAATAGTGTCAGTCGTAAAGTAAAAGTGGCAGTTATTGTTAAATCAACCACATCACAATTTTTTAAATCAGTTTTATCAGGAGCTAATGCTGCTAGTAAAGAATATAATTTAGATCTTACATTTAATGGTCCTGAAAATGAAGAGGATTATGCAACACAAATAAAAATGATGGAAAAAGCTATCAAGGATGATGTTGACGCGATTGTCTTATCAGCTATAGATTATCGTAAATTGGTAAAGAGTGTTGAAACTGCAGTTGAAGCAGGAATTCAAGTTGTTGTTATCGATAGTGATGTAGATTCAAAAAAAGTTCGTACTCGAATAAGTACAGATAATTATGAAGCTGGTAAGATGGCTGGGGAAACAGTGCTTAAATTACAGGATGATAAAATTCATCTAGGAATTGTAAATTTTGATATCAATACTGCAAATGGTCAAGAAAGAGAAAGTGGTTTGCGTAAAATATTGGAAAATGATGAGAGAATTTTATCTGTAAAAACTATTAATGTTCAATCAGCGGTTGATTATACGACCCAAGCAACTAAAGATATTTTATTACAGTATCCAGATATTAATGTTCTTGTTACTTTTAATGAATGGACAACACTTGGAGTTGGTTATGCAATTGAACAGCTGGAATATAAAGATAAAGTTTCTGTGATTGGTTTTGATAACAATCCTGTTTCTATTCAAATGTTAGAGGATGGCATAGTAGATGCATTAATTGTACAGAATCCTTTTGCAATTGGTTATTTAGGAGTAGAGGAAGCTTATTATTTATCAAGAGGACAAAGTAGTAAAGAAAACATTTATACTAAAACAGTAGTGATTACTAAAGATAATATGTTTCAAGAGGATAATCAAAAAATAGTTTTCCCATTCGATTGATCTTCCCGTAGAGGAAGATTTTTTATTGGAATAATTTTTTGCCTATAAAAGATAAGATATTATATTACAATATTTAATGCCAGCAAATAAAATATAAATAAGTGAAAACGAAATTATAGAGGAGGACTAAAAATGAAAAAAATATTATCGTTTTTATTATCATGTACCATGTTAGTATGTATGGCTTCAGTACTAACTGGTTGTGGCGGTGAAGGAGATGGAGATGTTCATGTATTCTATTATAATTACAGCGACACATATATCTCTAGTGTAAGAACTGCTTTAGGAAAACAATTGACAGATGCTGGTGTTAGTTACCAAGACTATGATGCCAATGGAAATCAGACAACACAAACAGAACAAGTGCAGACAGCAATTACTAAAGGGGCTAAAGTATTAGTTGTTAATATTGTAAATACGGGTTCTGATGATGCCGCACAAGGAATTGTAGATATGGCTAAAAAGGAAGATATTCCTGTAGTTTTCTTTAATCGTGAAGTTTCAGATAAAATCGTAAATGGCTATGATAAATGTGCATTTGTAGGAACAGATGCTGCGGAAGCAGGACATTTACAAGGAGAAATGATCGGTGAATATTTGTTAGCTAATTATGATGCTTATGATTTAAACAAAGATGGTGTTATTTCTTATATCTTATTTAAAGGTGAAGAAGGGAATAACGAAGCAATTTATCGTACTCAATATGCTGTAGAAGATGCCAATAAGAAACTAGTCGCAGCTGGTAAACCAGAATTGAGTTTCTATGATTCATCAAATAATGATAAATATTTGGTTGATAAAAATGGGCAATGGTCATCAACTGCAGCTAATGAATATATGACTACAGCCTTAGCTGCTTATAGTGACAGTCATAATAATATGATTGAGTTAGTTATTTGCAACAATGACGGTATGGCAGAAGGGGCTATTACAGCTTTAAATTCTGTTGGATATAATAATGGTGACGATGGTAAATCAATTCCAGTATTTGGAGTAGATGCTACAGATGCTGCGAAAGATTTAATTAAAAAGCAAAAAATGGCAGGAACTATTAAGCAAGATGCTGAGGGTATGGCAAAAGCAATTGCATTATTAACGCAAAATGCTTTAGACGAAAAAGATTTAATGGATGGAACAAAAGATTATAACGTGGATAAAAAAGCTGCTAAGATTCGTATCGCTTATGGTAAATATTTAGGAGATTAAAAAATAAGTGGGGTGTTTGGTTTGTTATCCAAACACCTCTTTAATTTTATGGATAAATAAAGGAGGGAAATTATGAGTGATGTTTTGTTGGAAATGAAAAACATTAGTAAAGAATTTCCAGGTGTAAAAGCATTAGATAATGTTTCATTGACAGTAAAACGTGGGACCGTTCACGCACTGATGGGCGAAAATGGAGCCGGTAAATCTACTTTGATGAAATGCTTATTTGGAATGTATGTTAAGGATAGTGGTCAGATTTTTTTAGAAGGAACAGAAGTTAATTTTAAAAACTCTAAAGATGCTTTAGAGCATGGTGTGGCAATGGTACATCAGGAATTAAATCAGGCTTTAAAAAGAAATGTCATGGATAATATTTGGTTAGGAAGATATCCTACTAAATTTAAAATTATGACATCTGAAAGTATTATGTATAAAAATACTAAGGCAATTTTTAAAGATTTGGATATTGATGTCGATCCGAAAAGAATTATGAGTACGATGTCAGTTTCTAATCGACAAATGGTAGAGATTGCTAAAGCAGTATCATATAATTCTAAAATTATTGTTTTAGATGAACCTACTTCCTCATTAAATGAACAGGAAGTGGAACATTTATTTAGAATTATTAATATGCTGCGTGATCGAGGCTGTGGAATCATATATATTTCTCATAAAATGGAAGAAATTTTAAAAATAAGTGACGAAGTTACGATCATGCGCGATGGACAATGGATCTCTACTAAACCAGCTAGTGAGCTAACGATGGATAAGATTATTAAGCTGATGGTAGGAAGAGAACTAACTAATCGTTTTCCTCCTAAAACAAATGAAATCGGAGAAGTTGTTTTAGAAGTAGATAAATTAACAGGTATGTATAATCATATTAAAGATATTACGTTTAATGTAAAACGTGGTGAAATCGTGGGAATTGCTGGATTAGATGGTTCAGGACGTACAGAAGTTGTAGAAACTCTTTTTGGAATAGCAACGAAAAAAGATGGAACGATTAAAATTGATGGTAAAGTTATCAAAAATAAATCAGCTCGTGAATCAATAAAAAATGGTTTTGCTTTGTTGACTGAAGAAAGAAGGGCAACTGGTATTTTTGGAATTTTAGATATTAGAGAAAATACTACTATTTCCAATTTAGACAGTTATGTAAAAAATCATTTGTATTTAAGTGATAAGCAAATGAAGCTCGATACCCAATGGTCGATTGGAGCAATGAGAATTAAAACCCCTTCTCAAAGTACGCAAATAAGATCATTATCAGGAGGAAATCAGCAAAAAGTAATTTTAGGGCGCTGGTTACTTACAAATCCTGAGGTCTTATTATTAGATGAGCCAACAAGAGGAATTGATGTTGGGGCTAAATACGAAATTTATCAGTTGATTATTGATCTAGCAAGTAAAGGAAGATCTGTAATTATGGTATCTTCAGAAATGCCAGAGTTACTTGGAGTTTGTGATCGAATTTTGGTAATGTCTGGGGGAAGACTTGCCGGTGAAGTAGATGCTAAAACAGCAACTCAAGAAGAAATTATGACACTTGCAACAAAATATGTATAAAGGAGAATTATTATATGACAAAAATATTTAGTGGGATAACTAGACAATATAATGATTTTAAGCAATTAAACAGCAAAGATAAAAAAACATATTTAAAAGAATTACTTATCAATAATTCTTTATATATTTTTATGATCATTGCTATAATTGCAATTCAAATCATTAGTCCTAAATTTTTATCTAGTTCATCAATTATTAATATTATTTCACTTTCAGCGGCAAATTTACCTATTGCTTTAGGAATCGCAGGATGTATTATTTTGACTGGAACTGACTTATCTGCTGGACGTATCGTAGGTTTAGTGGCTTGTATTTCAGCTTCGCTTTTACAAGCATCAGGATATGCTAATAAAATGTTTCCTGATCTTGCAACAATGCCTATTTTTGTGGTTTTATTACTAGCAATTGCTATTGGAGCAGTCGTTGGGTTTGTAAATGGTTTCTGTGTTTCTAAGTTTAGTTTACATCCATTTATTGTAACTTTAGCTACCCAATTGATCGTATATGGTATTTTATTGATGTATTTGATGATCGGTACTAATAATGGGCAATCAATTTCAGGATTAGATGCTAGTTATACAGGTTTTATTGCAGGAACAGCTATTAGTATTGGTGGTAAAGGAATTCCAAACTTTGTTTGGTATTCGATCGTAATTACGATCATTATGTGGTTTATTTGGAATAAAACAAAATTTGGTAAAAATATGTTTGCAGTTGGATCTAATCCAGATGCTGCTAATGTATCTGGAGTAAATGTTTCAAGAACGATTATCATGGTATTTGTGTTAGCGGGAATCATGTATGGGTTGACAGGTTTTGTTGAATCAGCGCGAATTGGTTCAAATAGTGCTGCAACGGGGTTAAACTATGAATTGGATGCAATTGCTGCCTGTGTTATCGGTGGAGTATCATTTGTTGGTGGTATAGGAAAGATCCGTGGTGTAATTATTGGTGTTGTTTTATTACGAATTATCTTTGTTGGATTAACTTTTTTAAGTATTGATGCGAATATGCAGTATATTATTAAAGGATTGATCATTTTAGTTGCTTGTGCAATTGATATGCGAAAATATTTAGTAAGAAAATAAAATTGGTGATAATATGAATGAAGAACAAGAGATTGAAAAAAAACAGAAAACATGGGGCTCTGGTGGAGGAATGTATCGAGGGGTCAATGTTCCTGTTAAAATGTTAAATTATATAATTGTTATTTTAATGGTTATTTTAATTGGTGTTGTCATTTTTTTAGGAATCAATGGTCATTTTACAGTTACTTTAGAAACTAATGGTGGTGGAAAAATAAAGCCGATTGAATGTAAAATTGGTGATTCAATTGAAATTGAAAAACCACAAAAAGCAGGTTATACTTTTGATGGCTGGTATCTTGATCAGGACTTAAAGCATCAATGGAATCCTGACAAACAAAAAGTTGAACAAAGTATGACTTTATATGCTTCTTGGAAACCTAATAAAATAAATGTTATATTTGATTATGATGGTGGTAATGAACTTATACAATCTAAAGAAGTTGTTTATAATGATACTTATGGTAAATTGCCTCAGCCAACTAAAGAAGGATATCAGTTTTTAGGCTGGATCTATAGTGGTGAAGTTATTACTGGTGATACAGTTGTAACAGTAAATGGTGAACACGTTTTAAAGGCTTTATGGCAATCTCAATAATTTTTCAATAATCACTGTAACCAAGTCTTGATTAGACTTGGTTTTTTAGTTTAGATATTATATTTAAACAATTTTCTTATTAATATTTTTGTATAGTTTATTAAGAGTATAGATAGGAGGATAAAATGGAGGCTTATCAAAAATCTTTTAAAGAGGTTCAAAATGAATTAGGGGTATTTAATCAGGGGTTAAATAAAAAACAAATTTATAAATATAAACAGTTATTTGGTAAAAATGAAATAGTTAGTGAAAAACAAGAAAGTGCGATTGCAATATTTATTGATCAATTTAAAGATCTTTTAGTTATTATTTTAATTGTTGCGGGAATTATTTCAGCAATCAGTGGTGAATTTGAAAGTACTTTAGTAATTTTGATAGTAATTAGTCTAAATGCAGCATTAGGAACTTTTCAAACAGTTAAAGCACAAAAATCTATCGATAGTTTAAAGAAACTATCGATACCTAAAGTTAAAGTTATTCGTGATGGCAAAGTCCAGATAATCAATTCAAATGAGTTAGTAGTGGGAGATATTGTAAATATTGAAGCTGGTGATATTATAGCCGGAGATGGAAGATTAAAAGAAGCGGTTAATCTCCAGGTTAATGAAAGTGCTTTAACAGGCGAATCAAATAGTGTTGAAAAACAGCTGTTACCAATTGAAAAGAAATGTACTATTGGGGATATGAATAATATGGTCTTTTCAGGTAGTTTAGTAACGAATGGGACAGGACAGTATATTGTTACAGCAGTGGGTATGAAAAGTGAGTTGGGAAAAATAGCTGGAATGCTTAATGAGACAAAACAAAGAAAGACGCCTTTACAAAGAACATTGGATGAGTTTTCTGTTAAGTTATCAATTGCTATTATTTCTATTTGTATTATTGTGTTAATAATGAGTGTCTTTATTGCTAAAGAAAATATTTTAGATTCATTAATGATTGCTGTAGCTTTAGCTGTTGCGGCAATTCCCGAGGCATTAGGATCAATAGTAACAATCGTTTTATCAATTTCAACTCAAAAAATGGCAAAAGAAAATGCTATTATTAAAAATTTAAATGCAGTTGAGAGTTTAGGTTGTGTTTCAGTAATATGCTCAGATAAAACCGGAACACTGACCCAAAACAAAATGACAGCAATAGATATATATACAAATAAAAAAATAGTTTCTGTAAATGATATGGATCATCATCAATATAATCATTGTCTTATGTTAAAAGCATTTGCATTATGTAATAATGCTGCAATCAACAATAATCAGCAGGTAGGCAATCCTACTGAATTAGCATTATTAAATCTTTATCACGACTATACAATTAAACATCCCTTTAAGTTAATTGCCAAAAGACAATTAGAATTACCTTTTGATTCAACTCGTAAATTAATGAGTGTTAGCTCTAAAAATCATCTATATACTAAAGGTGCGCCAGATGTTTTATTACAACGTTGTAATAGAATCTTAGTTGATGGGTATAAAGAAATTTTATCTGAAATTGAACGAAGAAGAATTTTAAAACAAAATGAAGACTTTGCTAAAAAAGGATTACGGGTCATAGCGGTAGCGTATAAGGAATTTTATAAAAATACGCTGGATGTTAGGGATGAGACTGATCTAATATTTGTAGGATTAGTATCATTGATCGATCCGCCACGTAAAGAAAGCAAAGAGGCAGTAAAAAATTGTCTTGTTGCCGGAATTAAACCAATTATGATAACAGGTGATCATGTTGTTACGGCCTGCAGTATTGCTAAAAATATCGGTATTTATCAAGATGGAGATATTTGTCTTGAAGGGGTTCAGTTAGAAAGAATGACAGATCGAGAATTAGCAAATGTTTTACCAAGGGTGAGTGTTTATGCTAGAGTTGCCCCAGAGCATAAAATAAGAATTGTAAAAGCTTGGCAAAATCAAGGACAGATCGTTGCAATGACAGGTGATGGGGTCAATGATGCGCCAGCTTTAAAACAAAGTGATATAGGTGTAGCAATGGGAATTTCTGGTAGTGAGGTTTCTAAAGATGCTGCTAGTATGATTTTAACTGATGATAATTTTGCTACGATCGTACAAGCAATAATTACGGGACGTAATGTTTATACAAATATAAAAAATGCGATAATTTATTTATTATCAGGGAATTTAGCGGCAATAATCTGTGTATTAATTACTTCGTTTATGATTTTACCAACACCATTTTTACCAGTGCACCTTTTATTTATCAATTTAATTACAGACTCTCTTCCAGCTATTGCAATTGGGATGGAACAGGGAAGTAATGAAATTTTAAAACAAAAACCTCGTGGCATGAATGACTCTCTATTAAATAAAGAAACGTTATTACAAATTAGTTTTGAAGGAGTGATTATTTGTATTTTTACAATGTTATCCTACTTTGTAGGCTTAAAAACTGATGAACTATCAGCATCATCAATGGCTTTTGGGACATTATGTTTGGCGCGGCTATTACATGGTTTTAATTGTCGCAGCAGTTTACCATTATATAAGATGCCATTAAATTATTATAGTATTGGAGCTTTTATTATTGGAACAGTTTTATTGGGCTGGATTTTAGTTTCTCCAAATTTTCATACTGTCTTTTCTATTAGTGAATTAGATTTACGTCATTTAGCAATGATTTTTGTTTTTGCAACAATGCCTAGTATTATTATTCAGTTATATAAGGTGGCTGTCACAAAGCATATTTGATAGGGCTGTTTAATATACTATATTGGTGATTTGATGAAAAAACGATATTTGTTCATTATTATTATAGTGATTTTGGGTGTTATATTACATTTTTTGAGTGTAAGTATAACACCAATGTTAAAGAAAATCGCCACCAAAGAAATAGATCGTTTTTGTCAAATGGTAATCAATAATACACCTTTTCCCGTTGAATTAGATCATCAGGAATTAATAAAAGTAAATCGTAGTGGTAATGAGATTTCAACGATTAATTTTGATACTAATTATGCCTCGAGTATTGGAGCAAAAATAGTAAATAATTTAGATGAATTATTTGTTTCGTTAGAGGAAGGAGCATATAAAAAAACAGATGATACATTTTATCAACGTAAATTGGAAGAAATCAGTAATAATGGTGGTGTCATTGCTAGTGTACCGTTAGGGATGATGACAGATAATCCTTTTTTAGCTGAAGTAGGACCAAAAATAAAAATTAGATATAAAACCATTTCTGCGATTACCTGTACTGTAAACAAAGAAATAAAGAGTTATGGTGTTAATCATGTAATGGTTTCATTATCCTTAACGATTAAAATTAAAATGATGGTTCTGTTGCCATTTTATAATGAAGAATTTAATAAAGCTTATGATTATCCATTAGTAATTGAAATTATTGAAGGGGAGGTGCCTAATTGGTATCAAAACTAGAAATATTACAACGTTTTTATCAAATTTATATAGATCAAGAAAGTGACTATTTTACGTATCAAAATAATAATTATTATTTTTGTAGAATAAATAATTTTACAAATAACTATTCGTATTATATTCATAGTTTAAATTTAGCTGGTTTTACAGTTGTAAATAATTGTTTTGATCGTCCTGTAACTATGAATCATATTTTATATATTTATCAAATTGAACCATATACATTAGATATGTTTATTCATCGGTCAATGATTCCAATTCCTTCCACGATTGAAGTGGTAAAAATAAAAGAAAGCTGGTGTAAAATTTTAGATGAAGCAAAATGCAAAATAGGTAATTATGCTTCTAGAATCAGTCACTTTGAACATTTTGTAGTATTATCATATTATTATCAAGGATTGGGGGAATGTGCTATCAGTATTTTAAATCAGATAAAATCTATTAAACTGCCAGCTGGGATAGAACACTTTTATTTAGAAGATAACTATGAAACATTGTGTTGTCCAAGTAATTTTGTTATTGCTTCAAGAATCAAAGATTTAACTACCGGATATAAAAATAATTTAATTATGATCAATGAGTTAGAAGAATATATAAATAGTGCCAATCTAACAAATGATGAATTAGTATATTTATATGCACGTTTATTATTTCCAGGTGAATTTATGCAGCTGGCAATAAATGATGATTGTAATGATAATTTAATCAAAGCAAAACTGCTTAAGATTTATCAAAATATTGATAATGAAAAAGAAATGCTTAACCAGGCTTATCAATTATTGAGCAAATACACATATATTCCTAAAATAGCATGGCTTTAAATACTCTTAACTGTCTGGATAGCCTTATTTTATTGGGTTTACAGACAGTTTTAATTTTTAACTGTAAATAAGTTAGGGGTTACTGTTATTAAAAAGATAAATAAGATTGATTTTAATTAAAATAATTAGTAAAATTTTTATATGATAGAAGGGGGTAATAGTTTGATGCAGGAGTTAAAAAAAAGAATAAATAGCTTTAAATATGCATTTGAAGGAATAATAATGACGATTAGATCAGAAACAAATATGAAGATTCATTTGTTTGTAATGCTTTTAGTAATTGTTGCGGGAGTTGTTTTAAAGCTGAGTGCTGTGCAATGGAAAATATGTATTATCTTATTTTCATTAGTTATTGCTGGTGAATTATTTAATACGGCAATAGAAGCAGTAGTTGACATGGTAATGCCTGAATTTCATCCTAAAGCTAAGATTGCTAAAGATGCAGCGGCAGGCGGGGTTCTTGTTCTAGCAATCGGTGCAGCAATAATTGGCTTAATGATATTTATTCCTAAAATAATTGCTCTTATATAATTTTATTTGTTACAAAATATAAAATGCTAAGTTCTATTTATAAAGAACTTAGCATTTTAATATGAGTTTAAATGTAAATAAAAAGCCGATTACATCGACTATTTTTTATTCATGGAGCGGGTGATGGGAATCGAACCCACGTAGTCAGCTTGGAAGGCTGAAGTTCTACCATTGAACTACACCCGCAATTTCAACGTACCAATATAATATCATAAGTTTAAGATATTTGCAATAACTTTTTAAAAAATGGTGACCCGCAGGCGATTCGAACGCCTGACCCTCTGATTAAAAGTCAGATGCTCTACCGGCTGAGCTAGCGGGTCATCTTGGCTGGGGTACCTGGATTCGAACCAGGGAGATGACAGAGTCAAAGTCTGTTGCCTTACCGCTTGGCTATACCCCAATTAGATGGTGGAGGAGGGCGGATTCGAACCACCGAACCAAAGGAACTGAGTTACAGTCAGCCGCGTTTAGCCACTTCGCTACTCCTCCATTATGGTGCCGGCTAAAGGACTTGAACCCTCAACCTACTGATTACAAGTCAGTTGCTCTACCAGTTGAGCTAAGCCGGCTTATTTACTTTATGGTGGAGGTTAACGGGCTCGAACCGCTGACCCTCTGCTTGTAAGGCAGATGCTCTCCCAACTGAGCTAAACCTCC
>NZ_JMLH01000030.1 GCF_000686665.1 Thomasclavelia saccharogumia DSM 17460 | reverse complement strand
CTTACTCACCCGTTCGCCACTCGGACATTACTGCCCGCGTTCGACTTGCATGTATTAGGCACGCCGCCAGCGTTCATCCTGAGCCAGGATCAAACTCTCCATTGTCTCTTTATCTTTACAATCTTTCGTTTGTTTAGCTCTTCTTTTTCTCTTCTTTGACGTGTGTTTCTTAATTCTGTTTAGTTTTCAATGATCTCTCCGGCTCCTTTCGCCGACTTACTCATCTTACACTCTTTTCTCTTTTTAGTCAATCTTTTTTTTGACTTTTTTTCTCCTCTTTCGGGCTTCTCTCACCCTTCTCTTGAGCGCTTCCTTAATTTACCATATCTCTCCCTCTTTGTAAATACCTTTTTCGCCTTTTTAAAAATCTTAAGTAAAATATTAAATTTCACTTTAAATAATTCAAAAGTAAGCGTCAAATAGCTTACATTCAAAACAGAAATAAATCTGGTACTCATCCTCATTAAAACTTACTCTTATAATGCCTATAATAATGTGGCTAATATTGCTTTTATTCAGATACTTAAATTTTTTTCTTCGCTATTCGCCATAAAAATAAAATAGATATCGTTTCCGTTTTGAATTAGTTATACGATGTATTTTTGGCCATAATCTGTTTATCAGAAACATTAAAACCCTAAAAACAAATAGAAGAAACAGATTTATTTTAGCTAATGTGCAAAAAATATATGATAGTACTCAAAAGACAAAGTGTCCTCTTTTATGATTCAATAGTATCTTATTAAAAGCAAGTTTTAAAAATACACAAAGGGAATTGATATAGATAAATATTAATCGTACGTTAAAATTCCATCTTCTTAATAAAATTATTCATACAAAAAAGAGTATCAAAGGACATAGAGCATATACAATACATTAAATGAAATTTAACCTTCATGCTAGGTTTCATTCTTCCTTACTCCTTACATTATTTATCTGTTTTTAGATTAAAAATATTTCTGATAAAAAACCATCCCTAAAACAAGAGATGGAATTACTAAATCTTATTAACCAATTTTTTTATAAACATCAATAAATTCTTGTGCCAAATCAATAACAACCAATGCTGTCATTAAATGATCTTGGGCATGTACCATTAATAAATTTAACGGTGACTTTTCACCACGAATTTCAGCTTGAATTAATTCTGTTTGTGAATGATGAGCTTCATTTACTGTTTCTTTAGCAGCTTGTAAAGATTCATCTGCCTTTTCTAAATCACCAGCTTTAGCATACTGAATAGCTTCAATCGCAGAACTACGAGCGCTACCGCTGTTTACAATTAGATTAATTACTATCTGTTCTTGTTCATCCATTTCGATTTCTCCTTATAACAACAAATTTTCAGAAATATATCTGCCCTTATATTATACCCAACTGCCATATCATTTTCAAGCGGTTTCAATGATTTTCAAAACGTAAAGAAAATTCCAATCATACCAATATTTTCATCTAAATATAGCTTGTCACATTAATTATTAATAAGTCTTTTCATCTTTTCTAACTTATAATTAATATATAGAATTCTATGCTTTAATTATTTTTTATTAAACAAAACTCATAATCTTATGTGCAAAAAATATATTTTCTATAAATATAAAAAATTCTGAACTTAAACAAAAAGGAAATCATTACGATTCCCTTTATGATTTAATTTGATATATTATTCAATAATATCAGAAATATTTCCAGAACCTACAGTTCTACCACCTTCACGAATTGAGAACTTAGTTCCTTTTTCAATTGCGATTGGTGCAATTAATTCTACAGTTAATTCAACATTATCTCCTGGCATAACCATTTCTACACCTTCAGGTAATTGAATTACACCAGTTACATCAGTAGTTCTGAAATAGAATTGTGGTCTATAGTTAGCAAAGAAAGGAGTATGACGTCCACCTTCATCTTTAGTTAAAATATACACTTGAGATTTGAATTTTTTGTGTGGATTAACTGATCCTGGTTTAGCTAAAACTTGTCCACGTTGGATTTGATCACGGTTAATACCTCTTAATAAAACCCCTACGTTATCTCCTGATTCAGCATAATCTAATAATTTACGGAACATTTCAATACCAGTAGCGACTGTATTTTGAGTTTCATGGATACCAACGATTTCAAGAGGATCGTTTAATTTTAATTGTCCACGTTCAACACGACCAGTAGCAACAGTACCACGTCCAGTGATAGTAAATACATCTTCTACAGGCATTAAGAATGGTTTATCTGTATCTCTAGTTGGAGTTGGAATATAAGTATCTACAGCTTCCATTAATTCATGAATAGCTGGAACCCATTTTGGATCTCCTTCCAAAGCTTTTAATGCAGAACCACGGATAACTGGAGTGTCATCACCTGGGAAATCATATTCGCTTAATAATTCACGAACTTCCATCTCTACTAAATCTAATAATTCTTCGTCATCAACCATATCGCATTTATTTAAGAATACGATAATATAAGGTACACCTACTTGACGAGATAATAAGATATGTTCTCTAGTTTGAGGCATAGGACCATCTGTTGCAGCAACTACCAAGATAGCCCCATCCATTTGTGCAGCACCAGTGATCATATTTTTGATATAGTCAGCATGACCTGGACAGTCAACATGTGCATAGTGACGAGTAGCTGTTTGATACTCAACGTGTGCAGTATTGATTGTGATACCACGTTCTTTTTCTTCTGGAGCAGCATCAATTGAAGCATAATCCATAGCTTCTGCTTGCCCTTCTTTTGATAAAACTGTTGTAATAGCAGCAGTTAAAGTTGTTTTACCATGGTCAACGTGACCAATAGTTCCGATATTTACATGCGCTTTAGAGCGGTCAAATTTTTCCTTAGCCATTTAAGGTTCCTCCTAATTTATATTTTTGTACATATACATTCTAATTTATTTATTTGAAAAAATCAATAAGATTTTAATCAGTGCTAATCGTTTCCACCGTTTTTCTTAATAATCTCTTCTCTAATAGATTTTGGTACAGGTTCATATCTATCAAATCTCATCGTATAATTACCTCGACCTTGAGTAAATGAACGTAAATCTGTCGCATAACCAAACATTTCTGATAAAGGTACAGATGCTTGAACAGAAATAGCATTTCCTCTTTCTTCTTGTCCTTCAATCATACCACGACGTGAAGATACGTCACCCATAACACTACCTAAATATTCAGCTGGGGCAACAACTTCCACAGCCATAATTGGTTCCAAAATAACTGGAGCACATTTTTTACCTGCAGCTTTAAGTGCTAAACTAGCAGCTACTTTATAAGCCATTTCTGATGAATCGACATCATGGTATGACCCATCAAACAATGTAGCTTTAACATCTAAAACTGGATATCCAGCAATCATACCTGTCTCTAGAGCATCTTCTAGACCCACTTTAACTGAGTTGATATATTCTCTAGGTACAGCACCACCAACAACTGCATCAACGAATTCAAATCCTTTACCTTCATTAGGTTCAAATTTAATCCATACATGACCATATTGCCCACGACCACCTGATTGTTTAACATATTTACCTTCACAATCAGCTGCTTGAGTAATTGTTTCACGATAAGCAACTTGTGGAGCTCCTACATTAGCTTCCACTTTAAATTCTCTTCTTAAACGATCAACAATTACATCTAAGTGCAATTCCCCCATACCAGCAATTACAGTATCACCTGTTTCAGGATTTGTATAAGTCTTAAATGTTGGATCTTCTTCAGCTAATTTTGCCAATCCTGAACCAAGTTTATCTTGATCTTGTTTTGTTTTTGGTTCAATAGCAAGTTCAATAACTGGTTCTGGGAATTCCATTTTTTCAAGAATAACGAAATTCTTTTCATCACAAATAGTATCACCAGTTGTAGTATTTTTAAAACCTACTGCTGCAGCAATATCTCCAGCATATACAGTACTAATTTCATTACGTTTGTTAGCATGCATTTGAAGAATACGTCCTAAACGTTCTTTTTTGTCTTTTGTTGAATTTAATACATAACTTCCAGCTTCAGCAGTTCCTGAATATACACGGAAGAATGTTAATTTACCTACAAAAGGATCAGCCATGATTTTGAAAGCTAACGCTGCAAATGGTTCTTCATCAGAAGCATGTCTTTCAATTTCATTTTCATTTTCATCAACACCTTTAATTGATGGAATATCAGTAGGTGCAGGTAAGAAATCAATAACCGCATCCAACATTGGTTGAACACCTTTATCTTTATAAGCAGATCCACATAATACTGGGAATAATTCAACTGCTAAAACCCCTTTACGGATAGCTGCTTTGATTTCATCTTCTGTTGGTTCTTCACCTTCTAAGACTTTCATTAATAAATCATCATCATAAGTTGCAGCAGAGTCTAACATTTTAGCACGATATTCTTCTGCTTGAGCCATATATTCTTCAGGAATGTCTTTATAAACAACGTTTTCACCTTTATCCCCTTCAAAATATACTGCTTTCATTTTAATTAAATCGATAACACCTTCAAATGTATCTTCAGCACCAATCGGTAATTGAATAGCTACACCATGAACTCCTAGTCTCTTATCTAATGATTCTAAAGACATAATAAAGTCAGCTCCAGTAGCATCCATTTTATTACAGAATACAATACGAGGTACTCCATAAGTTGTAGCTTGACGCCAAACTGTTTCAGTTTGTGGTTCAACACCAGCTTTAGAGTCTAATACAGTCACGGCACCATCTAATACACGTAAAGAACGTTCAACTTCTACAGTGAAGTCAACATGGCCCGGTGTATCGATAATATTAACACGATATCCATTCCATTGAGCAGTAGTTGCTGCAGATGTAATTGTGATACCACGTTCTTGTTCTTGTTCCATCCAGTCCATTTGAGAAGCCCCTTCATGAGTTTCTCCGATTTTGTGGATTTTCCCTGTGTAATAAAGAACACGTTCAGTTGTTGTTGTTTTACCAGCATCTATATGAGCCATGATTCCTATATTACGAGTTTTTTCTAACGAGAATTCACGAGACATAATTCTTCTCCCTTCTTAATTTTTAGTTGGATATTACCAACGGAAATGAGCAAATGCTTTATTAGCTTCTGCCATTTTATGTGTGTCTTCTTTCTTTTTAACAGAAGCACCAGCTCCATTAGAAGCATCAATGATTTCGTTAGCTAAACGATCAACCATTGTATTTTCATTTCTCAAACGAGAATAATTGACTAACCATCTCAATCCTAAAGTCATTCTTCTTTCTCCAGAAACCTCTACTGGTACTTGGTAGTTTGCACCACCAATACGTCTGACTTTAAGTTCAAGAACTGGCATAATATTGTTGATTGCTTGATCAAAAACTTCCATTGCTGGATTTCCAGTTTTTTCTTCTACTTTTTTAAATGCATCATATAAGATGTTTTGCGCTACACCTTTTTTACCATCAAGCATAATGTTGTTGATTAATTTAGATACAGTTTTAGAATTATACACTGGATCAGGTAGAACGTCTCTTTTAGCAACTTGACCTTTTCTTGCCATTTAATTTTCCTCCTATACTTGATTTTAAGCTTTTGGTTTTTTAGCACCATATCTTGAACGGCCTTGTTTACGATTGTTAACTCCAGCACAGTCCATAGTACCACGTACAATGTGATAACGAACCCCTGGCAAATCCTTAACACGACCACCACGAATTAAAACAACACTATGTTCTTGTAAGTTATGTCCAATTCCTGGAATATATGCAGTTACTTCCATACCATTTGATAATCTAACACGGGCATATTTACGTAAAGCTGAGTTAGGTTTTTTAGGTGTCATGGTAGCAACACGAGTACAAACACCACGTTTTTGAGGTGAATTAGTTATTGTTGGTTTTTTAGCTAATGAGTTAAATCCTCTGTTTAACGCTGGTGATTTTGATTTTGTAGTTTTGTCGGTACGACCTTGTCTTACTAATTGATTAATAGTAGGCATTACTTTTCTCCTTTCTTCCATATTCAAACACACAATACCGGGTGTTTCATATTTCGTAATAAACAACGCGCTCCATAACGAGCACCGTAAATCATAATAATCTATTTGCTTGTTTATGTCAACATATTTTTTATTTTTTTTATAATAATTATTGAAATTATTGAAATTATTGAAAACAAGCAGGATTATCCTGCTTGTTCTATCACTTCATTATCCTCAGGAGCAATTTCTGATCCATTAATAGATTCATCAACTGTTTCCTGACTTGCAGCAAAAGCGTCTTCAGCCTCACGTTTTAAAGTTTCAGGAGATTTCAAAGGTCCTCGAAGTCCTGTTCCAGCTGGCAATAATTTTCCAATTAAAACATTTTCTTTCAATCCTTTTAATAAATCTTTTTTTCCTTTAATTGATGCATCAGTTAAAATCTTTGTAGTTTCTTGGAATGAGGCAGCAGACAAGAAAGATTCTGTTTCAAGTGAAGCTTTTGTAATTCCAAGTAATACTGGTCTTGCAACAGCAGGATGTCTACCAGATTTCAAAACATCGCGGTTTAATTCTGTAAATGCATTGACATTAATATTAGTGCCAGGTAGACATCCAGTATCGCCACCTTCTATCACTTTCATCTTTCTTAACATTTGTTTAACAATAATTTCAATATGTTTATCGGAAATTTCAATTCCTTGAATACGATAAACCTTTTGAACTTCTTTAATAATATAATTTTCAACTGCTTCAACATCAGCAACTGATAACAATTCTTTTGGATCGATAGATCCCTTTGTAATCTTATCACCAATATTGATATGATCACCAACTTCAACTCTAATTTTAGCACCATATGGAGCTAAATAACTACGTGTTTCCAAATCATTAGTAACCACAACTTCTATTCTTCCAGCATTATCAATTAAATTAGTTACCTCACCTTCAATTTCACTAATAATTGATTTTGCTTTTGGATTACGAGCTTCAAATAATTCTTGAATACGTGGTAACCCTTGTGTAATATCAGCACCACCAGCTACTCCACCGTCATGGAAAGTACGCATTGTAAGCTGGGTACCAGGTTCTCCAATTGATTGAGCCGCCATAATTCCTACTGCTTCACCAAGTTCAACAACATCTCCAGTAGCTAAGTTACGACCATAACATTTTCGGCAAATACCACCTTTAGCACTACATCCAAGAACCGAGCGAATTTCAACTTCTTTAATATCAGCATTAACAATATCATCAGCTATCGCTTCTGTAATCAACTCTCCTCCAGCGACAATTAATTCGCGAGTTTCTGGATGAAAAATATCTTTTTGTGAAAAACGTCCTACTAAACGATCTCGCAATGGTACAATAACTGATTTATCATCATTATTGTATAACTCTGTAACAATAAATCCACGATCTGTTCCACAATCTTCTTCAGAAATAATTACTTCTTGTGCAACATCAACTAAACGTCTTGTTAAATAACCTGAATCGGCAGTCTTTAATGCTGTATCTGTAGATCCTTTACGAGCACCATGGGTAGAAATAAAGAATTCTGATGCTGTTAACCCTTCTCTAAACGAAGATTTGATAGGTAACTCAATCGTTTCTCCTTTTGGATTAGACATTAATCCACGCATACCAACTAACTGTGTAAAGTTTGATAAAGATCCACGGGCCCCGGAATCTGACATGATGAAGATTGGATTTCGATCATCAGCTTCAAATTCTTGACGAACGACTTCTTGAACTTCATCTTTGACATCTGTCCATAATTTAATAACATTTTGATATCTTTCAGATTCTGTTAATTTACCCTTATTATAGAACTTTTTGATTTGTTCAAGCTTTTCATCAGCTCTTTCAAAAATTTCATATTTTGCATGAGGAACCTGAATATCATATACAGATACAGTTGTTCCCGCAATAGTTGAATAATAGAAACCTTGATCTTTTAACTTATCAAGCATCAAACTAGTATCTGACATCGCTTGATGTTTAAATACTTCATCAATTATTTTTCCTAAAGATTTCTTATTTAAAGGCTTAATAATTGGCTGCTTTTTGATATGTTCTTTGATATTTGTTCCCATTGGTACAAAATACTTATCTGGTGTTGCAATTAAATTTTCACTACTTGGATCATTGATAAACGGGAATTGTCCATCAAAGATATCATTAAATAGAATCTTACCAACAGTCGTAATTAAATAACATTTATTTTGAGCTTCTGTAAATGTACTATTATTCAAAGCAGAGGCTTTAATTGCCACTCTCGTATGCAATCCAACTGTTTTTGCAAAATAAGCATGATCAACTTCATTACGATCAGCAAAAACAGTACCTTCACCAATACCATCTACATCCTCTAAAGTTAAATAATAATTACCTAATACCATATCCTGAGAAGGCGTAACGATCGGCTTACCGTCTTTAGGTCCCAAGATATTATTTGACCCTAACATTAATTGACGTGCTTCTTGAATAGCCTCTTCACCTAATGGTACATGGACAGCCATTTGGTCACCATCAAAATCAGCGTTAAATGCTGGGGTAACCAATGGGTGTAGACGAATTGCTCGTCCTTCAACTAACTTTGGCTCAAAAGCCTGGATTCCTAATCTATGAAGAGTAGGTGCACGATTCAATAATACTGGATGCTGCTTGATAACCTCTTCTACGATTGGCCAAATGCGATCATCCATTTTTTCAATCAATCTTTCAGCAGCTTTAATATTAGTTGCCAATTGATCTCTTACCAATCCGTTGATTACAAACGGTTTGAATAAATTTAGTGCCATTTCACGAGGAATACCACATTGATACATTTTTAAATCTGGACCGACTGCAATTACAGAACGCCCTGAATAATCGACACGTTTACCAAGCAAGTTTTGACGGAAACGTCCTTGTTTTCCTTTTAAAGTATGGCTTAATGATTTTAAGGCACGTCCCCCAGCTCCAGTAATTGGTTTAGAACGACGTCCGTTATCAATTAATGCATCTACAGCTTCCTGTAACATTCTCTTTTCATTTTGAACAATGATAGATGGAGTCCCTAATTCTAATAATTTCTTTAAACGATTATTACGAGTAATAACTCGACGGTATAAATCATTTAAATCAGAAGTAGCGAAACGCCCTCCATCCAATTGTAACATTGGCCGTAAATCTGGTGGTATTACAGGTAAAGCTTCTAAGATCATCCATTCTGGTTGATTTTCTGAAGATCTAAAAGCTTCTATCGCTTCTAATCGTTTCAATAATTTTGTTCTCTTTTGTCCTTGAGCCTCTTTTAATTCTTTACTTACTTTTTCAAATTCAGCATCAAGATCCACTTGTTTTAATAACGTTTGGATTGCCTCAGCACCAATCTTAGCTTCAAAAGCATGCCCAAATTGTTCAAAACATTTACGATAGTCTCTTTCAGATAATACCTGCTTATATTCTAAAGGCGTACTTCCCTTATCAATAACTACATAAGATACAAAATAAATAATTTCTTCAAGCTGTTTTGGTGACATATCAAGAATAAGTCCCATTCTTGAAGGAATCCCTTTTAAATACCAAATATGGGCAATAGGTGTTGCCAATTCAATATGTCCCATTCTTTCACGACGAACAGCTGATTTAGTTACTTCAACACCACAACGGTCACAAACTACCCCTTTATAACGTACTTTTTTGTATTTTCCACAGCTACATTCCCAATCCTTTGAAGGCCCGAAAATTCTTTCACAAAACAATCCATCCTTTTCTGGTTTTTGAGAACGATAGTTTATTGTTTCTGGCTTTTTTACCTCACCATAAGACCATTCGCGAATCTTTTGAGGAGAAGCTAAACCAATTTGAATTGCTGAGAATTTATTTGTATTTGCCATCTCTATTCCTCCTATAATGATTCACTTTCTTCAATATCATTTTCTTCGAAGTCACTAACTTCAAAGTCATTTTCATCACATACTTCACAATCTTCATCAACTTCTAAATCATCTTCAATGATTTCTTCATCAACTTCATCTTTGGTATTTGGTGTTTCAATCACTTCATCTTTATTGATACTGCGAGGGAAACGATGCTCTTCTTCTTCAATATTGCGCATATCTACTTCATTATCATTTTCATCTAATAAGCGAATATCCAAAGCTAAAGCTTGTAATTCTTTTTTTAATACTCTGAAAGATTCAGGTAATCCCGGTTCCGGTAATGGCTGTCCTTTAACAATCGCTTCATAAGTTTTAACACGTCCAACAACATCATCAGACTTAACCGTTAAAATCTCACGCAATGTGTATGCTGCTCCATATGCTTCAAGAGCCCAAACTTCCATTTCTCCAAATCTTTGTCCACCATTTTGAGCTTTACCACCCAATGGCTGCTGCGTTACTAATGAATATGGTCCAACAGAACGAGCATGTAATTTATCATCGACCATGTGAGCCAATTTAATCATATACATAATTCCAACTGAAATATTATTATCAAAATATTCACCAGTACGTCCAGAAATTACTGGCTGTTTTCCATCTTTAGACATACCTGCTTCAGCCATAATATCTTCAAGATCATTTGGATGTAAACCATCAAAAGCTGGTGTTGCAATATATAGACCTAATTGCCGAGCAGCATATCCTAAATGTAACTCAAGCACTTGTCCAATATTCATACGAGAAGGAACCCCTAATGGATTTAACATGATATCTAAAGGTGTCCCATCCTCTAAATGCGGCATATCTTCAATTGGTAATATTCTTGAGATAACCCCTTTATTACCATGACGTCCTGCCATTTTATCTCCTTCAGAAATTTTTCTTTTTTGTACTATATATACTTTAACTACTTTATTTACGCCTGGCTGTAATTCATCGCCATTTTTTCTTTCAAATACTTTAATATCATGAACAATTCCAGCTCCACCATGCGGTACTCGTAATGAATTATCTTTAACTTCACGAGATTTTTCTCCAAAAATAGCTAACAATAATTTTTCTTCAGCAGAAAGTTCAGCTTGTCCTTTAGGTGTTACTTTACCAACTAAAATATCTCCTTCTTTAACTTCTGCCCCAATCATAATGATACCATCACTATTTAAATTTTTACGAGCTTCATCACCAACATTAGGAATATCACGAGTAATTTCTTCAGGCCCTAATTTGGTATCACGACATTCGATTGCATATTCATCAATATGAATCGAAGTATAAACATCCTCTTTAACTAGTCTTTCTGACATTATAACCGCATCTTCATAATTATATCCGTTCCATTCCATGAAACCTACTAATACATTTTGTCCTAAAGCCAACTCGCCTTGTTCCATTGCTGGACCATCTGCGATTACTTGTCCTTTTAGTACTTTTTCCCCAAGATCTACGATTGGCTTATGATTAATACATGTTCCATTGTTAGAAATTTTGAATTTTGCTAAACGATAGCGATGTTCTACTCCTTCATTATCTTCAACAATAATTTTCTTAGCATCAACATATTTAACTATTCCATCTTCACGGGCTACTACCGCAGCTCCTGAATCACGAGCAGCCTGATATTCCATTCCTGTCCCAACATATGGTGTATGGGGATTTAATAAAGGCACTGCTTGACGTTGCATATTAGCTCCCATCAATGCACGAGTTGCATCATCGTTTTCAAGGAATGGGATACATGAAGTTGCAACTGATACGATTTGTTTTGGTGAAATATCAATAAAATCAACTTCTTCACGCTTAGCCATAATATTCTCACCTAAATGACGAGCAATAACCTGGTCATCTAAAATAGTTCCGTCTTTATCAGTTTTTACATTTGCTTGAGCAATAATATAATTTTTTTCTTCATCAGCTGTTAAATAGCGGACATCACCTTCATCAATAACACAATTATTAACTTTTCGATATGGTGTTTCAATAAAACCATATTGATTGATCTTAGCATATGATGCCAAAGTTGAAATCAACCCAATATTTGGACCTTCAGGAGTTTCAATCGGACAAATTCTACCATAGTGAGAAGCATGAACGTCACGAACTTCATATCCAGCTCGATCACGGCTTAATCCCCCTGGCCCTAATGCTGATAAACGTCTTTTATTTGTCAATTCAGCAAGTGGATTTATTTGGTCCATGAATTGAGATAATTGTGAAGAAGAGAAGAATTCTTTAATAGCTGCTGTCAATGGTCGAATATTAGTCAATGACTGTGGTGTGATTGAATCAACTTCAGACAAAGACATTCTTTCCTTAACAACTCTTTCCATTCTTGATAAACCAATTCTAAATTGATTTTGAATCAATTCTCCTACTGAACGCACACGACGATTACCTAAATGATCGATATCATCTAATAAACCAATTCGTGCCATTAAATTAACACGATCTTCAGCAGTTAAATCTAAAGAATTGTATATATCAACTAAGTTAAACATATATGAATATGCTGCAATCATATCAGAAATTGTAACAAATTTACTATTTAAAGATAAATCCGTCCCAATTACTCTCATTTTTTTACTCTTTGTGTCATCAACATACACATCTAGCACTTGAATAACACCATTTGATTCTAATCTAGGGTTGGTATTAAGTTCACGCGTATGGGCACCAGCTTCAAGTACTGGTTTTATTACATCTATAATTTCTTGAGTAATCAAAGTTCCTTCTGGATATACTATATCACCATTAATATCTACTAAATCTTGGGCTAAAATACGTCCCGAAATACGATCTAAAAGACTTAATTTTTTCTTGAATTTAAAACGTCCTGCCTTAGCTAAATCATAACGTTTACAATCAAAAAATTTCGCAAATAATAAGTTATTAGCCCCTTCTAATGTAGCAGGTTCTCCAGGTCTTAATTTATTATAAATCTCAATCAAAGCTTCTTCCATATTTGTTGTATTATCTTTAGCTAAAGTATTCATAATAAACTCATGTTCACCAAAAACATCGATAATTTCATCGTTACTAGATAATCCTAAAGCTCTTAATAATACCGTTCCTGGCATCTTTCGGTTACGATCGATACGTACGTTTAAAACATCCTTAGCATCATTTTCAAATTCTAGCCAAGTTCCTCTTGATGGTATAATACTACCATTAAATACAGTTTTACCACTCTTATCTAATGCATCAGCAAAATAAGCACCAGGTGAACGAACTAATTGTGATACAATAACACGTTCAGCCCCATTGATAATAAAGGTTCCAGAATCTGTCATTAATGGGAAATCACCCATAAATACTTCTTGTTCCTTAATTTCACCAGTAGCTGAATTAACTAAACGTAAAGATGCGCGAATTGGAGCTGCATAATTTGCATCACGATCTTTACTTTCTTCAACTGAATATTTTGCTTCATCAAATGTACAATCTACAAATTCTAACGATAATGTCTCATTAAAGTTAGTGATTGGGTAGATATCTTCAAAAACTTCCTTAATTCCAACTTCTTTAAACCACTTATATGAATTTGTTTGAATCTCAACTAAATTTGGAAGTTCTAAAGATCCACTAATTCTTGAATAATTCCGACGAGTAATTTTGCTCTTTGCTTTGGTTATTTTACTTTCCACGTATTAATTCCACCCCTTTATTTTTCTCTATCATCATGTTTTAGAGCGCGTAATAGCGCTTGATTTTAAACATTAATAGGCATTTTAATACTCTATCACAAGGATATTTTAAAGTCAATAACTTTTTTGTCTTTTTTAAAAAAACTATTGACAAATAAAAAACATTGATTATTGCCTAATAATCAATGTTTTTACATCCATCCTTAACAATTAACAGCCTTTAAAATATAATACCCTTTATCTTTTTTTACTACATTTACATTTTTAAAAACTGTTTCCAAATTCTTTTTTGCTGAAGGAGCCCCTTGTTTCTTTTGGATAACTACCCAAATCTCACCATTTGGATTTAAATGTTCTTTGGCATCAACCAAAATTTTTGTTACAATTTCCTTTCCCGCTCTAATCGGAGGATTCGTAACAATCAAATCATATTTATCTTTAACATTATCATAAACATTACTCAAAAATACATTTGCATCCAACTTATTTATCTGTAAATTTTTTTTTGCAAGAGATAACGCCCGCTCATTTACATCAACCATATCAATTTGTAAAAATGGATAAATACTTTTTAAAGCCACACCAAAAGTCCCATAACCGCATCCAACATCTAACAAACTTCTTTTACTCTCATCAATAATTATTGCATCCAACAGCACCCTTGAACCAAAATCAACCATTTTTTTTGAAAAAACCCCATTATCACTAATAAATTTCAATTCTTTATCACGATAAAAAAAGCTAAATTGTTCAGGAGCACTTACCAAATCTTCATTATTAGTATAATAATGTTTCATATTTCCTCCAAGATAAAAGAGCCCTTGAGGGCTCTTATTAGTTAAACTAATTATTTAACTTCAACAGTTGCTCCAGCAGCCTCTAATTTTTCTTTAATTTCAGCTCCTTCAGCAGCAGGAATGTTTTCTTTAATTACAGATGGTGCTTTGTCAACTAAACCTTTCGCATCAACTAATCCTAATCCTGTAATTTCTCTTACAGCTTTGATTACAGCAACTTTAGTTCCACCAGGAGCAGTTAATGTTACAGTAACGTTAGCTGGTTCACTAGATGTTTCTTCAGCTCCAGCAGCAGCTACAGCTACAGGTGCAGCAGCAGTTACATCAAATTTTTCTTCAATTGCTTTTACTAAATCATTTAATTCTAAGATTGTAGCTTCTTCTAAATAAGCTAAGATATCTTCATGTGTTAATTTTGCCATGTTTATTTTCCTCCAATTTTATTTAGCTGATTATTCAGCTGTTTCTTCTTTAGTTTCTTCACTAGCTGCAGCTTCTACTGGTGCAGCTTCTTCTGTAGCTTCTGCAGTGCTTCCGTTTTCTTTAGCCTCTGCAACAGCTTTTACTACGCGCGCAAATTTGCTAACTGGTGCCTGTAACATACCAAGCAACATAGAGTACATACCTTCACGGTTAGGTAATTTAGAAATTTCTTTAACTTCATCAACATCTAATATTTTACCTTCAACCACAGCTGCTTTAATTACTAAAGCTTCATGATCTTTAGCAAATTTTGCAAGTACTCTTGCTGGTGCTACAGCATCACTGTTACCAAATGCAATTGCGTTTGGTCCTGTTAATTGGGCATTAAGTCCTTCATAACCAGTTGCTTCAGTTGCTCTACGAACCAATGTATTTTTATATACTTTGAATTCAACATCTTCAGCACGTAAATTTCTACGTAATTCTGTAACTTCTGCTACAGATAATCCACGGTATTCAACTACTACTGCAGATTGAGCTTCTTTTAACTTAGCAGCGATTTCTTCGACTAATGCGCTTTTTGCTTTAATTGCTTCTGCTGACATTGTCACACCTCCTATAATTTTCTATATATGCAACAATATACTCAAACTAAAACTCTCGTAAAACGAGAGTCAAAGTTAATATATATAATATATTTCTTTAACACCTCGGTAACAAATTAAGGTTTCCCAGTTACTGTCTTGGGTATATTGATTGCGACTAATTAATAGCTACTATTTAGCAGCTGATACTTTAATGCTAGGTCCCATTGTAGATGAGATAGCAATATTTTTCATATAAATTCCTTTTGAAGTAGAAGGCTTGATTTTTACCAATAAATCATAGATAGCATTAAAATTTTCTACTAACTTTTCATTATCGAATGATACACGTCCAATAGTTAATTGAACATTACCTTCTTTATCAGTACGATAAGTTACCTTACCAGCTTTAGTTTCTTTAACAGCTTTAGCAACATCCATAGTTACTGTTCCTGTTTTAGGGTTAGGCATTAATCCTTTAGGCCCAAGAATACGACCTAATTTACCTAATTCAGCCATCATATCAGGAGTAGCGATCATAACTTCAAAATCTAACCATCCTTTTTTGATGTCTTCTAAAATTTCTTTACCACCAACAACATCAGCTCCAGCATCTTTAGCTTCTTGTGCTTTAGCTCCTTCAGTAACAACTAAAACTTTTTTAGTTTTTCCTGTTCCGTTTGGTAATACTAATGCCCCACGTAATTGTTGATCTGCTTGACGAGGATCTACTCCTAATCTAAATGCAACATCTACAGCAGCATCAAATTTAACTTTACTTGTTTCTTTTACTAATGCAACTGCTTCTTCGATTGAATAAGCTTTACCTTTTTCAATTAATTTAGCAGCTTCTTGATATCTTTTACTTTTCTTTGCCATTACTTTTCCTCCTTAGTGGTCTAACGGATTATCCTTCCACAAATGACGATAATTCTCTATTTTTTAACTATGCTTCAACTTCAACGCCCATATTACGAGCAGTACCAGCAATAATTTTCATTGCTGATTCTAAATCGTTAGCATTTAAGTCTGGCATTTTGTATTCAGCGATTTCTTTTAATTTATCAGCTGATAACTTAGCAACAGTAGTAGTTCCAGCATTGCTTGAACCTTTTTTGATTCCACAAGCTTTCTTAATCATTTCAGCTGCTGGTGCAGTTTTCAATACGAAACTAAAATCTTTATCTTCATAAACAGTTAAGACAACAGGTACAGTCTCACCCATACGATCTTTAGTTTGGTCATTGAACGCTGTACAGAATTTAGGCATTTGGATACCTGCTCCAGCTAATGCTGGACCTGGTTTAGCTCCCCCAGCAGGGAATTGAATCTTCATAACTCTTACAACTTTTTTACTCACGTGACATAACCTCCTATATAAAATTTGTCCGTGCTGTGGTCAAATGGACAGTGTCCTTCCACGCATAGTAACACATATTGCGTCACTTACGAATTATACATTAATATTTGATAAATGCAACACTTTTTTTAATAAAACAAAAAAATAAAACCTATAAAAGGTTTTATATAATAATTCAAATACTTTTAAATGCACTATTTTAACTCTTTGACCTTTACTTTTACCTTTTGCTTTTGATTACAGTTACCCGTAAAAACTCCTTTATCAATAATACAATCATTATAATCCCTTCCATGAGCCAGTTTGAAATAATCTTCATTTACTATCCGATCGTTAGTAGGATCTACTCCAAACCAAAAACCTTTATAAAACACTTCAACCCAAGCATGAGTTGCCCCTTCGCCCACCATCATTCCTGCTACATACCGCGAAGGAATACCATGATATTTCAACATGCTTAACATAATGTGAGTATAATCTTGACAAACACCTTTTTTTAAAGCAAACGCATTTATTGCATTAGTATATATATTAGTAACCCCCGGCGCATAGGTCATTTCTTGATAAATTAAATGCATCAATGCAATCGCATAATCTTTATAATCATCTATATTTATTTTATCAGCAAAATTTTTAATATTTTGATCTGCCATCGTTAATTTTGTTTCATATTTATATATGGGATGAAAATAATCACTTTCAGCCAAAGGAACTGAACTTGTAACGATTACTCCTCTTACTCTAAAAGTAAAACTTTTATGCTTTTTCAATGAACTTCCTACATAAATCAAATTTCCAAATCCATCATGCATTCGAGAAACTAAATCCGTAGGGAAAATTGAATACGCTACCGATTCAACACGTTGATACATCCCATCTTTTGGAACACAACGCAACTGAAACTGTTGATTAGAGATAAAATCATCAAACTCTAAAATCATCTCATATTCAAAGCTTAATCTTTTAGTCATTTTGCACCATAAACAATATATTTAAGTTATTTAATTGTTGAATATAATCCAAATGATCCTTTGATATCTCTTTATCAAATTCAAACTCATTTAAACCATCTAAATGATATAATTTTTTAATTTTATCAACCTGATCAACTAATCGACAGATACTCTTTTCTAAAACATCTTTTGAACATTGTAAACGATAATAAAGATCCACTCTTTCAGCATATTTACCACATTTAATAATATTGCGACTTCCTTCTTCAACTGTTTCTTCAATACTCCCCCAAAACGCATATATATTATCTTGTACTTTTTGCAGCTCTAAAACTGGTGCATCAGAAAATTCCATTCTCTCAAAAATATTAATTGATAATTGAATATATGATAAACTTTCTGAACTTATTTCATCTCTTAATATAATCGCATTATCATATGCTCTTGACAAATTTGTCACGATTGAATCAGTATTATCTTTATCAAATAAATAAGATATTATAAAATGAGCATCATTAAAATAATTATCTTCAATTTCCAAGCATCGACAATATTCTTTATATATTTCCAAATCACCATCTATCATCTTATCAAATAAACGCTGATAGTTAATAATACCAGTAAAAACCCTTTCAATATATCTTCCTAACCAATATAAATTATTTGATTTTTCTAACGTAATAGCACCCATGTATCTTTAAACCCTCCTCCTTGTGAAGAATTAACAACAAATGAACCTTGTTTCTTCGAAAATCTTGTCAATCCACTGGCCCATACCTTTGTTTTTTCACCTGATAATACAAACGCTCTTAAATCTGCTTTTCGCAAAACTACTTTACCTTCTTCACTTACTTCCAAATCAATAAAATCAATTATTTCCTGTGCAATAAACCGCCGTGGTTTTTCTAAAATTTCTTGTTTTAAAGTTTGTAATTCTTTTTCATTTAAATCCGCCCCAAAAACAACTCCATAACCACCAGCTTCCGAAACATCTTTTATCACTAACTTATCTATATTTTTTAGAATATAATCTCTATCCTTTTTGTAATACGCTAAATAAGTTGGTGCATTTTTTAAAATAGGCTCTTCTTTTAAATAATACTCAATCATTTTAGGAACGAAATAATAAATTCCTTTGTCATCGGCTACCCCATTGCCTGGTGCATTGATAATCGCTACATTACTTGCCCGATATACTGACATCAGATTAGGAATCCCAATCACCGATTCTGGTAAAAATGTCATCGGATCAAGATATTCATCAGAAACTCTACGATACAATGTGCCAACTTTAACTTTTAAACCTACTCGATTCTTATAAAACAATAAATTATTTTCAACTACCAATTCATTAGGCGTTGCTAGAACAGCACCCGTTTTTTCAGCTAAATAAGAATGCTCAAAATATGCCGAATTATATCTTCCCGGTGTTAAAATTACATTGATTCCATCGCAATTTACATAATTCATCGTCTCTTTTAACAATGTTGCATAATCTCGATTGTCAACAATTTCATTCTTTTTAAACGTCATCGGAGAAGCACGTCTAGTTAACTCTCTTGCAATCATTGGATAACTTGCTCCAGAGGGAATTCGTAAATTATCCTCTAAGACATACCATTGTTTATCTTTACTCTCAACTAAATCAATACCGGAAATATGACTAAATATTCCTTTAGGCGGTAAAATACCATTACACTCATGTAGATATCCTTTTGAAATAAAAATAAACTCTTCAGGAATAACACCATCTTTAACTATAGATCGTGTAGTATAAATGTCTTTTAAAAATAGATTTAAAGCGTCTACTCTTTGAATCAACCCTTTTTCTAAATAAGCAAATTCCTCTGCTGTGATTACCCTTGGAATTGCATCAAATGGAAAAAACTGTTCATGAAACTCATTATTTTTATAGATACCAAATTTAACCCCATATCTTTTTAATAACTCATTAATATTTTTTTCATGTTTCACTAACTCTTGCATATATCTTCCTCCAAACAAACATTATCATTTTGATAATATTTTATTATCATAATAATATAATATGTTTGCTGGATTGTCAATTTATTATTAATTTTTTCATCACTAATAAATAATTATAACAAAAAATCCTCTGAAACGAGGATTTTTATAAGTCGATTTCTGTTTTCCATAAGCCATGAAGATTACAATGCTCATAAACTGTAGCTTTTCCTTTTTTACCAGCAATATCAAAACTAGCCTCTGGCTGATCATTTGAAGTTAGTGTGACCCTCAAAATATTACCAGTTTCAAACTCTACCCAAATATTACTAATAAAATGTTCTGGGGTCATAGGATGACTTACATCACCTACTGATACTTTTAACTTATTACCATCAACATTCACTACTGGTAAATGTTTTTCAACAGCAGCATCTACTACTCCTGCTTCGATTACTTCCATTTTTTTACCGCAACACATTAATGGTACCCCATGATCATCAATCATCTCAACAACATTTCCACAGATAGGACATTTCAATAGTTTCATCTTCAATCCTCCTTTCGTTTTATCTTTCCCTTGCAACTATATAATAGCACAAATAAATGATAATAGTTACTAATATGCTTTATTAAATATTCCCCATATTATTATTAATAATTTACCTATTTATATACCTGTAATCTTCAAAACAAAGGCTCCTAAAGGAGCCTTGATATTATCCTAAATTTTCAACCATTGCAAGATAAGAATCTACTTGTAAAGATGCTCCTCCAACTAAAGCACCATCTATATCAGGTTGTTCTAATAAAGTCTTTAATCCTTCAGGTTTAACAGAACCACCATATTGAATTCTTACTTGATTTGCAACTTCTTGACCATATAAATCAGCAATTACACTACGAATATATGCACAAACATCTTGAGCAATTTCATTAGTAGCTGTTTTTCCTGTTCCAATAGCCCATACAGGCTCATAAGCAATTACACTACGCGCTGCACATTTTGGACATACATCTTTAAAAGCGGCAACAGTTTGTGTTTTTACAACATCTTTAGTTGTTCCAGCTTCATATTCTTCTAAAGTTTCACCAACACAAACAATTGGTGTCATATCATTTTTTAATACTTGTAACATTTTAGCATTTACTGTTTCATCAGTTTCACCAAAATATTGTCTTCTTTCAGAGTGACCAAGAATTACCCATTCAACTCCAATTTCTTTTAACATTTCAACACTAACTTCACCAGTATAAGCTCCGCTATCTTTGAAATGACAATTTTCAGCAGCAACTAATAAGTTTTTAGTTCCTTCTTTGGCAGCCTGTAAAGCTAAATATGGAGTAGCAATTCCCCAATCAGCACTGTCAGACACTTTAGCATCTACAGCTTCAACAAACGCTTTAGTATCAGCGATTGTTTTGTTCATTTTCCAGTTTCCTACGATAATTGGTTTTCTCATTATAATCTCCCCTTATTATTTATCATCAATTGCAGCGATACCTGGAAGAACTTTACCTTCCATATATTCTAATGAAGCTCCTCCACCAGTTGAGATATGAGAAACTTTATCAGCATATCCAAGCTGCATTACAGCAGCAGCACTATCTCCACCACCGATAATAGTATTTGCACCATCTAAATTAGCTAAAGCTTCACATACAGAAACTGTTCCTTTAGCAAATGCAGGCATTTCAAATACACCCATTGGTCCATTCCAGATTACAGTTTTAGCACCAGCTAAAGCAGCTTTAATATTTTCAACTGATTTAGGTCCGATATCTAATCCCATATAACCATCTGGAATATCTCCTTCAACAACTTTGATATCTCCTTCTTCAGAGAAAGCATTATTAACAACTGCATCAACAGGTAAAATTAATTTATCTCCGGCTTTAGCAATTAATTCTTTAGCAATTTCAACTCTATCTTCTTCTAATAAAGAATTTCCAACTTTTTTACCTTGAGCAACAGCAAAAGTATATGACATACCTCCACCAACGATAACTTTATCAGCAATTTTTAATAAGTTTTCAATAACTAAGATCTTATCAGAAACTTTGGCTCCACCTAAAATAGCAACCATTGGTCTTTCAGGATCGTTTACAGCTTTTCCAATATATGCGATTTCTTTTTCTACTAAGAATCCAGCTGCACTTGGTAAATGAGCAGGAATACCAGCAGTTGAAGCATGTGCTCTATGTACTGAACCAAATGCATCTTCAACAAAAACATCACCTAATGAAGCCCAATATTTTCCAAGTTCAGGATCATTTTTAGATTCACCTGCTTCATAACGAGTATTTTGTACTAAGATTACTGCACCATCAGCAGCATTTTTAATTGCATCTTCTAATACTGCTCCTCTTGTAGCATTAACAAATGTTACAGGTTTTCCTAAATGTTTTTCTAAACAAGGAGCAACAACTGCTAAATCGTTTTTAGCTTTGTCTTCTTCTGTTTTAACTTTTCCTAAGTGTGAGAATAATACTACACATTTTGGATTTTGTTCTAATAGATAATTGATTGTAGGTAATGCTGCTACAACACGATTATCATTAGTAATTTCTCCAGTTTCTTTGTTTCTTGGTACATTGAAGTCAACACGGCATAAAACCACTTTTCCAGCGACTTCGATATCTTTGATTGTTTTTTTATCCATTTTTAATATTCCTCCATGGCTGAATTATATCACTGTTATTCATTGTTTTCAATTAATTTCATACAATATGATGAGGTGAAATGTATGAAAAATAACCAATTAATTAATATTGATAATTTACCAGAATTACTTAAACATGATTATACATTTATCGATTTAAGAGACCCTTTACAATTTAATAGATTACATCTGCATAAATTCATCAATATCCCTTATGATTCTTTTATTAATAATCCCCCTAAACTTTCTAAAAACAAGCCGATTTACCTAATTTGTTATAGTGGCAAAAGATCTTTAGAATTAGCTAAACAGCTTTCAATGCAAGGTTATAGCGCTTATAGCTTCAATGGTGGATTTTATGCAATCGAACACCCTATCAATAAACAATACTACTAAAATTTTATAACGGTGCGTTATAAAAACGTCCCACATATTTTTCTGATTTACTAACATTTATAATAATTTTAGGATCAACCTCTTTCAAAACTGTAATCACATCATCAACTTCATAACTAGAGACTATAGCTGTCAACATTGATATTGGCGCCTTAGAATATCCCCCCATTCCATCTAAAGCTGTAATACCATGATGAAATTTTTTACAATATACTGCCATTACATCATCTTTACGTTTTGTAAATATCTGCATCATTACCCGCTTATAACGAGTGTGAAAAGTAGATACTGTTTTAGTTGATAAAAATTGAAATAGTATTGAATATCCTGCTGCTTCAAAACCAAAAATACAGCCAAATACACTAAGCATCAATGCATTAAAGACAAATACTTGATTCCAAATTTCTTTACCACTTTTATTAGAAACATATAAAGAAATAAAATCTGTTCCACCACTCGAAGCATTTCCTTTTAAAGCAATAACAATACTTCCACCAAATAAAAAACCGCCAAAAATCACATTTAAAATTTTATCATCAAACAATGGTATTTGTGGTACCAGTGGTAAAAATAATGATGTCAAAATAACTTGTAATAATGAAAAAAATACAAAGCGCGGTGATATTTTTTTAGCACAGAACAATGCCACAGGTATATTCAAGCACAATAAACCAATCGAAGTAGGAAAACTTCCGCCAAATAGTTCTACGATCATGTCAGCCATAATAGCAATCCCCATAAAGCCACCTGATAAAATTCCTGCCGGACGCACTAGATTCTTAGTTGCAAACGCCATGATCATTGATGATAATAAAACAGCCCCAAAACTAATCAAATATTTTCTTTTTTTTAAATCCATTTTATAAATCCCCTTTTTCCTGCTCCGATTATAGCACAGTGATTGTATTAATTAAAGAACAATCATAATTATTTACATTAAAAATAATAAAAATAATAACTTACACTTTAAAGCAGCTTATACCTTCTTAACTGTTCTTCAATTTCACACTCATCGATCATACAGCGACATTCACTAAGTTTAATTGCTGGTTTTGTTTTACCATGATAATCACTGCCACAAGTAATTAAAAGATGATTTTTTTTACCAAAATTATAAAAATACTCAACCGTTTCTATACTATGATAATTACTAAAAGCTTCTACACCTTCAATACCAAGCTCTACCATCTCATCAAATAACTCAAATCGTCCTTTCAAATTATTACCAGGATGCGCTAAAACAGCAATACCGCCATGCTTTTTTATCAAGTTAATTGTTTTTTGTAAACTCGGATAAATTATTTTAGTATAACACGGTTTCCCTTGTGCATAAAAATCCCAATAAAAATTAACGTACGGATTATCACTGCGTTCACCACCATTTCGATACGGCCTCAATAACGGATGATCTACGTAGCGCTGATCATTTAACAATACTTCTCCTATCATCTCACCGGTATATATCCCACTATCTGTTAAACTTTCTAATGCATTTAAATCTACATCAAATCCCATTTTATTTATTAACTTTACTTTTTCTTTAGAACACTTTAATTCTTGATCGAAAACGTTTTTTTCTAAAAGAAAAAAATCTTCATGATGATGATCTATACCATAGCCTAGAACATGTAAATCGATTCCGTTATATGTACAATCAATCTCAATTGCCGGTATATACTGAATATTTAACTTTTTTGCTATTTCTTTAGCCACATCAATTGCTTTAACACTATTATGATCAGCAATAGCCATAATTCTAATACCAGCTTGATAACATTGTTTCACTAATTCCTCTGGTATAAATTCACCATCACTGCTATATTTTGAATGCATATGCAAATCAATAAATTTTTCCATTAGCCTTCTCCTCTTATTTTATTTTTTAATACTTCTATTGCCAAATGATATAAACCCGCAAATATTAATTCATCTAAATTATCAATATTTATAATTTTAGGACAATGTTTTCTAGGTACATATTTAATCAAATCACTACTATCAAATTTTTCAAAAACATCACTACATATTCCCACAATTTTTGGATTTATTACACAACAAATCGTCGCTAACTGTTTTAATAACAAACCATGAGGATCACTTTCTAACATCCTATCCTGCTGATAGTGCGAAATAAACGGCAAATATGATAATTCACCAGCAAAATTTGTAGCTCCTTTACACAAATGACGATCAATTAATATTCCACAACCAATATATTTGATTTTAGGCTGATACATCAAAACAATATTTTGAATTTCAGGATAATGATCTGCAAAGCCGATACTAGCAATATTAACATCGTTTTCGATTATCACCTCAAGATCAAACCGCTCATTGATCAACGCAAATAAATCAATATTTACCAGTTCATCGAAATCACAAATATCTATTTTACCATCCTGACAAACTCCAGGAACACTTAAAGCTAAAATCTTTATTTTGTTGTCATTCCCTAAAAAATCAGCAATTATTTCTAAAATATCATTTACTATTTGTTTCTTTTTAATAATCTTTTTTTCTAATTTCACATTTCCTAAAAGATCAACTATATTCACCATAAAACAACAGCCCAAAACTTCTTTTTTTAAAATTATCCTTAACAAATGATAATAATCTTTATTTAATACATACTGTTTTGATTTTCGTCCCCCTGTTGATTTAGCTTCACCAGCTAAATATATCTCCTGATGTTCTAATAAGTACTTCAATATATTAGTTGTAGCTGCTAAAGAAAGTCCTGTTTGTTTTGCTAGTTCATTTTTTGTTATTACTTTTCCATTGTAAAAACATTGTCTAATTTGATGAATGTTATTTGTCTTTAAATCTGTTACTTTAGTCAAATATCTCCCTCCCATAACTTTCGTTATATCGTGTTGAAAGTTTATGATTTTATTATAGCAATAACATTATCAATGTAAATATTTTATTCACAATTATTTGGTACATTATGTAAGAGGTGAATTTAATGTCTAATTCCTTAACTACAAAACGTATTCTTGCTAGATCATTAAAAGAATTGTGTCAGCATCGAAATTTTGAAAAGATTTCAATAAATGATCTTACTAGAAATTGTAATTTAAACCGCCAAACATTTTATTATCATTTCCAAGATAAATACGACCTTTTACAATGGCTTTATTATGATGAGTTATTTAAAGATATTGAAAATATCGTTACTTTTAATAACTGGGATCAATGTCTACTTAAAGTATTAAAAAAAATTTACCGAGAAAAAGATTTCTATATCAATACCATTAATACTAATGGACAATATTTTTATCAAGATTTCTATGATTTATCCCAAAAATGTTTTTATGATGCCATTACCAAACTAGATACAAATAATAATATTTCAAATCAAGAAAAGCTATTTTTTAGTGAATTTTATACTTATGGAATTTCTGGAATTATTTTACAATGGATCAAAACAAATATGAAAACCCCACCTGAAAAACTAGCTCACGATTTAAAAAAAATCGCTACTCAAAGCGAAATATTTGCTGTAGAATTATTACATAATTAAGAAGTTGAAATTCAACTTCTTTTTTAAAAAAATAAAAAGATTTCATTTAACGAAACCTCTTTAATCAACTATTTATTTTTATTTTTCATCTTATAAACAATAAACCCAACTACTACTATTACCGCTACTACCATCAAAATGATATATGGTGTAATATTTGTACTATCTCCAGTTAATACTGCATTCATTTCAATCACCTCTTGTTACTATTCTACATCTAAATCAATTTATGTGCAAATACTTTATATTTTATTTCTTTTTCAAATCACGTTTACAAATAAATGATGTAATGATTGCTGCTACGGGAACACATATTACAATACCAATAGACCCGGCAATTCCTTGTAATAATTCTATGGCTATCGAATCATTATTGATAAATTGAGTAAAACTTATCCCATAAGAAAAAACCAATAATAATAAATTCAAAGAACTTCCTGTAAATGCTAAAATCAAAGTATTTGCCATTGTTCCCATTGCATCTTTTCCTACATTCATTCCTGAAGCAACTAACTGTTTAAAGGTTAAATTAGAATTAACCACATATATCTCATTTACTGATGAAGCAATTGACATCGCTACATCCATTACTGCACCTAGCGACGAAATAATGATTCCAGCCACCAATAAGCCTCGAATATAAAACTGATTATCTCCAGAAATCAACATTAACGATTCTGCTTCAGTCATATTAAAACCACTCAGATGTCCTAAAACTTGAACTAAATAAGCAAAAACTCCTGCAACCGTTACTCCAATAACTGTTGCAATAATTGCCGAAACTGATTTTGTACTTATTCCATCAAACACAACAAAGCACACTAAAGCAATAATACTCACCACACCAATTGACACTAAAATTGCATCATACCCTCTAGCTACCAAAGGTATCAAAATCATTACTATCCCGATTATTGCAAACGCTAATCCTAATACAGCTTTAAATCCCTTTATTCCTCCGATAAGGCACAATAAAGCAACAAAAAGTATTATACTAACCAAAATCGTATTAGTACGATCGTAATTATAAATAGCTACATTATAGCTATTATGAGTATTCTCTAAAATCGTCACAATAATTTTAGTTCCTTTTTTTACAACTATATTATGAAGCTGGCTCACTTCATTTGTAACATCATGTACTTCACCTTTATGCTCTCCTTCAGTTATTTTTAAACTAACTTCTTGACTTCCTAGCTGTAAACCACTTTTATCACTAGTTTCTAATTTATCATCTTTAACTTCTAAAACAACTGCTTTTACATATTTACCAGCACTAGATGATTGATAATCTTGGTTATTCTGATTAATCATATAAATAGCACTAATAAATATAATAATCACAATACTTAGTAATGTTATTTTTATTAGCTGTTTTTTAGTTATTTTTTTTACTTTTAACTTCAATTTTTTTCCTCCAATGATAAAGACGCCACATTGTGGCGCTTTATCAGCTTAAATTTCTTTTTTTCTAATCAAACTATATCCAAATATACTTATTATTGCCATTATTAAAAGTAATTCCTGATTACTATTATCTCCTGTTTCAACTGCTTTATTTTTATTAGTAGTTTCTGTTACAGTAGGTTTAGCAATTTGATCATCTCCAGGTTTTGTAATTTCATTTTTAGAAATTTTTTCAAGTTTTTCTATAGCTTGTTTAATTGCTTCAACAGCATGATCAACTTCACTTTGAGTGACATTCAAATCAGCTAAAATTATTTTACCCTCATTGATTACTTTTAGATAATTTGCATAACTAGAATCACTATATCCATCACCAGCTAACATCTCATTGATCAACTTTTGTAATTCACTCTTGTCTATTTTACTTACTGTTTCTAATCTAATTTCATTACGATCACGAACTCTTAAACAAACACCATCTGGATTATTATATATTACTCCAATTGCACTAACTTCGTTACCTACTTGAATTACATCACTTGTATCTACTTCAGGATTAATATAGCCATCAACAAATATTCTAAATCTAGTCCCTTGATCATCTTGAATCCAACAATTATCTAAGATACCATCGACAATACTTACTTCTGTTACTCTCCCCTTAACTTTAGCTAATAATCCACCATAATTTTCATAATCATTAGCCTGTATTAAACTTAATTCAGTTGGATCTAACGGATCAACAGCATCATCTATTATCTCATAACCATAAACACCGCTATTACCAATCTTTAATTCTTTATCTCCTTGATATTCATCAACATATCCAACTACACGTACTTTATTACCTACCTTGATACCACTGCCATTAGCAATTGGAAAAATATCAATTCCACCAGTTTCATCCTGGATATAAATTGTATCAAAAAACGCATTTGGAGCTTCACTACCTGCAGTAACAATTCCTTCTACTGCATAAATATCTCCAAGTTGTCCATTTTGACGAACTTCTGCAATACTTGTTGTGGGAACACTCACTTTTACACTATCTAAAATATTAGTTACGATATTATAATTTATATATTGCAAGTCATAAATATTATCCATGTCTGCCTTAACTTCAAAATTTGATAAGAACACTGTCCCAGCTGTAAACACCTGTCCTTGTCCAACTTGTTCAGCTGCCAGCATTGTTACATCACCTTTTTTTACTACAGCTGTATTTTCATCATACGGTGCAGTGGCACTTAGTACTGGTTTATCACTTTCATATTTACTATTACTTTTTCTAGAATTTATACTATAAGTTGTGTCAAACCCTTTAACCAGTGCTTCACCCTTGCCAGGATTTACTGAACATCCTGAATAAACGCTGTACTCTTGTTGATCAACTACCCCTGCTAGCCATTTTGAATCTCTATTATATGTTCCTTTAAGTTTTAAACGATAACTTTGACCATCATTAACTTCTTGATCAATTACTTCATCACTATTAATTGACATCGATGACCCAATTGTTTTTAATAACGTATTAATTTGTGTACTTGATGTGTATGGATCTTCATTTGCATCTTGATAGTCAGCTAACGCACATGTTATTACAGTTCCACCATTATTTACATATTCAGCAACATCTTTCATAAATGATTCTTCAAAAACACTCGGCTGCATTCCGTCACCACTAGTAGATGTCACTTTTTTCATTGGCGCCGTTACTACCAATAAATCTGTATCTTTCAATAATTTAGCATCAATTTTATTAGTTTCTATTCTTGCCTGAACACCTTGATTCGCACATAACTTGATAAAGTTATCCATATTCCCACTATAATATCCATTTACATAATCATTAAAATGTGTCCCATCAATCACAACTTTTGTAACTGTACTTGGATCAGCAACATCTAATTTAACCAAACCATTATAAGTCTTATCTACTCCATTGATCATTGCCTTTAAAACTACATTGATCGTTGTTTCTCCATTTACAGAAGGAATATATGTAAATTCATCTGTCGTTGTTTTTAACGATTCTAGAGTCGCCCCATTAGTAAGTTCACTACCATCAATACTACGAATAACATTTCCATTTACAAAATATTCAATTGATTTAATTATCATATCGACATTTTCATTATTATATAGTGTTGTAGTAATTCCAACATTTTCATTTTTAACAGGTAATTCAGTATCGCAAGCAACACTAGCAATGCCCGCTTTTTCCACTTCGCCTGTCCATACTGGTGCCGTTACCGCGATATCTTGATCTGGCTGGGTTACTCTTAAATAATAATATGAATAATTATTAGGTAGATCAAATGTTACGGTTCCTTCATTTTCAGAAATCGTCTTACTTGCAGCAACGATTCCTCCATTTACAATTACCTCTACAGTTCCAATTGCTTTATCTGTAGGATCACTAATTTTAGCACTAAGGTGAACAGTTTCACCGGCATCATACACTTCACTACCCATTATTTGATCATTTAAAGTATAATAAATGTTCAAATCATTATCTTCTGTTGCATAAACACGACGTTTATTTAAAGCATCATATAAACTATTTTCATCTAATGTTTGCGCTAAAATAACTGAACGAGTTGTATTTGCATCACCCCAAGCTCCTTTATGATTATCCTGGTTATTCGTTGGTGCTACATGCCAGCCTTTATCTAACGCTCTTGTATAATATTCATATGATGGAAAATAACCACCGCTCCTTACAGCTCCTTCACCATTACCAACTTCAATCAAATTAATTCTTGCATCGTTTTCAACACTATAATTTGTAAAGTCATAGAAATCCCCAAAAGTTGTTCCTGGGTGATTAAATTGAGAAATTGATGTCTCGGCACTAACTAAACGATCACAGTATTGAGCTAACCCTGAAGGATTGCTTGCTGATTGTTTTTTATTTTGAAAAATTGCATTATTTCGATTTTCAAAACCAGCTGTGTTGAAAGTATTAATATGTCCACTACCATCACTCCATGTCATCTCATAACCATAGACTCCTAAAAAAGTTGATCCGGCGCTAGTAATATCATTATTAGCAATTTTTTGATCAGTAATATTTTGGGCTGTGGCTTTACCAGTTGCCCATTTTTCATTATTTGCTGAATCATTGATTGAAGCTTCATAATTACTACCTTCAAATGAGTTAGAATGATCAGTAACTGCTAAAAAATCTAAATTTTTAACTTTTGAAGCATATTCAAAAGCACTTTCAACTGATCCTGCCCCATCAGATAAATTTGTGTGAGCATGTAATTGACCAAAATAAGTATTATATGTTCCTGTAAATACTTCATGGTATGTATATGTTATTTCCTTACTTGATTCACCATTTAAAATAGCATATGTTTTTAATGTTGCTGGTAAAACTGTGATCGTAATTGGCTCTTTATATTCAAGATACTCACCATCATTTAACTTATACATGATCTTAGCATCTGAAGTAGCGCAGGATAATGTGATTTTACTATTCAATTCTAATTCACCACTGCCTTGACTAGCTACAACACTGGCAATCTCTTCACTTGGCTTATCTGCCACTTTAGTTACATCATCAGCATTCAATAATTGTAAAATATATGAGCCGTTATATCCCTCTAAAATTCCTTTTATATTGATAACATTGTTTTGGGTAATCTTTTTTGCTAAGATCTCATAATCGTCACCACGACGTGAATCTAATTTGGCATTTAGTGTATAACCATCCTTAAATAAAGTTAGATTAGTATTGTTATAATTATCTTTAGACATACTATTTACAATAACTTCATCTAAAGCTACATATTTTCCACCACACATATCACCAATTTTATCCAGTGTTACAGTTGTAGCTAAAACTTCATTTTTATTGCTTATGATTTGAACATCCGTTACTTCTAATTCACATTTACCACTATAATACTTAGTAACTCCTTTAGCGATTACTTCATCACCAATTTGAATCTTTTTATCTTTTAAAACTGCATCCCCATATAACATGATTCCGCCTGTAGAATCTTGAATATATTGACCTAATGATGCATTATCATATTTACTTGTAGCAATGCCTTTAACTGTAAATTCATTATTTTCACCATTACGAGCTTCATTTATCGTACTGTATTTTTCTGTAAATTGATATACCTTTACATCACTGTCTTCTTTACCATCTAAAGTTGCCCAAACTTTGATCGTACAAGGCAGCTCGTTTAACACTGGTGGGTTATTTGGATCATAAACCCTAGCCTCGTCATTTCCAATCTGATAGTAGATCGTTGCTAAAGGCGTAGCACAACTCATTGATAATTTTGTCTTTAATGCTACCTGGCCACCATTTGGAACAATAATTACATTACTTACTTTATTACCCAACAATGCCGTTAATGTAATGTTATTTAAATAACAAGTAGCTCCACTACTATTAACATCATCACTTGGAACAATCCGAATATATCTAGCCTCGCTAGGTATACTTAAATATGTATTATCATTCCATGATATTGCATTTAAAGCCCCAGAGGTAGCAGTAATCTCAAAATTACTTTCACTAACTTTTTTATATTCCAAACCATCTTGTGAATATAAAACATGCCACTCTTGATTCATCGTTTTTGAACGACGCATGCTAAAACTAATCTGTAAATCTTCATAACTCGAATCTGGTATTTCAATTTGCCAGTATTTACTGCCCGCTTCACCATCAAAGCCACTAGCTGCTAAAAAATAGCTTGCACTATTTCCCCAGGTTCCTGTGGCATTTGTAGTCAAATTAAATCCTTCTCCAAAAGTAGCTGGAATTACAGATTTTTCTGGTACTGTTTCAGGATTACTATCTATATTCCAGTTTGCGATAGTCTGTCGCTGTTCTTGAGCGTTAATAAAATTTAGATTTCCATACATTATGGAAAATATCATCACTAAAGACAGTAGACAAATACTAATTTTATAAAATTTCTTTTGCCATATCATTATTTTTCTCCTTTCATTTTCATATAAATTATAATCATCTCCTTTAAATCAAAATACCAAGTTTATGTAAAGTTTTAATCAATTAATTTATAAGATTTTTTATTATAGTTTTAAAAAATAAATATTTATGCTATTAAAATCATATTCACAGATATTTTTGTAAAAATATATCTTACCGGAGATAATGGGTTTGATAATAATTTGCTTCAAATAGTGTAAAATATTTTGCAAATAAACAAATTAAAAATTATTCATATGAAAAAATATCAAATTCTCATACAAAAAAAGAAACTTAAGTAAAAAGTTTCTTTCATCGACTAACCAATTATATCCGATTTATTGCTCGAATCATTAATTCAAATACTTCCCTTCTGTTATGAAGTGACCTTTGTCAAGTGAAAATTACACATTCATAATAAAATTATTTAATTTTATCATCAATGGCATACAAAAGCCCCAAAATACTAGATTTATCGACAGTTAACCACTCTGTTATACGGAGATTGGCTACTCCAAGGTTAATGGTTCGTCAAATAAGTTCTAACTATCTTTAAGCGTGGATCATCTATAATTTCTGATATTCCAGATCGCGACTTCTTTTATATCTTATTTATGCCACAAAGAAAGGACCGTAGATAACTAAACCTGCTTCTCCTTTTTTGAGGCTTTTCTATGC
>NZ_JMLH01000029.1 GCF_000686665.1 Thomasclavelia saccharogumia DSM 17460 | reverse complement strand
GTATATGAAGATGGTGTAAATGTGGCAATGAGTATAAAGGCACCAGAGGGAAGCAGTTATAAATTAACAGAAGTAAGCTATAAAGGAAACAGTTTAGTTGCCGGAACAGATTATAAATATGAAAACAATGTCTTAACAGTCTATAAGACAGCTGCTACAGGAATTGGGCAGTATACATTAACATATACAGATGAGTTATATGAAGATATGACAGCAAATGTTATTTTAACAGCAGGATATAACGAAGGAGACGTAAAACTAGTAAATAACAAATTAGTATTACCAGAAGGATTAGATGTAGCGACATATTTAAGCAGTATATCAGGAATCAGTGTAAATGGAAAAGCATTAAGAGGAAGTAATTTGGGAACGGTAGTATTTAATGAAGATGGAAGTATAAACTTTGATGCTGAAGTAAGTTTCCATGGAAATACGACAGTAGTCTTCCCAGATGCTGGTACAGAATATGAATTAGATGTTCAGTCAATCGGATATCCATCAGTATCTGGTATAGTAGTTTCACTAAAAGATGAGCCAGTTGATGAAATTGATACAGCAGCACTACAATCTATCATTGAAAAGGCAGAAGCATTAAAAGAAACAGATTATACTGCAGATAGCTGGTCAACACTTCAAATAGTTCTTGATGAAGCTAAAACAATTTTAGAAACAAAAGAATCTCAAGAATCAGTTGATAATATTGCAAAAGCATTACAAAGTGCAATTGATGCTTTAGCAAAAGCTGATAATAGTGATGATTTACCATCTAGTGATGTTACAAATAGCGGTAATTCATCAGCGCCTTCTCCAGATAACTCAGGTAACAAAACAGATTCAAATGATCTAAAAACGGGTGATCCAGCTAGTATTTGGGGATGGATGAGTCTAGCAATTTCTTCATTTGGAGCAAGTGGACTTACATGGAAAGTAAGAAAATCAAAACGAAATGAAGAAAAATAGTATACACGGATAAACTACCTAGATTTAGGTAGTTTATTTTGTTAGCTTTTTATAACAAAATATCATGTTTTTATTGACAATATGGGTAGGTAGTAATATACTTATTGTTAGCTTAAGCTAACTATAAAATAAATAGTGAGGATCGGATATGAAAAAAATTATACTTTCTTTATTTTTAGCTATGGTTGTGATGTTACAACCAGCTGCAAATATGACAAAAGTATATGCAGCTAATGATGAATATATTATTGATGATAACAGTTATAATTTAGATACTTATTTAGGCTGGTCCAATAATGCATCAATTATTAAAGTTAGTGCTAATTTAACAGGTGTTGGAACAACTACGATTGGCTCTAATGTTGAACAATTATTAGGATGGACAAAAAACTTTTTTGAAGATAAACCAATGCAAAGAACAATTAGAGATGTTCGTGGTGGAACGATGAAATTTGGTGCTAATAGTAATGTTCTTGTAAGAAATATTACATTTGATATTGATAGTGGGCTTTTAATTGAAGAAGGAGCAAATGTAGTATTCGAATCATGTATTTTTAGTCAAACAGTTATTAACAATGGAACAGCAACTTTTACTAATTGTACATTTGATACCGGAAAAATCGAAAACAACGGCTCAGCAATATATGCTGGAACAACTGTTGAACCAGAAAATGTTGGAAACGCAAAACCATCTTTTATTCCTTTAAATTTAACAATGTTATCAACATCTTTAAAAGATGGTGCTAAAGGGCAAGCATATTATGATTCTTTATCATATGAATTAACGGGAACAAACAGTGATCAAGCTTCATTAGAAATTAGTGTTTTGCCTAATACTAATGGATTAGAGGCAAGAGTTGTTGATAATAAAATTGAAATTACTGGAACACCAGAAAATATTGGAGATTATACTGTTAATATTAAAATAATATCTGATGATGAAAGAGATGTATCTATTGAAAAAACAGTACCTTTAAAAATTAATGACAAGTTATCATTAACATTAGAAGGTTCTTTAGATGCTGTAACTGTTGGACAAACAGGATATCAATGTTATTTAACTCCTTATGTAATAGAAGGAACTGATAAATCAGATTATTATGAATATCGAAATAAACATTCAGAAGCAAAATTATCTGTTTCTATTTCTCCAGAAGGAAGCGGAATGAATGTTATTAATATTAATGGTACGATTGCTGTTTCTGGAACGCCAGAAAAAGCTGGGGTATATATTGTTCAAGCTACATTAACTGATCGTGGACAAACTATAGTATCTAATCAATGTCAATTACGTATTTATGTAGATGATCAAACTTTACAACAACGTTTTGATGCTTTAGATCAAACAATTACTTCATGGGATATGGAACCATATGAAATTTCTAAATGTGCTGATAGTATCGTACCAGTTAATTTAACTCATATTTATGGTTCACATGAATCTGGTTTATATGGAATCATTGGTAATAATCAAGGATATGCTTTAGAAACTTTAACGATACCTGCAGGATGTTCTGTAACTATTGAAAACATGAAAATATATTCAAGTGTAAAAATTATTGTTGAAAAAGGCGGTAGTTTACATTTAAAAGACTCTGTTGCTTTTGGACCAGTTGAGGTTAATGGTGGAACGTTTACAATGTCACACTCTTCAGCATTGACAGATACTTTAACATTGAATGAAGGTAGTGTTTTAAAAGATGCTCAAATTATTTCAAATAGCCGCTATTTAACAGATGGTGCTAATAAACCAGATAATTTGAGTGTTGTAATTGTAAATGGAAAAGTAACTGTGTTAGGTACTAATACTATTCAAGGTGATGATGGCAGTGGCACATTACCAGGTCAAAATGCAATCTTGGTTAATGGAGAACTTATTATTGCAGAAAATGCTATTTTAACTGCTACTGGTGGAGGAGAAGAAGTTTTCTATCCATCAGTTCAAGGTGGTAATGGTGTTGTATTAAATGGCGGAACTATTTCTGGTTTAGGTACATTAATTGCTAATGGTGGTTATGGTCATTATGGTGATGGCGGTGATGGAATTACTGGTTATGGTAAGATAACAGTAGCTAATCTTGAAAGTAACGGTGGTGATAGTTTAGCTTTATCAGCAAATGATCGTAAAAAAGGTGGCGATGCTGTTAGTGAGAAAATAATAGTTACTACTAAAAATGTAAAGTTAACGGGAGGTAGTGGAATTCCTTCTGGAACTGCAAAGATAACTTTAACAACAGATCCTGATTCGATTAAACCTGATTTGAATCCAGCGCCTGAGCTAGGCAATAATGAACCAGGTACTACTGTATCTGGTGCTGGCAATAATAGATTAGGAAATTTAGTTGATAATCAAAATAGTACTGTTAAAACAGGTGATGATTTAGGGTTATGCAGTTATATTATTGCTTTATGTGTTTCATCAATTCTTTTAAAAAAGAAATTTTTAAAAACTAATTAGTAAAAACTAACCAATCGACAATTTAAGTTGATTGGTTTTTTATAAGTCTATCAAAAAAATGATTATTAATTTAAAGACGATATAATAAAATCAAGGATTTAAAAATAAATAAAAATTTCTTTTTATAGTTGATTGATGGTGGAAATGTACAAAATTAAATTCCAGTTTCATTTTACAACATGCATTAAATGATAATTATCTTTTTTTGTGATAAAAAAGTAGTATTTTTTGTTTCGTTGTGATAGAATCGTTGCATAATATAAAATAGTATGTATGGAGGTATAATTGTGTATAAAATTTTACTTTGCTGCATGTCAGGATTGACTACAACTATGCTTGTTAATGCGATGAAAAAAGAAGCGCATAGACAAAATATAAATGTGATGATCTGGACAGCAATTTCAAGTGCAATTGAGTTATTTTGGGCAGAGGCTGACTGTATTTTAATAGCACCACAAAATGCTGGAGATCTTGAAAAAATTCGCTCTATTGTTAAAAATTCTATTCCAGTTGCCGTAATTGAAGAAAAAGATCTTTTAGAGATGAATGGTGAGGTAGTATTGAAACAAGCTATTGAATTGATTGAAAAATAAGTTATTCTAAAGGATGACTTATTTTTATTATAGTTAAAAATATATTAATAAAAATAATCTAATGATTAAGTTGATATTATAGATAAAAATATTCTGATTGTTTGATCATAATAAAATGTTAGGAGTAGATATTTTTGAGTAAATAATATACAATATTCATGGTGATATTATGGCAAGACAAATTCCTTTACAGCAGATAAAGATAACTGAAAATAGAATTAAATTATTAAATGAAATGAGCATAAATAATCTTAGAGATCTGGTACTTCATTTTCCCTATCGCTATGAGTGTATTGAGGAAACACCTTTAATAAATAATGAAAAAGTTATTATTGAAGGTGTTTTAATTGAGGAACCAAAAGTCTTTTTTAAGGGAAGATTATCTAGGTTGACATTTCCTCTTCTTTATCAGCACGAAACTTATAAAATCACGATATTTAATCGTCATTTTATGAAAAAAAATATGACTAAAGGGATGATTTTGACAGTAATTGGTAAATATAATAGTGCTAATAACAGTATTGTGGCTAGTGATATTAAATTAAAGACTTTAGATGAAATTGCCGGAATCAGTCCTGTTTATTCATTAAAAGAGGGAATAACCCAAAAGTCATTTCAGAATTATGTAAAAAAAGCTTTAAAATTTTATCAGGGACACATACAAGATGAAATACCTAATTCTTTATTGATCAAACATCATTTAATTCATAAAGAATTAGCTTTAAATTTAATTCATTTTCCATCTAACAATAATGATATTAAAGAAGCTTCACGGCATTTAAAATACGAAGAATTTTTAAAATTTCAATTAACAATGCAATATATTAAGATCTCACATAAGAAAAATATTGGTATCAAGAAAAATTTTGATCAAAAAATATTAGAGCAGTTTATCGAAAAGCTTCCCTTTAAATTAACAGATGACCAAATAAAAGCGGTCGATGAAGTAATTAATGATTTAAAAAAAGATACGACGATGTATCGTTTTATTCAGGGTGATGTAGGAAGTGGTAAAACCGTAGTTGGTGCAATTGGATTGTATGCCAATTATTTAGCCGGATTTCAAGGTGCCATGATGGCACCCACGGAAATTTTAGCAACACAGCATTATCAATCATTAATAAAATTATTTAAAGAAACTAGTGTTAATATAGGTTTATTGACAGGACATTTGTCAACCAAAGAAAAACAAGCAATCTATCAAGATTTAAGAGACGGGAAAATAGATATTATTGTAGGAACACATGCATTATTTCAAGAAAAAGTAAATTATCATAATCTTGGTTTGGTAATAACAGATGAACAACATCGTTTTGGCGTAAATCAGCGTAAAGCATTGAAAGAAAAAGGTCAAAAAGTAGATTTTATGGTTATGTCAGCAACACCGATTCCGCGAACTTTAGCAATCAGTTTATATGGAGATATGGATGTTTCAACTATTAAAACAATGCCTAGCGGAAGAAAACCAGTTGTAACTGAGGTAATAAAATCGCATAGTATGAAGCCTATTTTAAATAAACTAAAAAATTATTTGGCTAGTGGCGGACAATGCTATGTTGTATGTCCCTTGGTTGATGAAAGTGAGGCTATTGATAGTCGTGATGCAACTAGTATTTACGAAGGAATGAAAGCTTATTTTAAAAATCATTATACAGTAGGGCTGCTTCATGGTAAAATGGATGATGAAACTAAAGAAAAAACAATGAATGATTTTAAAGCTAATCGAATTCAAATTTTAGTTTCAACAACAGTTATTGAAGTTGGCGTTGATGTTAGTAATGCCAATTGGATCGTGATTTATAATGCTGAACGTTTTGGATTAAGTCAACTACATCAATTAAGAGGCCGAGTTGGTCGAGGGCATAAACAAGGCTATTGTTATTTGTTGAGTAATTCTTCTAGTAAAGAAGCAATTGAAAGATTAGAGTTTTTGAAAAATTGTCATGATGGTTTTGAGGTGTCTTATTATGATTTGAAAATAAGGGGACCTGGTGAAATATTAGGAAATCAACAAAGTGGTCTACCAGCTTTTGCAATCGGAGATATTTTTAAAGATATTAATATTTTGGAAGTAACTAGAAAAGATGCTCAGGAATTATTAGAAAGTAAATCTAATGATGCAGCATATTTAAAATTAATTAATGAGATTGAAGAACAATTGATCAACAATAATAAATATATTGATTGATTTGTGTTATAATATGTACTAATATGAGGTGAAAAAGATGAAATTAGGAATAGATGCTATGAGTGGTGATTTGGGAAGTTCGATCGTTGTCGAAGCCTGTTTATCATTTCTTAGTAAAAATAAAACTGATGAGTTATATGTGGTAGGAAAAATAGAAGAATTAGAAGCTTTGAAACCCTATTCTCAGGTAACTTTAATTGATGCTCAAGAAGTATTAGAAATGACAGAAAATATTCTTGCAATTCGTAGAAAAAAAGAATCCAGCATGGTTAAAACAATGATGCTGGCAAGAAAAAATGAAGTTGATGCAGTACTGTCATGTGGAAATACGGGAGCTTATTATGCTAGTGCGATGCTATTTTTAAAACGTTTAGAAGGAGTAGAAAAATCTTGTTTAATGGCAATGTTACCGACATATAATGGTAAAGATGTAGCTATGCTTGATGTTGGTGCTAATTCTGAAAATACAGTCGAACAATTAAAATCATTTGCAATTATGGGCAATGTTTATGCTAAAAATGTGCGAAAAATCGATAATCCTAAAATAGCTTTATTAAATATCGGAAGTGAACATCATAAAGGTGATGAAATCCATCAAGAAACATATAAAATTTTAGAAAGTATGCAAGAAATTAATTTTATTGGCAATATTGAAGGTAAGGAAATCTTAGATGGCGAGGTGGATGTCATAGTTACTGACGGTTTTACTGGTAATGTTGCTTTGAAGACAACTGAAGGTGTAGCTAAAGTGTTAGTAAAAAGTTTAAAAGATGGTTTTATGTCTTCGACTCGTACTAAATTAGGTGCAGTAATGGCTAAACCAGCTTTAAAACAATTAATGACAAAATTTGATCCTAAAGCGGCTGGTGGGGCTTTGATGATGGGCTTTGTTAAACCGGTAATTAAAGCTCATGGTTCTAGTGATGCTGTTGCTTTTGAAAATGCTATAAATTTAGCTTTTGAAATGGTTTCAAGTAATGTAGTAGAAAAAATGAAAGAAGGATTGAAATAACGTGGAATTAAAACAATTTTTACAAATTATGGAGATACCTTATCATGAAATAGATATTTTTATCGAAGCTTTTACGCACCCTTCTTATGCAAATGAACATCGGTTAAAAAATCATGATTATGAACGATTAGAATTTTTAGGTGATGCGGTATTACAGTATCATGTTTCACGATATATTTACGATCTATATCCTGATTTACCCGAAGGACGTCTAACAAAGTTACGAGCTAAATTAGTTCGTGAAGAATCCTTGGCTCGTTTTGCAAGAGAGCTGGATTTAGGATCGTTGATTTTTTTAGGTGCTGGCGAATTAAATAATGGTGGACGTGATCGTGATAGCGTCCTGGCAGATATTTTTGAAGCTTTTATTGGTGCTGTTTGTTATGATTGTGGTCATGAATATGTGGAAAAAGTATTAAATAAGACAGTTTATAAACATGTTAAAGATGTTGATTATGATGAAATAACTGATTTTAAGACTAGACTTCAAGAACTGATTCAAGCTGATCAGCGAAAAACAGTTACTTATGATTTGATTTCAGCTACAGGACCTTCAAATAATCCTGTTTTTGAGATGGCTGTAAAAATGGATGATATGGTTTTAGGCATTGGTGTAGGATCTAGTAAAAAAAGAGCAGAGCAAAAGGCTGCTAAAGATGCTTTAGATAAACTTGCTAAATGATATATTCAAATTTATTATAAGTTGGTTTTTAACCAGCTTTTTATATTATTCAAATAAAAAAACCAAGTTAATCTTGGTTAAAAAAATCACGAACCTCTAACAAATCATTCATGATTTTATATGTCATTTTTACAAATTCAGGATCTGGATATTTTAGATCAGGAATACAAATTACTTTAATTTTTGCAAGATCGGCAGCTTTGATGCCAGCTTCAGAATCTTCGAGTACCAACGCTTCGTGTGGTTTTACATTTAATTTTTCACATGACTTTAAGAATACTTCAGGATCAGGTTTGCCTTTAGTTACTTCATCACCACAAATAGAATCATCAAAATATTGATTTAATTTTGCTAATTGAAGAATGCGATTTACCCGATAACGCTGGGAACTTGTGGCTACAATTGTTCTATAGTTATGAGTTTTTAAATATTCCAATAATTCAATCAGTCCTTTTTTTAATGGAACACCATCCTTTTCAAATATATCAGATATATATTGGTGAACTGCCTCAATCGTATCTTCGACATTAAAATCTTTACCATATGTATCATAAAACTGATTAAAAATGGCTATTAATGGTTTACCTAATAAAGTTTTATAAAAATCTAGTGACATCGTTAGTCCTTTTTTAGCTAAAACATGCTGATATCCTTCAAAAGTAACTCGCTCACTATCAATCATTAAACCATCCATATCAAAAATCACAGCTTTGATCATTATTATTACCTCCGTTAATTTTATCCTAACATAAAATGATCAGACAGTTAAATAATTTTTAAGTAATAAAAAATTATTTAGTTCATATATTGCACTAAAGGAGTTGTGAAATATGATACATAGAGGGGAAATCTATTATGCTGATTTATCACCAGTGATTGGAAGTGAACAAGGTGGTTATCGTCCAGTTGTTGTATTACAAAATAATAAAGGTAATCGTTATTCTACAACGATTATTGTAGCACCGATATCATCTAAATTAACAAAGAATCCATTGCCAACACATGTTATGGTAGAGAATAATTATTTAGAGAAAAAAAGTGTTATTTTATTGGAACAGATCAGAACGATCGATAAACAAAGAATAAGGGAGAAAGTTGGAATCATAGATGATAAAATAATGCAATTGATCAATCAAGCAATCAAGACTAGTTTAGATATTAAATAATTTTACATTTAGACTGCTTTTTTGTTATAATACGCTCAGGGAGGTAGATCTAAATGAATATTCGGGATATTAAAATAAAAGCTAGAAGTGTTTTGAAAGATCATAATAATATAATTTTTGTTTTTATTTTTATAAGTGTGATAACAACGGTTATAGATTATCTTGGTCAAACATTGAATGTGACAATACCATTTATCTCTTTGTTAGTATCAATAATAATGCTACCATTTTCTCATGGGAATGTTGTTACAGCTTTAAAAGCAGTAAATGAACGTGGTGATGAAGTTACAATTGAAAATGAAGGTTTAACAGGATTTAAAAGATTTAAAGAATTGTTTTTTACTTATTTTATTCAAATTGCTTTTTTAATAGTACTTGTTTTGCTGGCTACTTTGATATTATTTTTTATTGCTAAAATAACTATTGATGAAAATGTGTTTGATAATCTTGGATTATTATTAACCCAATCAAATCTTTATACTAGTGATCTTACTGCGGTTGTTGAAGATCCTGCTTTTATTGAAATAGCGGGAGCTTTAGGGGGATTTATAACAATAGAATTTGCTGCTATTTTGATTATTGCTGTATTATATAGTTTGACTTTTGCATTGACACCATATGTTTTAGAAAAATATAAGATTTATGGGGCTAAGGCGATGAGTGAATCTGCACGTTTGATGAAAAGATATAAAGGGACTTTGTTTGTCTTATATCTTTCATATTTAGGCTGGTTTTTATTAACAATCATAATAACAGCGATAATTCAAGTATTTTTACCAGTTACTCTAGTTTCTGATTTATTGGTTGCAGTGATAATGGTTTATTTATTTTCAGCTGAAATGCAGATCTGTCTTGCGGTATTATTTGAAGAAATTGATTTAGAGGATAAAAATATTATTTAATGGGGTGTTAGATTGAATTTAATAAAAGAAATAAAATTAAGTAGTCGGCAAAAGGCAATTGGAACAATTATTTTGTTTCCCTGGTATTTGTATTTTGCACCAAGTATTTTTAATTTTTTGATCAAATTATATACAGTATTTATAAGTAATGATGTTACTTCAGAATCAATCAATGTTTATTTTAATGTATTGATTGGTTTATCTACAGCAATATTATTATTAGTTGTATTTAAGGATTTTATAAAAAAGAATTGGGAAATATTTCGACAAGAGTTATTAGAAAATATTATTTGGATTTTAACGATTGGGATAATATCATCATATGTGCTTGGTTATATAGGTGAATTTATAGTTAATTTATTTTTATCAGCTGATGCTAGTGAAGCGACAAATCAAACATTTGTTGTTACTATGTTATCTTCAAATGTTTTGTTGATGACAGTTCATGCTGTTATTTTAGCACCAATAGTTGAAGAGTTATTTTTTAGAGGTCTTGTTTTTAACACTTTACGCCAAAAAAGTGCCTTTTGGGCACACTTGATTTCATCTTTTTTATTTGGATTATTACATGTTTATAGTTATATTTTAGCTGGTGATATGACAGAATGGCTGAAATTGATTCCTTATATGACAGCTGGTTTAGCATTTTCTTATGCTTATGAAAGAAGGCAAAATATTATTGCCCCTATCGTATTGCATAGTGTAAAGAATCTAATTGCTGTTATTTTGATTTATGTGATGTTATAGCATGTCTTAAAAGACATGCTGTTTTTTAAAATATCATTACTAGAATACCTACAAGAATGCCTAGAATGATTCCGCAGATTACATCACTTAAATAATGAACAAATAGAAATAATCGTGAAAATGATATCAAAAAGGCAAATAAAATAAATAAGGAGCCAGTTTTAGGGAAAAGAAAGCATATGGTAGTCGCGCAGGCAAAACTTGATGCAGTATGTCCAGATGGGAAAGAATAATCACTAGGGATAGCAATTAACATTTTAATATCGCTGTAAGTCTGACAGGGCCTTTTTCTTTTTACTATTGATTTGATAATAACCTGACTAATAATAGTTGATAGAAGTAAAGCTGCGAGCATTTTTTGAGCTAGAAGCTGAGTTTTACTATTTAAACTTAAAACAAATATTAAAAACAGCCAGATCATACCAAAATCACCGACACCTGTAATAATAGTCATAGCTTTGCATAAGAATTTATGATGATAAAATTTTGGAAAAATATGCGATACTTTAATATCAGTTTCTTTAATTTTTTGAATAAGGGTCATTATCTTCCTCCGACTCTTTTAATAGATTAGTTACAAATTTTATGATATATACAATAATCAAGTTAAAAATAATGAATAATATCAATTTAATTGCAAGACTAGATAAAAAATTATTACCAGAAATCAAGTTATCATAATCAGGAATAAAATTTAAAATTTTATGAAGAATATTAAAAATAAAAGCATAAATACTTGAAACAATATTAACATATAAATCTATTAGCTTTTTTATTATTCCTGTAACAATACCAGGTCTATTGATAAAATCTTCAAAAGCTGAAAAAACAAGCATTCCAGAAAAAGAAATAATTGTTACAATTATTAAAGTATAGAAAAAGTTAATAATATGATTACTTATATTTGTTTCTTCTTTTTCAATTGGAGAATCAGGAATCTCATCATGATCAGTTTCTTCTTTAACAGTTCCATTAATAATATCCATAAGTTCATTAACTCGTTTAGGATCACCACCAATTATAGGTTTATCATTTACTGATTTTACATCTTCAGGTTCGTCTGAAAATTCAAAATGCTTAACTAGATCTTCAGAAGAATTATCAATTTTGGCAGTCGTATTTTCCTTAGTATCTGGAGGCTCTTGCTGATTAGATACTTTTTCATCTTCAAATAATGAAGAATTAGCAGAGTCAGGTTTTTTATCTAAAATTTCACCTAAAAAGTAATGATATGTTTGACGTACTAAATCAACTAATTGAGGATCATTCTTGTATTCTTCAAGCAGTTTATAATATGTTTGTTCAAGTGTTTCAATGGACATATCGCTAGACATACCTAATAAAGGCGAGTACATTTCCATAGAATCATATCGTGCAAAGAGGAAAATATTGATAACCTCAAGATTGTTTTTAGCAACTTTAAAGGCTCGATAAGAAATCGAATTAACTGCTGGACATAAATCAGTTAAATAAATAACATTAAATAATTTTTGATTAGCAGCATATAATAAATTAGGGTAGTTTGCAACTACTAAAGCATGTTCAGGGGTAACATTTAATTGTTCTAAAATTATGGATAATAGATATGGATCAGGTAATGGAGGATTATTACTATCGCCGCCAATAATAAAATCAACATAATTATATAATCTAGTTAATTGTAGATATTGGATGGCACGCTTTATTTTATGAGTCGAAATTACAGCAATTTTTATATTTTTTTGTTTAAAAAATTGTAATAATTCTTCAGTGCCTTCTTTCATTAATGAATTTGGCTTTAATTTTGCATATTCATATAAATCACGTTCAATCAATTCATTTAAATCATCAGAAACAATATCCTGACTGATAGGAAAATTATCATACATTGTATACATATTACCTAATGATCTTTCAAACTCTTCTTTTGTTAAAACTTGATTATGAATTTTACATATTTTTTTAAGATAATTGAATCTTAAGCGATTTAAATCTAATAATCCGCCATCTAATGACAAAATAACTAATTTTATATCATTTACAGTCTGTTTATAAAACATTTGACACTCACCCCATCTATTTGTTAATTATAGCATAACTTTTATAGTTTATCATTAAAATTCACTTGCTTTTATCTAAAAATAGGTGTATTATAATAATTGTCATCTCTCCTTAGCTCAGTTGGTAGAGCATCTGACTCTTAATCAGAGGGTCCACGGTTCGAGACCGTGAGGGGAGACCATTGTAAATAATGGCTTAAACACTAGGTTTTACTAAGGTTTAAGCTTTTTTATTTTATCTTTTGATTTTGATTTACTTAGTTGTATTTAAGTAAATTTAGATATATTTAACTATGTTTAGTGGTAGTCAAATGGTAGTCAAAAAAATAATAAAAAACTACTCATTTTCGAGTAGTTTTTCTAGTATGCCTTTACGATTGTTTTTTTAATCCTTTATTGTAAAATAAAATTTAGTTATGATCGGCATCAAATTGTGATGAATAGGTAAATAAAAAATGTTACAATAATTCTATGAAAGGAAGCGATAATCATGGGAATCTATTTAAATCCAAATAATGAAAAATATGCTGAAATGCTGCGAGGAGAAGTATTTGTTGATCATAGCTTATTGATAGAGAAAACAAATCCTTTGATACGTACGCCAAATAAAATGTTATGTGTCTCAAGACCAAGAAGATTTGGAAAAAGCACTGATGCCAATATGCTTGTTGCTTATTATTCCAAGGGCTGTGATTCATCACAGATATTCAATCGTTTAAAAATCAGTCAAACAGAGTTATATCAAAAGCATTTAAATCAGCATAATGTGATACATCTCAATATGCAGGATTTTTCATCACGAACAAAAGATATATTTGAATTTGTTGATTATCTTACAGAAAGTGTTTTAGAAGAATTGTTAGAAGTTTATGAAATAAGAATAGGCAGGTATAAATTTTTAGCTGATATTTTTAATAAGATCTATGTTAAATATCATCATACATTTATTTTTGTTATCGATGAGTGGGACTGTATTTTTAGAGAATATAAAGAAAATAAAGAAGCTCAGGAAAAATATCTGGATTTTTTAAGAGATTTATTAAAAGATAAGCCCTATGTAGAGCTTGCCTATATGACGGGAATTTTGCCAATTAAGAAATATGGAACCCATAGTGCCTTGAATATGTTCAAGGAAATATCAATACTCAATCCAACACCACTGGAAGAGTTTATGGGGTTTACAGAAAAAGAAGTTGAAGATTTATGTTTAAAATATGATATGGACTATGAAAAAATGAAGGACTGGTATGATGGATACAGGATGACAGATGATTTATCAGTTTATAACCATCGTTCTGTTGTTTATGCTTTAATGGACAGAAAATACGAAAACTACTGGAGTGCAACCGAGACGTATGAAGCCTTAAGAGTGTATATCGATATGAATTATGATGGCTTGAAAGATGATATTGTCAAGTTATTAGCTGGAGAAGAAGTATATTTGAATACAGATAAGTTTCAAAATGATATGACGACGTTCAAATCAAAAGATGATGTTTTAACACTGCTGATTCATCTAGGATATCTAGGATATAACAGTTCTGATCAGACATGTTATATTCCAAATAAGGAAGTAACAAGTTCATTTATAGCATCAATTGAAGATTCATCATGGAATGAAACGACGAAAGCGTTATTAAACAGCAGAGCCTTATTAGAAGCGACATGGAATAGAGAAGAGGAATTAGTAGCCAAGTATATCGAAGAAGCACATTTGGATACAGCGATACTAACATATAATAATGAAAATGCCTTAGCGTATACAATTTCGATCGCGTATATATATGCCAGAAATCATTATACGATAATAAGAGAAATGCCAAGCGGTAAAGGGTTTGCAGATATGGTTTTTATGCCTAAAGGTGATAAACCAGCGATGATAGTAGAGTTAAAATGGGATCAGGAAGTAGAAACAGCGATAGATCAGATCAAAGCGAAGAAATATTATTATGGATTAGAGAAATATTTAGATGATCTAATATTAGTAGGAATCAGTTATGATAAAAAGAGTAAAAAACATATATGTATGATAGAGGAAATAAACTAAAGATATAACATTTAAATTATTATATGTTAACAAAACTCTATATTTAAATTGGCACAGCATTGGTCAATTGGTATACGTATGATTTTGAAGCGTTAATTCAAAACTGATTTACATAAATTTAATATATACAATCAATTTGATAATGATGTTAAATTAATTAGTCATACCCACCAATATGTATGATTGGATTGATCAATAAAATTAAACTATGATTAGCATCAAATGTGATGAATAGACAAATAAAAAATGTTACAATAACTCTATGAAAGGAAGCGATAGTCATGGGTATCTATTTAAATCCAAATAATGAAAAGTATGCTGAAATGCTGCGAGGAGAAGTATTTGTTGATCATAGCTTATTGATAGAGAAAACAAATCCTCTAATACGTACACCAAATAAAATGTTATGTGTTTCAAGACCAAGGCGTTTTGGAAAGAGCACCGATGCTAATATGTTAACAGCTTATTATTCCAAGGGCTGTGATTCATCACAGATATTCAATGATTTAAAAATCTGTCAAACAGAGTTATATCAAAAGCATTTAAATCAGCATAATGTGATCCATCTCAATATGCAGGATTTTTTAAGTGAAACACATGATGTTGAAAAGATGATTCAATTGGTGAATGATTCAGTTATTTGGGAACTGCTTTTGAAATATAAGGATTTGTTATATTTTGATAAAACAAAACTTATTAGAGTTCTCAATGATATATACAGTCAGATTCAAAACAGCTTTATTTTTATCATTGATGAATGGGACTGTATTTTCAGAGAATACAAAAATGATAAAGAAGCCCAGGAAAAATATCTGGATTTTTTAAGAAATCTGTTGAAAGATAAATCATATGTATCATTATGCTATATGACGGGAATTCTGCCAATCAAGAAATATGGAACCCATAGTGCCTTAAATATGTTTGATGAAATTTCAATGGTTGATCCAGGATTATTATCAGAATATATGGGTTTTACAGAAAAAGAAGTTGAAAAACTATGTCATCAGTATAATATCAGTTATGAAGAAATGAAAGAATGGTATGATGGTTATCATTTGACAGATACGATTTCAACATTTTCGCCAAGATCAGTAGTAGCCTCGATCATAAGGAAAAAGTTTGGGAATTACTGGACATCAACGGAGACGTATGAAGCCTTAAGAGTATATATCGATATGAATTATGACGGCTTGAAAGATGATGTTGTTAAATTATTAGCTGGAGAAGAGGTATATTTGAATACAGACAAGTTTCAAAATGATATGACGACGTTTAAATCAAAAGATGATGTTTTAACACTGCTGATCCATCTAGGTTATCTAGGATATAACAGTTCTGATCAGACATGTTATATTCCAAATAAGGAAGTAACAAGTTCGTTTGTAGCATCAATTGAAGATTCATCATGGAATGAAACGACGAAAGCGTTATTAAACAGCCGTGCCTTATTAGAAGTGACATGGAATAGAGAAGAGGAATTAGTAGCCAAGTATATCGAAGAAGCACATTTGGATACAGCGATACTAACATATAATAATGAAAATGCCCTGTCATATACGATATCGATCGCGTATATATATGCAAGAAATCATTATACGATAATAAGAGAGATGCCAAGCGGCAAAGGGTATGCAGATATGGTGTTTATTCCAAAAGATGATAAACCAGCGATGATAGTAGAATTGAAGTGGGATCAGGAAGTAGAGACAGCGATAGATCAGATCAAAGAGAAGAAATATTATTATGGATTAGAGAAATATTTAGATGATCTAATATTAGTAGGAATCAGTTATGATAAAAAGAGTAAAAAACATATATGTAAGATAGAGGAAATAAACTAAAGATATAGCATTTAAATTATTATATGTTAACAAAAGTTTATGTTTAAATGTGGGATTTGATGACTCTAATTCTGTTTATAGTCGAAAAAGTACCATTCAACACTATGGGGTCAAGAATGGTACTATTAATATAATATGATCAAACAACTATCTTATTTAATTATTATCTGATTTTGTACAGATCTTTTGGTTTTTTGATCTTTTAAAATTTTTATATTTTAAAGCTGTTTTTAATAGAATCTTAATTCTGCTGTTAATGATAATAAATGAATTGATGATCTGTCTTTTTATATTTTTAAAGATATTTACAGCATTTTTAAACTCATTGATATTTAATGCTACTAACTAGTTATAAAGTCCATTATATTTTTTGATACGTTTTCATATGTGTGATTTTTATTGAAGTCAAGCTAGTCTTCTTTTCATTCATATGCCTGTTTTAACATTGAATCGATTTTAAGTATCGGTTTCAATATTTGTAACTTATTTTATTATCGTATCAAGGCGGCTTGTTTTCAATATCATCTTTTTTAGCAGTAGATAGCTCTAGTGCTTAAGTAGATAATATTCAACACTGTCTTTGGTCTGTTTATATATGTTGTAAATTCTGGCGTTTTTAAAAGCATCATTTATATTTTTAGTTGTTTTAATATTAATAGGTTTAAATGATTTTATTATCACTATTATTTGATAAATGTTCAATTAAATCAATGATATCTGTTTCAAAGGCAAGTGATGAACATTGTTCTATCGAAATTTCAATTCCTAATTCTTTTAAAAAAGCAACTCTTTCTTGAGGGGATAATATAATAATGCGTTTACAAATTTCATTCATAATTTGTTTACTAGTTAACATGATGTTAACCTCCTTATCTACTTTACAAAATAAGTATGTAAAAATATTCTAATAGTTTTTAAATATACATTTTAATCAATAATATGATATTTTTTCAACAAAGCAATTCTTTCATTACCTAAAACTACAGATTTTGTTATATCAAGATTACTGTTTTTTCGACTGCTGTTATAACGAATAAGAAATCTTAAAATTCGTTTTATCCATATATATGGTAATAAATATGGATGATCATATAAAACAGCATAACCAGAGCGTAGTTTTTTAGCTGATGGAAAAATAAGTTCCCGTAAAGGAATTTTTTTATGTTCTTTATTAATAACTCGTCTGGTGACTAAATTGCTATAAATTCTTTCTTCGCTTGAAAGTCCGAATACTCCGCTATCAAAGATATCTTCTAAAATATCATGATAATCTAAATTATCAATTAGTTGTTTAGGATAGTTTATACTATCCATTGAAACATTAAAAAAATCTTCAAGAATACTATAAATACAATGAACAAACAAATTACCTTTAAAATCATTTGTTTTATGTAATAGTGCCAACCAGTCGATCATACTATAATATTTTTGACTATACATTCCAATATCCATTAACTGTCTTAAACCAACTCCATTATTAATAAAATGTTTAAAACAATGACAAATCAAATAAAATAATTGATCATTTTCATTCATTACCTGTATAAAAACATTATCTATTTCTATTTCCATGCAATGATCAAAACTATCCTTAAAATAATCATTAAGAAAACCCAAATAAGTATCTTTACCAAATAATTGTAAATGAAGTTCAATATTTAAATCTGTTATTGGATCAACATAAGTAATAACTGGAATATTCTCATTGGCAATATCATTTATTACATGATAATTACGATCAATAAATATCTGATGTACCTTTTTAAAATCCTCTTTTTTAATAAAAATATCTTCATCACCAGATACACGCCATTCTCTTTTAGAATATAACTGTCTTAAAACAATTCCTTTCGTAACAATACAATTAATACCTGTTTTTCTTATTTCCTGATATATTTTCAAAAAAGCTTCACTTAATTGCACCTGTTTAATAACTAAAGAAATAGTTTCCTGTTTCCACTGATTTTTAAACAAATCTGGTAATTGTTTAAAAGAATCATTATTTTTAACAACTTCATATACAATTGGCGATAAATAATGCATTTTAGAAAAATCATGCAATTTTTGCCACTGTTCATTAGTTAAAAAAGATAAAGATTCCTCAAATTCTTTATCATGCATATAACAAGATATCATCTTCATAAATAATTCATTAATAACATTCATAATTTCACCTAATTCATATTTTTCTTATATAATATCACAAACTTTTAAAATATCTATAAAATATTGAAAAACTATAATAATATAAAGTAGTATCTATTGATGCTTTATAACTAAATTATTTTTATGAAAAAATAAAAAAGACTTTTAATATTACTATTTTTTGCGCTTTAAACATAAAACCTGCGTTTGAGTAGATAAAGGTTGTAAATTAAATAAATTATGATAAAATTAATCTGATTGATGAAATTTGAAGGTAGATAATAATTATAGATAGTAATTATTTATTGATATATTACATTTTTACATAAAATGTTATTGAAAATGGAGATTATTATAATGAAATTAAAAAAAGATCTTGTTTTACGTAAAGTGGCTGGAGAGAATATTGTTGTTCCCATTGGACGCTTATCACAAATATCACCAATGATGGAAATAACAGATTCAACAGCTTGGTTATGGAATATCATGAAAAATGATGAATTCACAGAAGATTCATTAGTAGAAGCGGTGATGGGACATTTTTCTGGAGTAAGTAAAGAAATAGCAAGAAAAGATATTCAAGCTTTTTTAAAATTATTGGATAACAACTATATGTTAGATAATGGACGACCATTACCGGCTACAGGTTCAGTTAAGATTGAACTTTCACAAGAGGAAATCAAAAAATTAGAAAAGGATTCTAAAAAATAATGCAGAAGAATTTGTATGGCATGCTTAAATTAGCAAAGATGCAGCAAAAAGCATATGAAAATGCAATTCCCATTCATGCAACATTTGAAATAACGCCTCGATGTGGTTTTAATTGCCGGATGTGCTATGTACATTTACCTGTAGACAGAATATCTAAAGTTGGAGACGGTAGAGAATTAACTGGTGATGAATGGTTAGAAATAGGTCGACAAGCTGTTGAAATGGGCGTTTTTTCCATATGCATAACTGGGGGGACCCAGTATGCCATCCAGATTTTAAAAAAATATGGATTGGTTTATCACAAATGGGATTTTTACTTACATTGCAAACAAATGCTTCACAGCTTAGTGGTGATATTCTAGATGTATTAGAAGAATATCCCCCAGAAACAGTTAAAATAACTTTATATGGTTCAAATGATGAAGTTTATCAAGATGTTTGTTGTATTGAAAATGGTTTTACTAAAACAAATGCTGGAATTCAAGCTTTAAAAGATAGAAACATGAATATTCAGCTTGTAACAACATTTATCAAAAACAATAAAAAAGATACTCAAAATATTATGCAATACGCAAAAGAAAATAACTTACCATGGTATTATAGCGCATCTTGTTATCCATCATTAAGAGGCGCTCAAAGCGAAGCAAAAGAATGTGCAATAGAAATATGGGATCCAGAAGGTATTGAACAAACTTCAAAACTATGGAATGAATTACCACCATCCAATGATGACATACCTGCTAAAAGATGTTCAGGTTATCATAAAGAATTTAATATTACCTGGGATGGTAATATGAGATTCTGTTTGTTTTTAGATGAACCACATATATCTGTTGTCAATCAATCACTTGAAAAATGCTGGAAAGAACTTTTAGATTATCAAGAAAAACTAAGATGGCCAGATGAATGCTATACATGTGAGTATAAAAAACAGTGTAAAAAATGTTTAGCTCATCTAGCATGTTTCAGTGGAGGGCTAAACAAATTAGATAAAGAATATTGTAAAAAGATAAAAGAAATGATAGATATAAGTAGAAAGGTTAAGGAGGAATAATTAATGCAAGGAGAAGTAACAGTACCCTATACAAGTATAGGTGGTCAAAATATGGATTCAGGAATTATGCCAGCGGATATTGGTGGATCGGTAAATCAAAATACTTCTGGAACAGGACATTTATCTGTCACAGTTTTATGGCATCTTCCAGGCGGAATACAAAGTAAAGATAATGAACCTGGTGGTTCAGGATGGGGATATATTTTAGGAAGAGATTACCAAGATACATATTGGACTACAAGTGAATTTTGCAACTATTTAACTCAAGAATTAGGTGTTAAATTTGATGAACAAGGTAATTTAGTAGAAGGAGATATAGCTACTGTTACAGCTAAGATAAATGATTTAATTTATCAATATGTTTTAAATGTTCAGAGATTGTCAGGATATGAGCCAGATTATGATTGGGCTAGGTTCAATTCTTATTATGGAACATGTTTAATTTGGCCACAGTAGATAATTTAAATATGTTAATGTTTGAAATATGTAAAAAAGTCATAAAGCTATGTAAATACTCATTTGATTATCCATCGTGGGATTTGTTTAAATGTGATACTGAGATGACAGATTTAGAAATTAATGTTTGTTCTCAGCTTATGCATAAATATGGTGTTGAAGTGTTTGAACCGCAACCTGGATGTGCTGTGTTGAAGTGTCAAAATGCTTTGTTAAGTGCTAATGATGATTGGAGTAAAGCGAGTATCACGTTGCTTGATGGTCAAAGTGATGGCTTAGAGGGAGCATTGATTGCAGCGATTATGACACATCTAGCGACTCGTCATGGAATAATGATGCATAGCAGCCTTGTTGATGTAAGTGGTAAAGGAATCATGTTTATTGGACCTTCAGGTATTGGTAAGACAACGCAGGCAGAGTTATGGCATAAGTATCGTGATGCAGTAATTATTAATGGAGATATGGCGTTAGTTCATGATGATGGTCAAACGTATTGGGGATGTGGCTGTCCATGGCATGGATCATCACCATATTGTGAAAATAGACAAGTTGCATTATCGGGAATTGTAGTATTGCAGCAGGATTTAGAAAATACGATAGAAAAACTTGATGGTATTAGAATGGTTGAAAGAGTGCTGGCAAATGTCTTTTTACCACACTGGTATGAAATAGGGGTTGAAGCAGTAATGGCAATGCTTGATGGTTTATTATCTTGTGTGCCTGTTTATTTGTTGAAGTGTAGACCTGATGAAGAATCAGTTGAGTTAGTTGAAAGGGCTATATTGAATGATTAAAAAAATTAAACACTACATAAAAAGAATAAAAGAGGGGCGTTTAAAAGAGCTGGTTTCTCAATGGTTATGGATGGGAAGCTATATGAAACGTTATTGGTTTTTAATTGGAACATATACTCTTTTAGGGGCTTCGGGTTCTTTTTTAACGTTAGGGACATCGATGGTTTCTAGAGATTTGGTAGACGCAATTACTGGTCAGAATTCTTTAGAAATCGTAAAAGTCGTTGCTCTATATGTTGGTGTAGGGGTGTCACAGTTGTTTATTAATGCTTTTAAAACGCGTTTATCGTTACGCATTAGTATGAAAGTGAATAATGAGATTCGGATTGATATTTTTTCTCAGATCTTACAGACTGATTGGGAAGAATTGTCTAAATATAGAACGGGGGATCTAATGTATCGAATCAATGGTGATGCTGCAATGGTTTCTAATAATATTTTAACGTATTTACCTAATGTGGTTTCAATCTTGATTTCATTTGGCGGTGCTTTTATTGTGATGGTACAAAATGATATTATTATGGCATTAATTGCTTTAGCAGGTGCTCCTATTTCGTTTATGAGCACCCGTTTTTCTATGAGAAAAATGCGTGATTTTCAGCGTAAACAAATGGAACTGCAAAGTCATAAGACATCATTTAATCAAGAAACATTACAAAATATGCAAATGATCAAAGCCTTTGGCTTGGTTGATTATTTTATTAAACAATATAAAGACGTTCAGGATCAATCGATTGATTATGCGATGATTCAAAATAAGTTTCAATCTAAAATGACGATCTTGACAGGATTTATTGGTCAGTTGATTGGTTATGCTTGTTATGGTTTTGCAGCATATAGACTATGGCAGGGAGATATTAGTTATGGAACAATGACATTATATGTGTCAATGTCTTCATCTTTAAGAGGATCGTTTTCATCGGTTTTAAATTTATTGCCAACAGCGATGCGAGCTGGTATTAGTGCTGGCAGAATCATGGAAATTATTCAATTACCTAGGGAGTCTCTAGAAGATGAGCAGGAAGCAAAAAAGCTTTTAGCTAAAGCTAAAGATGTAGGAATTACAGTAGAAATGAAAGATGTTAGTTTTCGATATGGTGATAATCCTTATGTATATCAAAATGCTAATATGATTGCTTCACCAGGTGAAATCATTGGTTTGATTGGACCTTCGGGTCAAGGTAAGACAACGACATTAAGGATCTTGTTAGGATTATATCATCCTAAAGCAGGTGCAGTAACTGTGAGTAATCCTGGGTATGAAACTATTCCTATTAGTTCAGGAACGAGATGTTTATTTAGTTATATTCCTCAAGGTAATACTTTGTTTTCGGGAACGATAGCTGACAATATGAAAATGCTTAGACCTGATGCTAGTGATGAAGAGATCATCGAAGTTTTAAAAACAGCTTGTGCCTGGGAGTTTGTTGCACAATTGGAAAATGGGATCCATACAGAAGTAAGTGAAGGAGGAAATCGTTTTTCGGAAGGTCAGAAACAAAGATTGAGTATTGCTCGAGCATTGATGGCTAAAGCGCCTGTATTATTGCTTGATGAAGCTACAAGCGCTTTAGATATGGTTAGTGAAAAAAAGGTTTTAAGAAATATTTTACATCGTGATCCTTTGCAGACAATCATTGTAACTGCCCATCGTCCTAGTGTTTTATCTATATGTGATCGTGTTTATAAAATTCAAGAGGGACGAATTGATGAAGTGGATGAAGAAGAAATAGAGGCTTTTTTAAATGAGGTTTAATGGAGGAAGATAGATGAAATTAATAAGATATACTGTTATCATAGTTTTCTGTTTGTCCTTAGGTGTTTTTTTAATAGCTAAGAGCAAGGAATTAATTAGTAAGGATCCTACTTTACCAACTATCACAAGTGACCATGATGTTTTAGAGATTCCTTGTGAATATACACAAGAACAATTATTGGATGGATTAAGTGCTTTTGATAAAGAAGATGGTGATCTAACTAATAAAATATTAGTAGGAAATATGACAAGATTTATTGATAAAGGTCTTTGTAGTGTTACTTATGTTGTTTTTGATTCCTCTAATCAATCAACAAGTCTTACTAGAAATGTTCGATTCACAGATTATCATTCACCAAGATTTATAACGGCTAAACCTTTAGTGTATATAGAAAAAGAGGGGAATTATCAAAAAACGATATCGCAAATAACGGCTGAAGATATGCTTGATGGTGATTTAACGAAATCAATAATTCAAGGCACCAGTGATGTAAACTATACTACAGCAGGCAGTTATCATTTAACTTTAGAAGTAAGTAATAGTTATGGTGATGTTAGGACAATGGAAATCCCTATTCATATAGTTAAAAGTGAAAATCAAAGTATTAATATTGAACTAACTGAAGGAATTGTTTATATTAACGCTGGAGAAACGATCGATCCATATCAATATATTGAAAGTGTTGAAACTATTTCTAAAAAGAAGGTTAACAAAAAGAACGTCACAATTGATTCTCAAGTTGATACCAATACACCAGGAATATATGAAATTCATTATAGTGCGGTTTCGTCTGGAAATAAAGGTGAAACCTGGTTAACTGTAGTTGTTGAATAATTGTAAAGGAGAAGAAGAAATGAATCAGGATGAGATTGATTTAGATTCGATTAATTATCGAGGGATTATCAAAGATTTATTAAAAAACTGGTGGATGATCATTTTTGCAGGTGCTTCTTTATGGTTAGCAGTTACCGGAGTTGGAGAATTAATTTATGTGCCTCAATACACTGTTTCATCGACTTTAGTAGTAAGTGCCAAAGGTGATAGTAATACTTATACCTCACTTGCAATGGCTACGCAAATGGCCGATGTAATCAAAGAAGTTTTTCAAAGTGACGTAATGAAAGAACTTGTAGAAAAAGAAACAGGTAAGACGATTGATGGTGTAATCAGCTGTGAGCAGGTTCAAGAAACAAATCTTTTGGTGTTGAAAGTAACAACCAATGATCCACAAAACAGTTACCTTTTTATGAATTCAGCTTTAAAACACTATGACGAAGTATCAGATTATGTATTTACTAACGCATCTTTACAAATTTTACAAGAGCCGACGATACCAACGTCACCGTCTAATAGTCCGATACTAATGAATCGTCGTAATGAATTAGCTTTACTAGCAGCTGCTATAATGGCGGGAATTATTGTTTGTTTATATTTATTTAGACATACACTTAAAACAAGTAAAAACGCTTCTAAGCTATTAGATGGTAAGATATTAGGAGTTGTTCCTTTTGAAAAGAAGAAAGGGAAAACAAAAAAATCTAATCAGGCACTACTCATTAGTTCACCTATCGTTAGTATGAGTTTTGTAGAATCAAATCGTAAAATAGCATCACGAATCGAGAATCATTTAAATAGACATCAGCAAAAAATAATTTTAGTCACTAGTATTAGTGAAAACGAAGGCAAATCGACAGTAACTGCTAATATAGCTTTATCATTAGTTGAAAAGAATAAAAAAGTATTGATTATTGATGGTGATTTTAGAAACCCAGCACAATATAAAGTATTTGATAAAGAAAAATCACAAAATAATTCACTAGTTGATATTTTAACTGGAAAAATATCTTTAGAAGACAATGTTTATTTTAATAAAAGAACTAATATTTGGGAATTGTTTGTTTATCAAGCAGTAGAAGAACCAGCTGGTTTGATGGATACAATAAAGTTAAAAGAGATAGTAAATAAATTAAAAGAACAATTTGATTATATTATTATCGACTGTTCACCATCAACTGTTTCTACAGATGCTGAAGTATGGATGGATGTCGTTGATACAACTTTATTGGTTGTTCGTCAAGACTGGTCAGATATCAGAGTAATCAATGACACTGTTGACCTTATTTGGCAAAGCAACTGTGATTTCACTGGTTTTATTCTTAACTTCTTCATCGAAGAAAAAAGTGATCAAGAAGCATATGGCTATGCCAATTATGCTTATAACAGGCATGAAAGTAGGTGAGATTATGGATGAACAAAAACTCAAAAAATTAATGACAGAAGAAGATTATGTCGAAATTGACTTACGAATTTTAGTTCATGATTTTCTCAAGATTATTCGTGAATACTGGGGATTATTTTTTGGAATCATTATTATTACAACGATAATTTATAGTACTTTTTGTTATCTGACATATGATCCTTATTATCGCTGTGAAGCTACATTTACTGTTGCTACCGGAGATGAAAATAGTGGCAGCTACAGTTACTATTATTCGCAAAATACTGCTGATCAATTATCAAAAACATTTCCTTATATTCTTGACAGTAGTTATTTTAAGGGAATTTTACTTGAAGAACTAGGTGTAGATAAATTAAATGGGACATTAAGTGCAAGTACAGTTAGTGATTCAAATATTGTAACGATGGCAGTAGAAAGTCCTAAAGCACAAGATGCTATTTCTATTTTAACTTCAGCAATTGAAGTATATCCTGATGCAGCGCGTTTTGTTTTAGGTGATATTCAATTTCATATGATCAATAATCCCCAAATGCCTACTGTTCCTTACAATAACTTATCATTTTTTAAAACAGTAAGTTTAGGTGTTTTGATTGGAGCTGCAGTCGGTTTAATTATTTTGGGAAGTATGGCCTTTTTTAGAAAGACAATAAAAACAGTTGATGAAATGAAGCGGATTACAAGTTTAAAATGTATGGCAACTATTCCTAAAGTTAAATTTAAAGCTCGTAAGACACAAAAATTAAAGCGAATTTCGATACTTGATCGAAGAATATCTTATGGTTATAAAGAAGGATTACGTTCTTTACAAATAAGATTAGAACGAGCTTTCGATAAAGAAAAAAATAAAATTATTTTAATTACCAGCAGTGCTTCTGGAGAAGGTAAATCAACGATCTCAACTAATTTAGCGGAAACATTTGCTGTTAATGGTAAAAAAGTTCTTTTGATCGACGGTGATTTACGTAAACAGGCACTTGCGCATATTTTAAATTGTCCTAATAGTAAAGGAATTCAAGATGTATATAGAAATGGTGATGTGTGTCAGGAAATCAGTGAATTAAAAGAAGAGAAGCTTTGGTTTTTAGGGGGACAGGAATTAGTTGAAAATCCAATTGCAATTTTAAGTGATCCTAAGTTAGGAGAATATCTCAACAAAATCAAGCAGGAATTTGATTATGTTATTATCGATACACCGCCTTGCGGGATATTTCCAGATTTTATGCAGCTTCAAGATTATGGTGATGCGTTATTATATGTTGTAAAATATGATTTCATACCACATCAAAAAATACAAGATGGTTTATCAATGTTAAAAGATGAAAGCTGTGTTAAAGGTTATGTCTTTAATTTTTATGCTCATAATATTCATGATTATGGTAGTTATGGTTATGGTAAATATGGCTATGGGTATGGATATAAAGATAAGGGGTAATGATCTATGATCGATATCCATGTTCATATCTTGCCGTATTTAGACGATGGAGCAGATTCAATGGCAGAATCGATAGCAATGGCCAAACTTGCAGCTGGAAGTGGAGTTAGGGCGATGGTTGTTACCCCGCATAGCAATCAAATAAAGCGGTTTGAAAATTTCTATGATGCTAGTTTAATTAAATCTTTTGATAATTTTAGTAGAGAACTTGAAAAAGAAAGAATTGATTTAAAGGTTTATTTAGGAATGGAAATTTTTGCTTCTGATGATATTGTAGAAAAAATAATAAATCAAAGAGTTATCGGCTTAAATAAAACAAAGTATTATTTAATAGAATTTGCATTTGATGAACATCCCCAGTATATAACAACGATTTTAAAAGAAATTCTTAAAATAGGGAAAATTCCGATCATTGCTCATCCAGAACGATACATCTGTATTCATCAGAAACCATGGTTAGTTTATGACTGGTTAAAATTAGGATGTTTATCTCAAATTAATAGAGGCAGTATACTAGGTAGTTTTGGGGCAACGGTAAAAATGACGGTAAAAAAATTATTGAAATATAATTTGGTGAGTATAGTTGCTAGTGACGGTCATAACAGTATTTATCGGCGAACTAATATGGACGAAATACAAGATTATTTAGAATTAAATTATGGGGTTGATGATGCTAGAAGATTACTTTATCTTCATCCTAAAGCTGTAATTGAAGATAAGATGATACCTTTTATTAAAGAGGAGGGAAAAAATGAATCAGATTTTTAAAGATATAAGAACATATTTTATGATTATTTTAGCAGGAATCTTAGGCTGGATTTTATATCTATTTAATAAATATCCTATTTTGTCATTTAAATATATGCTCATTATGATTATCATTTTTTTAGCTCTTGTAGTAATATTAGCATTGAGTCAATATAAAGCTAAAAGTAAAAAAATAAAAATAGCTGGAAAAACAGTAATTATCTTATTATGTGTATTAGTAATTCCGGTAAATTATATTTTTGATAAAACTATGAATGCTTTAGTTCAAACTGAAAATCGTATTGAAACAGATACTGTTTCTGTAATTGTTAAAAAAAATAGTTCTTGCCAGTATACGCAGGATCTAAAAGGAAAAGTATATTCAGTATTAGCTGCTGACGATGGTTTAGTTGATAAAACTATAAAAAAAATTCAAAGAGAAAATAAAGAAAATATCAAGCCTAAAATATATTCAGGAATAGTAACGTTGGTAAATGCACTATATTGTAATGATGTTGACTGTATTATTATCAATGAATCTTATCGTTCAGTAATTGAAGAAAATTATCCTTCTTTTTCAGATGATACAAAAGTCATTTATTCAAAACAATATATATCAGAAATAGAAGCACCAGAAAATAAAGATGTTACTAAAGATACATTTAGTGTTTATGTTAGTGGTATCGATACATATGGCGCTATCACTACCAAATCACGTAGTGATGTTAATATCATCATAACTGTGAATCCGACAACTAAAAAAGTTTTATTAACAAGTATTCCGCGTGATTACTATATTCCTTTTAATATTCTTGATGGTCAGAAAGATAAATTAACTCATAGTGGGTTATATGGAATCACTGAGACAATGGCTGATGTTTCTGCCTATTTTGATATTAATATTGATTATTATGTTAGAGTCAATTTTGATAGTCTTATTAAGATCGTCGATACAATAGGCGGTATCGAAGTTCAAAATCCGCAGGCCTTTGGTAATTTTAAAGCCGGAACTATTTCTTTAAATGGTCAAGAGGCTTTAACTTTCTCTCGTGAAAGGTATGCATTTGAAGATGGCGATAAAGAACGTGGTCGGAATCAGATGCGTGTAATTACTGGAATCATCAATAAAGTACTTTCACCAACGATTTTAAATAGTTATGATTCATTGTTAGAAACATTAAATTCTTCATTTCAAACAAATATCTCAGAAACTCAAATGATAAGTTTAGTTCGAATGCAAATAGAAGATATGAGTGCCTGGGATATTCAACAGAGTAGTGTTGATGGTAGTGGGGCAACGCTTTATTCACCTATTTATGGTGATGATTTATATATGATGGTTCCTGATGATGAGTCGGTTAAAACGGCTAAAGCGCGAATAGAAGAACTATATTAATAAAATATTGTAATTAGTAAAGTTTAGGGTCATGTTTAATTAGAAATTTTTTAACTTAACACTTTGGATGATAAAAAAATAGATCGAACGATTGAAAATAATATTAAGTTTGGGTTACCTGAAGCTTTTTTAGAAATGGTCAAAAAGGCTGCTAAAAAAGTATGTTGTGATGATTTTATCGAAGCTTTACCTGATGGTTATCAAACTATTATTAATGAAGGTGGTTCATCATTATTAGAAGGTCAAAAACAAAGAATTTCGATTTCTTGAGCAATGTTAAAAGATGCCCCAATTATTATTTTTGATGAAGCTATAGCTAATGTTGATTTTGAAAATGAAGATAAACTGCAAAAAGCAATGGAATAGTTAATGAAAATAAAACGATCATATGATTGCTCATCGTCTAAAAACAGTAAGAAATGTTGATCAAGGAAATATTATTTAGCAGGGAAAACATGAACAATTAATTCAAGAAGACAATATTTATAGAAATTTTGTTTTAGAAAGAAAAAAGACTATAAATTGGAGATTATAAAAGAACTGGAAAACTTTCCAGTTCTTTTAACTATTTTTTCATTAATGGTTTAGTTGAATTAGCCGAAAAAACAAATGTTGAGACATTATGTAAAAGCGCACTTGTACTAGGCTGTAATAAACCAAATAAACCACTTAAAATAAGCAGGCTGTTAAATGAAACGATTTGAGCATAATTTTTTTTGATTCGTTTCATAAGTAATCCAGACAGTTGTTTTAAAGCTACAATTTCTTGAAGCTGGCTGGATACTAATGTAACATCCGCTAATTCCCTAGCAATATCAGAACTATCCTGCATCGAAATGGAAATATCTGCTACTGATAAAGCTGGAGTATCATTAACGCCATCACCAACCATAACTACTTTATGTCCGTTGTCTTTTAACATATGAATATATTTAGCCTTATCTTCAGGTAGTACATTTGCTTGATAAGCTGTTATTTCTAATTCTTTAGCAATATGTTTAGCAGCATTTTCACAATCTCCAGTCAACATGACAATATTTTCAAAACCATTCATCTTCAACTCATGAATAACTTGTTTAGCTTCTTCTCTTAATGGATCATAGATGCTGATTATTCCCGCTAACTGTTGACCAATAGCAAGATAGATAAGAGAACTAGAGCCGCGGTTTTGCAAATCATGGATGAGGTTGACAATTTCATCAGTTTTTTCGATTTTTTCATCTTCAAAAATAAAATGTTCACTGCCAATAATTGCTCTTTGACCATGTAAATATGTCGCAATACCATGAGCAATAATATATTCCACTTCAGCATGTTCTTCATAGTGGACAAGATTTTCAATTTCTGCTTGTTTAACAATTGCATTAGCAACACTATGAGGAAAATGCTCTTCTAAGCAGGCAGCAATCGATAAAACTTCATCACGGGAATAGTTTTGTAAAGGAATAACTTCTTGCACCGAAGGTGTAGCATGTGTCAATGTACCAGTTTTATCAAAAACAATTGTATTTGCATTAGCCATTGCTTCTAAATATTTACCACCTTTGACCATGATTGAATGCTTACTGGCTTCCTGCATCGCACTGATGATAGAAATTGATGTTGATAATTTAATAGCACATGAATAATCAACCATTAAGATCGATGCGGCTCTTGTTAAACTTCTTGTAAAAAGCAGCATTGTCAAAAATCCCATCAGACTGAAAGGGACGATTGAATCAGCAAGATGTTCAGCATTTGCTTGAATACTCGCTTTTAATGATTCGTTGGTATCAATCATATCAACTATTTTTGAAATTCTACTTTCTTGCTGTAGATTTCTAACTTTAACATAAATTTTTCCTTCTTCAACGATAGTTCCCGCAAAGACAGTATCATGTTCTTTTACATGTTTGCTTAAAGGTTCACCAGTGAAACTAGATTCGTTGACCATTGCTTCACCACTAGTGATTTCACCATCAATTGGAATCATTGCTCCTGTTTGGATAATAACAATATTATCTTTTTTTAATTGTGACATGGGAATTTCTAATTCGGTTTCATTTTCTAAGATCCATACTTTATCTAAGTGATATGATAAACTTTCTTTAAGCTGTAAAGTTGTCTTCTTTTTAGTATAGTCTTCTAATAATTCTGAAATCGATAATAAAAACATGATATTTCCTGCAGTATTAAACTGACCGTTAATCATGGAAACCCCAATACTTGTAGCATCTAATACTGGGACATTTATTTTTCCTTTTTTTAACGAATGAAGTCCTTTTTTAAAGTATTGACAGGCCATGATAAAACATGAAATACGCTGAAATGGTAGTGGTAAAAGCCACTTGACAAAATATCTTTTAAAAAACAAAATACCAAAATTTTTAAAATAATGATCTTTAATGTTTTTTTGCATTAATTCATAACTTTTATCATTTTCTGTCAATGGTATAACTGGTGTAAATTCATCAATGGATAACTGTTCAACAAGTTGGAGTAAATCATCACGTCTTTGTTTATCATAAATAAATAAAATACTGCCCGTAATATGATTGACTTCGATTTGAAAGACCATCTGCCATTTTTTTAATTCACTACAAAGACTAGGTTCAATATTTTTTGAAAAAGCATAGCGTCCATAACGAATTCGCATTCTACCAGGAATATCATGAACGATTTGATAGGTTAGCATTTACTATTCACCATCTTTTTTATTTTTAGCTTCATTGACAATATCAAGTGCATCTTCTTTCATTGTTTCATAGCTTGCAACAACATCGTCTTTTATTTTCATTCCTGTTGCTAGAGAATTAACAGCAATTGTTCTTGCCTTATCAGTTTTAATAAAATGATTTCCTACAAGCGCTGTAATCACGCCTCCAGCAAATGATGCAATTATTTTTTTCATACAAGATCCCCCTTATTAAAATTTTTGATAGCTGATTGCTATCACAATATAACAATACGCCATTTTTATTTTGAATTCAAACATTTAGATCAAAATGATTAAATATTTGTCGAAAAAAGAAAAAAATATGATATTATTTAATTAGTTATTGCTAACTTATATTTATAATCAATGAAAAGAGGGAAATAATGAGAGTTCTTATATATGGTGCTGGTGTCTTAGGATGCCAATTAGCCCACACTTTACAACAAACAGAGCATGATATAACCCTTCTTGCTAGGGGAAGCTGGAAAGAAAATATTGATAAAAATGGTTTGCTTATTCGTCATTATATTCAAAGAAAAACATCTGTTGATCGAATTCGTACCATTGAAACATTACTGCCAAATGATCGATACGATTTAATTTTTGTCGTGATGCAATGTAATCAATTGGCCTCAATCGTGCCTATTTTATCAAAAAATACTAGTTCAAGAATCATCTTAGTTGGTAATAATGGTGATGCTTCAGGTATCGAAGAAAAAATACAAAAGCTGTCACAAATAAAAAAAGAAATTGCATTTGCTTTTCAAGGAACAGGTGGCCGTAGGGAAAAAGAGCTGGTTATTAGTATTTATAAAAGTTTATCGATGACGATTGGAAAAGCTAATGGTTCATTATCACCATCTTTTCAAAACCAGATAGAAGAACTTTTTAAGTCTACTGTTTATAAACTCACTTGGCAGATTCGAATGGATGCATGGTTAAAATGTCATTTAGCATTTATTTTACCGATTTGTTATGTCTGTTATAATGTTGATGGTAAATTACCTAAAGCAACGAGAAAGCAGCGAAAAATGATTTTAGATGCTGCTAATGAAGGCTATGAAGTTATAAAAAAATGTGGTTATCCAATCTGTCCTAAAGATGAAGATCGATATTTTCAACCAGGGGCAAAAAGATTTTTAATGGTAATGATGATATTTATTATGTGTAAAACACCATTAGGCCGTTTGGCAGCTAGCGATCATGCCATGCATGCTGTAGCTGAGATGCGTTTGTTAGATCAGCAGTTTGACATTTTATGTAAAGGGGCTGCAATATCTATGCCTTTTTGGCAAGAGTTAAAAGATGCGATGGTTGATTGGCAATTATTATAAATAACGATAAAGTATAGTTGATATAATTTTGATAGCTTGACATTTAATGATTCATAGATTAGTATATAACATATACCCTTATAGGTATAAGGAGGAATATGATGAGAAAATGTATGGATGCTGACAATCTGCATAGAAGATTAAAAAAGATCATTGGACAAGTTCAAGCAATCGATAGAATGGTTGATGAAGATGTTCCCTGTGAAGATATATTAGCACAAATTAATGCTGCAAAATCAGCTTTGCACAAGGCTGGGCAGGTTGTATTAGAAGGGCATATCAAACATTGTGTACGTGATGGTATTGAACATGGTGATGCTGATAAAACGATTGAGAGTTTTACTAAAGCGGTTGAACGTTTTGCTAATATGCGATAAATGAAAATTGTGAATAGAATTTTATTAAATGAGGTATAGTCATTTTTGACTATGCTTTTTATTTGTTCTCATAATATTATAAGAACAAATAACCAATGGTTGACAACATATACCCCCATAGGTATAATCTAAATACAAACTAATACCCCTATAGGTATAAAGGAGGAAGGGTATGATAGAAAAAATAGAGGATTTTTTACAATGGGGTGGTCTAAAAAAAGAAATTATTCTTTTAATAATTTCGGGAATAGCTTTATTGATAAGTGTTTTTGAAAGTACTACTTTACCATTTGATATTGCCTGGGTAGCAATTATTTTATGTGGAACTCCAATTATTTTAGAAGCGATTATTGGTCTTGTAACAGAATTTGATATCAAAGCTGATGTTTTAGTTTCATTAGCGTTATTAGCTTCTATTTGGATTGGTGAATATTTTGCTGCTGGGGAGGTTGCGTTTATTATGCAGCTAGGAGCTTTATTAGAAGACTTGACTGTTGCTAAAGCAAATGCTGGAATTGAAAGACTTGTTCGTTTAACACCACAAAGTGCAAGATTAGTGATAGATCATCAAGAAAAAATGATTTTAGCTAAAGAAGTCAAAGTTAATGATCTTTTAAGAGTTTTACCAGGGGAAATGGTACCTGTTGATGGGGTGATCGTTTCTGGCAGTACTTCAATCAATCAGGCTGTTATGACTGGTGAATCATTACCAGTAGATAAAACTGTGGGCGATGATGTATCAAGCGGGACAGTCAATCAGTTTGGAACTTTTGAGATGAAGGCAGCAAAAGTTGGTGAAGATAGTTCTATTCAAAGGATGATTCGTCTTGTTAGATCTGCTGATGCCAGTAAAGCAAGAATCGTAGGTATTGCTGATCGTTGGGCTACATGGATCGTTATTATTGCTTTAACTGCAGCGCTGTTGACTTGGCTTATAACTGGTGAAATTTTAAGATCAGTAACAATTTTAGTTGTTTTTTGTCCTTGTGCATTAGTTCTTGCTACACCAACAGCAATTATGGCAGCGAGTGGTAATGCTACGGAGCATGGTTTTCTTGTTCGTAAAGGTGATGCTTTGGAAAGGTTATCTTCAGTAGTTAAAATCACTTTTGATAAAACAGGAACACTTACTTATGGAACACCAGAAGTGAGTGTGGTTAAGAGTTTATCATCTAACTATAAAAAAGAAGATCTTTATAAAAAAGCGGCAGTAGTAGAAAGCTGTTCTGAACATCCACTAGGAAAAGCAATTGTCGCAGGATATAAAAAAGAGTATGGTGAATTTAATATGACTGTAGAAAATTTTCAAATGAATATTGGTCAAGGTGTTAAAGGATTAGTTGATCATCAAGAGATATTAGCTGGTAATAAAGAAATGTTAAATATGCAGGGAATTAATCTGTTAGATATTGTTGAAAAAGAAGTTGACTGATATATTGAACAAGGCAGTACTGTGATTTATATAGTGATAGATCGTAAGCTGGCAGGATATCTTGTTTTGACAGATATGCTCCGTCAGGAGAGTTCAATGATGATCGAGGCCCTTGATCATTTACATGTTGCTCCTGTTTTGTTGACAGGTGATCATCAAAATACTGCTAAAACGATTGCTGCTAAGCTCCATATTCAAGAAGTTCATGCTCACTGTTTGCCTGAGGATAAGTTGAAAATTATTGAAGCTTATCAAAACAAACAGCAAAATATTTGTATGGTCGGTGATGGCATCAATGATGCTCCGGCTTTAAAAAAAGCTGATGTTGGGATCGCGATGGGTAGTATTGGTAGTGATATTGCTGTAGATGCCGCTGACATTGTTTTAGTTCATGATGAAATTCAGGAATTGCCACATTTAATTGCCTTATCAAAAAAGATGATGAAAACGATTCGCTTTAATTTATCATTTTCGATGGGATTAAATTTTCTAGCGATTATTTTAGCGATGACAGGAATTTTAAATCCTATTGTCGGTGCTTTAGTGCATAATGCGGGATCCGTATTTGTAATTATTAATTCAGCGTTGTTATTGAAATGGAGCTAACTATATAAAAATCAAGAGTTTTTTATGAAAAAGTTTGAAAATATTTAATACTTGATTTTATAAGTTAAAAATCTATGAGAACATTGACAATATGTATATATTTGTATTTTTGGGCATGATGAAAACAACCTCAAGAGGCTTCATTTTTTGAAATCGTTTTCATTATTGACTTTATTTTAATAAAGAAGCATCAAATGGTTGATTAGTCTTTAATAAATGATAGATAACTGTTGATTAGCATTTTATTTTAACAAATTTTTGGCAAATTAAATTGGATAACAGAAGTAAAAGATATGAGCTAATTAGTAAAAAATAGCAAAATATAATGGCACAAACAATCAAATTAATTTATTCCAATTTCCTTATTTACAGTGGAGCCAAATTCCTAAGAACCGTTAAAACCAAGCAAAATC
>NZ_JMLH01000028.1 GCF_000686665.1 Thomasclavelia saccharogumia DSM 17460 | reverse complement strand
AAAGGCTAGAGGAATACAAAGAAAACTATCTAATGTGGACATTGAATGATGAAATACCATTTACTAATAACACAGCCGAAAGAGGATTGAGGTCAAGCAAGACAAAGATGAAGGTATCAGGGCAATTCAACAATATGAAGAGTGCGCAATACTTTGCAAGGATCAAGAGCTACATTGAAACAGGACATAGACATGGGATAGGAAGTTATAGACTGATAGAAGCAGCACTCGAAGGTAAGCCATATACAATTGAACAAATGAAAAAGCATAACGAATTTGACTAGAAAAAGGTTATGCTTTTTTGAGTACTGTTATTTATACTGTGAATAGTAACAAAAATAGACCTACAAATACTTGACTTTATGGTAACCATAAAGTTTATACTAAAAGTATCGGAGGTAATTAATATGAACAAAGAAAAAGTTAGAGTAGTTCAATATGGATGCGGAAAAATGGCAAAATATATTATTCGTTATCTATACGAAAAGGGTGCAGAAATCGTAGGTGCGATCGATGTAAATCCTGAGGTTGTCGGTAAAGATGTTGGTGAGTTTGCCCAGCTTGGATTTAATCTGGGGGTCACTATCAGTGACGATGCTGATAAGGTTTTGGATGAATGTGATCCTGATATTGCAGTAGTTACATTATTTAGTTTTGTCGAAGACTGTTATCCACATTTTGAAAAATGTGTAAGTCGGGGAATTAACGTTATTACTACATGTGAAGAAGCAATTTATCCATGGACGACCGCTAGTAAACTCACTAATAAATTGGATGAACTTGCCAAAGAAAATGGATGCACTATCGTTGGTTCTGGAATGCAGGATATGTATTGGATCAATATGATCGGTGCAGTAGCTGGTGGTGTTCATAAGATCAAAAAAATCGAGGGTGCAGTTTCTTATAATGTTGAAGATTATGGTTTAGCTCTTGCCAAAGCTCATGGGGCTGGTTTTACGCCAGAACAGTTTGAAAAAGAATTAGCTCATCCAGAAACTTTGGAACCTTCTTATGTATGGAATTCGAATGAAGCACTATGTAATAAAATGGGCTGGACAATAAAATCACAGACTCAAAAATGCGTTCCTTATTTCTATGATCATGATTTGTATTCAGAAACTTTGCAGGAAACTATTCCTCAAGGTAATTGCATTGGAATGTCAGCAGTAGTAACAACAGAAACATTCCAGGGACCAATAATAGAAACACAATGTATTGGGAAAGTATATGGACCTGATGATGGTGATATGTGTGATTGGAAAATCATTGGTGAACCAGATGTCACTTTTTATGTTGAAAAACCAGCTACTGTAGAACATACATGTGCAACGATCGTTAATCGTATTCCTTCAGTTTTATTAGCTCCAGCAGGATATATAACGGTTGAAAAATTAGATGAATTAGAATATTTATCATATCCAATGCATTTGTATTGTGATGAATAATGGTTTAAAAAAAATTATATTAAAAAAACTAACAGCGAATATCTGTTAGTTTTTTTGATAAATAAAAAACGGCTATTTAAGCCGTTTATTTATATCCTGGCAGAGGTAGTAGGAGTCGAACCCACATCAACGGTTTTGGAGACCGGTATTCTACCATTGAACTATACCTCTATTTCCAACTGCTTTACTATAATAACATAACTTTGTAAACTTGTAAATAAAAAAATAAAATGTTTTAAAAAATAGATGTTTGTCGTAAAAAAAATCTTAAGAAAATCATAAGATTTTTATTATTGAATGAGTATAAATCATGGTTTATAATAAACAACGTATGTTTTATAACTAAGGGAGTGTAATCATGAATGAAAAACTATCTATAGTGATAAATAAATTGGGACATTGTTTAGGAACTGTTTTATTGCTGTGTGTAATTGTGACAGTTATGATTTATTTTTGGATCGGGGGTGTCTACTTTAGTTCTTATAATTTGGATAATAAATACAATATACTTATTGTTCCTGTAATGATTATCTTAGTTTTTGTTTTAATGTATTTTTTGTATAAAAAAATAAAGCAGATCGATTTAGAAGATAAAAAGAAATATTACTTGATTATAACTATTATTGCGATCGTAATTGGAGGGTTGCAATTATATAGTGTTTATGCTGTTAAAGTTGAGCCAAGCTGGGATTTTGGTGTAGTTCATCGTGAAGCTATTCGGTTAGCGACGGGGAAAAGTCAAATTACTAATATCTCTTATTTTAGTACTTATACAAATAATAACTTAATGTTATTAATGTTGACAGGAATATATAAGATTTTAGGCTGTTTTCATATTAGTGATTATGTAACTGCAAGCTGTCTTGTTAATATATTGATGATTGATATCCCACTAGTAATTAATTATTTTAGTGTAAAAAGATTGTTTAATCGTAATATGGTTATTATGTATATGATTTTAACCATGTTTTGTTTGCCTATCTATACTTATGTGCCAATCTTTTATACTGACACATATCCGATGATTTGGGGTTCGTTGATTGTTTTATTATATATAAAAATGAATCAAACTACTAAGGTTAAAGAAAAATATGTTGAAGCGGTGTTGATTGGTATTTGTGCGTTAATTGGCTTTGAATTAAAAGCAACGATCTTGATCTTGTTAGTCGCTGTTATTTTACATTATTTATTTACAAATAAAGGGATAAAAAAGCTAGTTATTATTGGTTTGGTAGGGGTTTCATTTGTTACTTCGATGACTGCATATAATAAGATGATCGATAGCACAGGTCTTTTTAATGATTTAGATTATGAAGCAGAGGCTTTACCGTATGTTCATTGGATAATGATGGCCCTAAATAAAACAGGAGGATTTAATCGTCAAGATTATAATTACTCTAAGTCGATCATTGGAAAAGAGGCTAAGCAGGAAGCAGCAATTAAAATGATTGATAAAAGATTAAATGATTATGGTTTTAGTGGTTTAATTAAACATTTGGGAACTAAAATAAATTATACTTATGGTGATGGAACATATTACTCTGTTTCCTTATTAGCTCGTAAACCATTAAATATAGATTCATTGGGCTATAATTTATTAGCAAAAGATGGAAAATATATAAATAAAACGATATATTTAGCGAATAGTTATAATATTTTTATTTTAGTAATGCTTATGTTATCAATGGTTAGTGGTTTTAGAAAAGAAAAATTAGATTTATTAAGTTTTCTTAGAATTTTATTATTTGGCTTAATGTTATTTTTATTGATTTGGGAATCTAAACCAAAGTATTTGGTGAATTTTTTACCAGTATTTAATATTTTAGTTTTAGATGGAATAATATTTTATGAAAAAATGATAAAGAAGGGAAAATTATTATGGATACATTAGCAATCGTGGTACCTTGTTACAATGAACAAGAAGTTCTTGCAACGACAATCAAACAATTAGAACAGTTAATTATATCATTGATTGAAAAAGGAAAAATAGCTAAAGAAAGTTATGTTATTTATGTAAATGATGGTAGTAAAGATAATACCTGGCAGATTATTGAAGATAATTTTAAGCTTTTTAAGCATTTACAAGGGTTAAATTTAGCAGGTAATGTCGGACATCAAAATGCGTTACTTGCAGGATTGCATCATGTAAGTGATAAATGTGATATGGCAATATCAATAGATGCCGATCTTCAAGATGATATTAATGTGATTGAACAAATGATAGATAAATATTATCAAGGCTGTAATATTGTTTATGGTGTTAGAGATGATCGCAGCAGTGATACTGTATTTAAACGAGTTACTGCCCAGTCTTTCTATCGCGTAATGCACTTTTTAGGAGTGAAGTCTGTTTATAATCATGCTGATTTTCGTTTACTGGACAAACGCGCTTTACAGTTTTTGAAAGAATACCCAGAAAGAAATTTATTTTTAAGAGGAATGGTTACGTTACTTGGCTTAAATACTGATTGTGTATATTATTCGCGTAAAGAAAGAATGGCTGGAGAATCAAAGTATCCATTAAAAAAGATGCTTTCATTTGCTTTTGATGGAATAACTTCTTTTAGTATAAAACCAATCACAATGATTTTATTATTAGGACTTATAATTATGTTTTGTTCTATTTTAGCAATCATCTACACGTTATTTTCTTACATAAGCGGTCATAGTGTCGCAGGCTGGGCCTCATTGATGATTTCGATATGGTTTTTAAGCGGCGTACAGTTGTTTGGAATTGGTTTGATTGGTGAATATGTTGGTAAAGTATATATCGAAGTTAAAAGACGTCCACGTTATCATGTTGCAAACTGGTTAGGTGAAACGAATGATCAATAAATATTATCAAAAATATCGAGAAGTGATCTTATATTTAGTGTTTGGTGCTGGAACGACATTTGTTAATATAATCGTATATTATATATGTGGACATGGATTTAAGCTGGCTGTTTCTTTAAGTACGATAATTGCTTGGGCTTTATCAGTGCTTTTTGCATATGTTACTAATAAGATATGGGTATTTAATTCTAGTAGAAATAAATTTAAAGAGATTTTAATTGAATTTACTCGTTTTGTAGGTTGTCGTTTAACGACGGGATTACTTGATTTAATAATTATGGTGGTATTTTGTACCTGGTTAGGTTTTAATGATTTGATAGTTAAAATTGCTTCTAATGTTTTAGTGATCATCATGAATTATATTTTTAGTAAATTAATCATTTTTAAGGGATGATAATAACCCAGGCTAAATCTAATTTTATTCATATGGTAGAGTAGAAGGAGGAATAAAATGAATAAATTGGAATTAGCGATTTCATCGATCAAATATCAAAAGTTTAGAAAAATATATCCTATTATGAAAGCTTTTCATACAGGAACGATCTTTGAAGAATTGGACTTACCATGGGGTGAGCTTCAATAATGAATAACAATGATTTATTAATGCAAATCATGATGCTGGATTTTGCTGTTCAAGAAGCTTCATTATTTTTAGATACCCATCCTTGTGATGAAGAAGCAATGAGATATTTTAATGAAGCCGCAACACGTTTGAACAACGCTAAAAAAGAATATCGTAAACAGGGAAATGTTTTAACTAATCGGGAATTAGATGCTTACCAAAACGGTTATTTAAAGGCTCCTTGGCCATGGGAAGGTGACAGAAAATGTGGTTGTATGAAAAACGCTTGCAATATCCAGTAAATATTACAAAGCCTGATGCTAAAGCTGCTGCCGTAATCATCGATCAATTGGGTGGTCCTGATGGTGAATTGGCTGCAGCCCTTAGATATATCTCACAGCGTTATACGATGCCTTATCCAGAAATACAAGCATTGTTGACGGACATTGGGACTGAAGAACTAGCTCACGTTGAGATCATTAGTGCTATTTTATATCAATTAACTACAGATTTAACGATTGATGAAATCAAGGCTCAAGGATTTGATAAATATTTTGTTGATCATACGTTAGGAATCTATCCTCAAGGTGCCAGCAATGTACCATTTACAGCTGCATACTTCCAGTCTAAAGGTGATCCGATTACAGATTTAACTGAAGACATGGCAGCTGAACAAAAGGCGCGGACGACTTATGATAACATTTTGGCGCTTGTTGATAATGAAGAAGTTAGAAAACCAATTCGTTTTTTAAGAGAACGGGAAATCGTTCATTATCAAAGATTTGCAGAAGCTTTAGAATTAGTGAAAAAACGTTTAGATTCACAAAATTATTATAAATATAATCCCGCATTTACAAATGGTAAAAAAAGATGTAATTAAATATAAAAGAGATGTTATATTAAAAATATGACATCTTTTACATATATCAAATTTTATTTGCTTAAAATTAAGTGAAATAATAAATTATATTGATTTAATCATGACTTTATGACATAATAATATGACTTTAATAAAAAGGAGTTATAATAATGATATCTACACAAAATATATCTTTAAGATATGGCGATAGAGCTTTATTTGAAAATGTTAGTGTTAAATTTACAGAAGGAAACTGCTATGGAATCATTGGAGCTAACGGTGCTGGTAAAAGTACTTTTTTAAAAATATTAGCAGGTGAAATTGAACCTAATAAAGGTGAGGTTATTTTAGAACCCAATAAACGTTTATCCGTTTTAAAACAAGATCACTTTGCATATGATGAAAAAGGTGTCGTGGAAACTGTAATTATGGGTAATAAGCATCTTTATGAAATCATGCAAGAAAAAGAAAAGTTATATGCAAAGCCTGATTTTAATGATGAAGATGGAATTAGATTAGGTGAACTTGAAGGTGAATTTGCAGAAATGGATGGCTGGAATGCGGAAGTTGATGCAGAAATTCTATTAAATGGTTTAGGAATCACAAATGAATTACATGAATTGAAAATGAAAGAATTAGATGGTAATCAAAAAGTTAAAGTATTACTTGCTCAAGCTTTGTTTGGTAATCCAGATGTTCTTTTATTAGACGAACCGACTAACCATTTAGATTTAGATAGTATTCGCTGGTTAGAAAATTTTTTGATGAATTTTAAAAATACTGTTATCGTTGTTAGCCATGACCGTTATTTTTTAAATAAAGTTTGTACTCATATTGCCGATATTGATTATTCAAGAATCCAATTATATGTTGGTAACTATGATTTTTGGTATGAATATAGCCAATTGCAATTACAGCAGGCTAAAGACCAAAATAAAAAAGCTGAAGCTAAGAAAAAAGAATTAGAAGAATTTATTGCTCGTTTTAGTGCTAATGCTTCTAAAGCCAAGCAGGCGACATCTAGAAAAAAATTATTAGATAATTTAGAAATGGTGGATATAAAACCATCACTTCGTCGTTATCCTTTTATTGCCTTTAAACCGGGACGTGAAGTTGGAAATATTGTTTTAAAAGTAGAAGGTTTATCTAAAACAGTTGATGGTGTGAAATTGTTGAATAATGTTAGTTTTTCAATTAATCCTAAAGACAAAGTGGCATTTGTTGGTGATGTAAAAGCAACAGAAGTGTTTTTTAAGATCATTATGGGAGAAATTGAACCTGATGAAGGAACGTTTCAATGGGGTGTAACGACTTCACAATCATATTTTCCTAAAGACAATTCAAAGTTTTTTAATGACTGTGATCTATCTTTGGTAGACTGGCTGCGTCAATTTTCAGTTAAAGATGAATATGAACAAGATTTACGGGGCTGGCTGGGAAGAATGTTATTCTCTGGTGAAGAAGCACTTAAAAAAGCTTCTGTCTTATCTGGGGGCGAAAAGGTTAGATGTATGCTGGCTAAAATGATGATGGCTGAAGCTAATGTTTTAGTTCTTGATGAGCCAACTAACCATCTTGATTTGGAATCGATTCAGGCTTTAAATCAAGGATTGATCAATTTTAAAGAAAATATTTTATTTACTAGTCATGATCATCAATTTGTACAGACGATTGCTAATCGAATCATCGAATTTAATGAAAATGGTATTTTAGACCGTTTATCAACCTATGATGAATATCTAGAATATAAAGAAAATAACAAGTAGGTCATTGTACTACTTGTTTTTTCTTGTATAATATTTACAAGGAGGAGCAATATGAATAGTACAATTAAAGAATTATTTGAACGAAAATCGGTTAGGGTTTATAAAGACAAAGAAATTGAACCAGAAAAAAAACAGTTAATATTGGAGTCAGCTATTCAAGCACCAACAGCTGGAAATATGACTTTATATTCAATTATCGATATACAGGATCAAGAAATTAAAGATAAACTGGCTAAATCTTGTGATAATCAGCCATTTATTGCAAAAGCACCATTAATATTGATTTTTGTTGCCGATTACCAAAAATGGTATGATGCATTTAAATATTATCATGGTAATGAAAAGGTCAGAGAACCGTCTTATGGCGACTTTTTATTGGCTTATAGTGATGCGCTGATTGCAGCACAAAATGCTGTTGTTGCTGGTGAAAGTATGGGAATCGGCAGCTGTTTTATTGGTGATATCATTGAACAGTATGAATATCATCGGGAGTTATTAAATTTACCACAATATTGTGCACCTGTTGCCATGTTAGTGATGGGATATCCTACTGATCAACAAAAAAGAAGACCAAAACCAGTACGCTTTGATTCTAAATTTATTGTAAGTACTGATAAATATGAAAGATTTTCATCAGAAAAATTAGTTGCAATGTTTGATGATCGCGCAATTAAAGCTAATAAAACAAGTGGTGGTAAGGGATATATTGATGATATTTATAACCGTAAATGGACTAATCCGTTTATTGAGGAGATGACCCGCTCATCTAAATTATGGTTTGAACAATGGGGAAAAGACGATGAAGAATCTTAGGATTCTTTTTCTTTTATTTAAAGGTTGACATTTTGTTCATTATGAATATAATATATAGCATGCTATCTATTTAAGGAGGTATACAATGCCTAATAAAAAAACTGGATTTTTAATTAAACAAGTTCATATTCTTCATGAACAGTATTTAAATAAAAAATTTGAACATTTTGGTTTAACAGCTGCACAAACTTTTACATTAGTTAGTTTGTTTAAAGCTCGAGAAAAAAATGAAAAATTAAATCAAAAAGATCTTGAAAGAATATTAGATATTTCGAATCCTACAGTAACTGGAATCTTAAACCGTTTAGAAGCAAAAGGATTAATTAAACGGGTGACTTGTAAACATGATGCGAGAATTAGATATATTGAAGTTACTAAAAAAGCTATTGAATTAGATAAGGAAATTCAAAAAACTTTTAAAGAAGCAGAAGAACAGCTGATTAGTTCTTTAACTCCAGAAGAAATAGATAGATTAAACGAATATCTAATAAGAATATTAAGAAATGCTTCTTAATATATTTTGATTCAATTCATAGTACACCATATACGAGGAGGTATGTAAATGTTAAAAACACTTATAGCTCAAATTAAAGAGTACAAAACAGCTACTATTTTAACACCGTTATTAGTTATTATAGAGGTTATTTTAGAAGTTTTAATTCCGTTTTTAATGTCCATGATCATCGATCAAGGGATATCTGTAAGAGACATGAATATGGTCGTTAAATTAGGAATTATAACATTATTAGCATCTTTTGTTTCTTTAGCAGCTGGAAGTCTAGCAGGAAAATACGCAGCTAAAGCTTCAACAGGATTTGCTAAAAATTTAAGAAAAGCAATGTATTACAATATTCAGGATTTCTCTTTTGCAAATATTGATAAATACTCGACAGCTGGTTTAGTTACTCGTATGATGACCGATGTAACAAATGTTCAAAATGCTTTTCAAATGATTATTAGAGCATGTATTAGAGCACCATTAATGATGATCTCTGCGATGGTCATGGCTTTTACGATCAATGTTAAAATTGCCTTTGTATTTGTGATTGCAATTATCTTTTTAGGAATTGTATTAACGTTTTTTATGACACGGGCTCATCCTTATTTTAAAAAGGTGTTTAATACTTATGATGATTTAAATGCTTCGGTTCAGGAAAATGTTAATGGAATTAGAGTTGTTAAAGCTTATGTTCGTGGTGATTACGAAGATGAAAAGTTTAAAAAGACATCATCTTTAATATATAGATTATTCGTAAAAGCTGAAAATTATTTAGTTTTTAATCAGCCATTAATGCAATTGACAGTATATGCATGCATTATTGGAATTTCCTGGGTTGGAGCACATTTAATTGTTGGTGGCAGTTTAACTACCGGTGAGCTCACTAGTTTATTTACTTATGTGATGATGATTTTAATGAGTTTGATGATGTTTTCAATGGTTTTTGTTATGGTAGTTATGTCAATTGCTTCAGCACAGCGTATTTGTGAAGTAATAAATGAAAAATCAACGCTGCATAATCCAGAAAAGCCTGATTATGAAATTAAAGATGGTTCAATTGATTTTAATAATGTAAGCTTTTCATATTATGATGATGAAGAAGAAATTAGTTTAAGAGATATTAATGTGCACATTAAATCAGGACAGACTGTTGGAATCATTGGGGGAACAGGTAGTGCTAAGTCAACTTTTGTGCAATTGATTCCAAGATTGTACGATACGACTTGTGGTGAGGTACTTGTTGGCGGTAAAAATGTCCGTAATTATGACTTGGAAACATTACGAAATGAAGTTGCTATGGTATTACAAAAGAATGTCTTATTTTCTGGAACAATCAAAGAAAATCTTCGCTGGGGTAATAAAAATGCTACTGACGAAGAAATTATGGAAGCTTGTAAGCTGGCTCAGGCTGATGAATTCATTCAGCGTTTTCCAGATAAATACGATACTTATATTGAACAAGGAGGAACGAATGTATCAGGGGGACAGAAGCAAAGATTATGTATAGCTAGAGCTTTGCTTAAAAAGCCAAAGATCTTGATTCTTGATGATTCTACTAGTGCTGTTGATACTAAAACAGATGCTTTGATTCGTAAAGCTTTTAAAGAAGTTATTCCTGGAACTACTAAGCTGATTATCGCGCAACGTATTAGTTCGGTTGAAGATGCTGATTTAATTATTGTCTTAGATGATGGAAAAATTAGTGCTATGGGTACTAATGATGAATTATTAGAAACTAGTGATATTTATCGTGAAATTTTTGAAACCCAAAAGAAGGGAGGAACTTTAAGTGAATAATAATCGTGGAAAAACAATGAAAAGATTATTCGATTTTGTTATTTCTAGACATCGTAACGCTTGTATAATAATACTTTTGTTAATTATTATTAGTAGTGTAGCTAGTGTTATGGGATCAATCTTTATTAAGAGTTTAATTGATGATTATATTACTCCTTATCTTTATACAGCTAACCCGGATTTTAATCCGTTACTAAATGCTATTTTAAAAATGGCTGCTATATATGCAATTGGTGTTATTGCTACCTATACATTTAATAAATTATTAATTAATGTATCTCAAGGTTCATTAAAGGAAATTAGGGATACAATGTTTGAACATATGGAACAATTACCAATTCGTTATTTTGATACCCATAATCATGGTGATATTATGTCTATTTATACTAATGATACGGATACTTTAAGACAAATGATCTCACAAAGTATACCCCAAGTAATTGTTTCGGCAACGACGATCATTTGTGTTTTTGTTTCGATGCTGGTGATGAGTATACCACTTACGATCATTAGTGTTATTATGGTTTGTGTGATGCTTGCTGTTTCTAAACATGTAACTGGTAAAAGTGGTAAGTATTTCTTCGCTCAACAAACTAATTTAGGTAAAGTTAATGGTTTTATTGAAGAAATGATGGAAGGACAAAAGGTTGTTAAAGTCTTTACTCATGAAGAAGAAGCAAAGATCGACTTTGATAAAGTTAATGAAGAATTGTTTGAGAGTGCTTATGAAGCTAATAAATATGCTAATATTTTAATGCCTTTGATTGGAAATTTAGGATATGTAAGTTATGTCTTAGTAGCGGTTGTTGGTGGTGTCTTAGCAATCAATGGTTATATGGATCTAACCGTAGGAACCCTTGCTTCCTTCTTACAATTAAACCGCTCATTCAATCAGCCGATTAGTCAGATTTCCCAGCAAATCAATATGGTTTTAATGGCTTTAGCTGGGGCTGAAAGAATCTTTGCTTTAATGGATGAAGAAATTGAAGTCGATGAAGGTCATGTTACTTTAGTAGATGCTAAAGAAAATGAAGATGGAACTTTATCACCAGTAAATTACCGCACCGGTATCTGGGCTTGGGAACATAAACGTCCTGATGGTTCAATTGAATATGTTCGTTTAGCCGGAGATGTTCGTTTTCATGATGTAACCTTTGGTTATAATGATAATAAGACAATTTTATATGATATGAACTTATTTGCTAAACCTGGTGAAAAGCTTGCTTTCGTTGGGGCTACAGGAGCTGGTAAGACAACGATCACTAATTTAATTAATCGTTTCTATGATATCCAAAAAGGATCGATTACTTATGATGGTATTGATATCAAATTAATTAAAAAAGCTGATTTAAGAAGATCTTTAGGAATTGTATTACAAGATACGCATTTATTTACTGGAACGATCATGGATAACATTCGTTATGGAAAACTAGATGCAACTGATGAAGAATGTATTGCTGCAGCTAAGCTAGCTAATGCTCATGAATTTATCATGCATTTAGAACATGGGTATCAAACAGTTCTTAGCGGTGATGGTTCAAGTTTATCTCAGGGTCAGTGTCAGTTATTGGCAATTGCTAGAGCAGCAGTCGCTAACCCGCCAGTATTGATTTTGGATGAAGCAACATCAAGCATTGATACACGTACTGAAAGTATCGTTCAAAGTGGAATGGATAAATTAATGGAAGGGCGTACTGTATTTGTAATTGCCCATCGTTTATCAACGATCAAAAATTCTGATGTGATCATGGTTCTTGATCAAGGAAGAATCATTGAACGTGGTGATCATGATAAGTTAATAAAAGAAAAAGGAACTTATTATCAGTTATATACAGGTGGTTTAGAATTAGATTAAGATATGGATAGGCTAATGCCTATCCATTATTGTTAAAGAAATAAATTAATGGTACAGTATAAGTGAATGAAAGGATATGATGTGATGGAATTAACATTTAGATATGCTAATAGTAATGATACAGCATTGATCTTATATTTTATTAAGGAATTAGCAAAGTATGAACAGATGCTTGATGAAGTTATTGCTACTGAAGAATTATTGAATGAGTGGTTATTTGTAAAAAAGAAAGCTGAAGTAATTTTTGCTTTGATAGATGGAAAAGAGATTGGTTTTGCTTTGTTCTTCCATAATTTTTCGACTTTTTTAGGACGCTCAGGGATATATTTGGAGGATTTATATATCAAACCTGAACATCGTGGCAAAGGTTATGGTAAAGCTTTGTTTAAACAGCTGGCTAAAATAGCAGTTGAACGAAAATGTGGTCGCTTAGAATGGTGCTGTTTAGATTGGAATCAGCCAAGTATTGATTTTTATTTATCATTAGGTGCTAAAGCAATGGATGATTGGACAGGATATCGAATTACTGGAGAAACATTAAAAAAATTAGGAAAATAAAAAAACTACATTTCGTAGTTTTTTTATGCATGTTTGACACGATCTTTTTCTTCAGCTGCTTTAGCATCATTAAAACGATCAAGTGTTCCAACTAAATAACCTGTGATTCTTCTGATTCTTTCAAAATTTTGGGGCTGGAAAACATAATCCAAATCAACTTCATCTCCATCAATTGAAATTGTAAGAGATTTTAATGTTTCGTTAGGAAACTTATTTTCCAAATATTTTATATATGCTTGAATTTCCTCTTCATCCATATAACCATTTTTTACTTTTACTTGAACATTGTTAAAATCTTCCATTTTATTATCACCTCAAAAACATTATAGCAGTTTAAAAACTATTTAACATCTAAAATGCATCATTACAGCCAATAACAAATAATCATAAAGATGATCATTGAAAGAATGATCGAAAGAACCTGGTTTATTTTTTTAAACATATATTTCATGCTATCACCACTATATTATATGAATGTAATAATGATATTAGTCATAACATTGAACTAAGTGATCTTATTATAAAAACGAAATCTTTTAAAATAGATTTCGTTTTTTGCCTTTATATAAAATAATAAATACAATAATAAATAAGATAACTATATAGAAGAAAGAAAATTCATTGATAATAAAATTTCCAGAAAATAAACTATTTAAAGATATATAATTTATAAATGAAATATCAATGATTCCAATTCCTAGAGGTAAAACAAAGATACTGCAAAGTAATAATAAAGCAAGATAAGTGTTTTTTAGTATTTGAGAAATTATAAAAGTAAATCTTGCTGTGATATAAGCCATAGATAATCTTAAGCCATAAAGTAAAATAATTTGACAAATTAGGGGCATAGAAAAATTTGTTTTGGCTAATTCAGGAATGGCTTGATTAGAGGTAAATAGATAAGTTAAACCGTAACGTTGTAAGAGGATAAATAATTGTGGAATATAGGTAATAAAAGTGCATAAGGTCGTAATAATAAAACATACTTTCCATTTTTCTTTAAATACTTCTTTTTGGCCGCTTTTTTGGACATTGATCAGCTGTATCATGCCTGAAGAATATTCATTTGCAATCAATGGGGTAAATAGAATAATAATAGTTAGAGTTAAAAATAAACTTAAAGTAAAATCTGTTTTATAGCCAGTATAGCTTTTAGCAAATAATTCTAAATATCCAGTTTCATAAATAATTGGGTAGTTGGGATGTTTCACTATATAATCTACACGTTCTAAAACTTTTTGAAAAGCATGTTCACTAATTAGTTGACCTGAAATGTAGTTGGTAATTGCATTTTTTTCGTTTTCTGAGATTTTACCAGACTGAAAATCATTTTCAGCCTGCAAGTTTTGTTGATGGAGTTCTTCAAAACGAAGTGTTTCTTTTTCAATGATTTTTTGTTTTTCTTGATCATAGGGACCTTCTAATATCTTCATATAATTTTGATAATAATATTCATCAGTTGTGACATCATAGTTTAGATTGATTGTAAACCATGAAACAGCAATACTAAATAGCACTAATATGATAAGTCCTTTTTGGATGATAAATAATTTATAACATTCATGGTAAAAGATACTTACATTTGTTTTGAATCTTTTTTTTCTATTTAAATGAAATGATTTTAAAGTATCGGCAGTTTTATTTTTAGAAAATAAATAGATATTTAAAAATATAAATAACAACAATAAGATGATCGTAATAAACCAAAAGATATTTATAATATTAATAGGATAACTGAGAATATTAAGATTTAAATAATTTTGATAGATGGGATTGACAAGGAGATAAGGAATAATATTGATATGTTTTAAAAGGCTGAAGTTTGAACTGGCGGGTATTGCTAAATAGAAAGTAAGCGCTAAGCCTAATAAAAGAATAGTTAAAATATATATTTCAATCGTTCTTTTTGATATTAATGTTATGAATAAAAATATCATTGCTAATAATGAGTAAATACATATTTTTGATAAAAAGAATATAAGTAAGTATTGTCCAGATGAAATAGCTAATGTAGAAGTTGTGAAACTAGTAATTGATTGAATACTTACTGATAAAGGAATGGAACCATATTTTAAGTAATTTATAAAGATATTGCTGCCCCAAAATAATAATACTGTTAAAATCGTTGTAAAGAGAATGACAGAAGTTTTAGCACGAATCAAGCCGGTTCGCCCTTCTTTAGTGGATTTTAATAAAAAGAAAAGCTGGTGTTCTTTTTCATAGATGAGAAGGGTACTGATAATAAAGAAAATAAATATCAGTGCTAAAAGATCAGTAGGAATAAAATCGATAATATTTTCAAATGCTTTAACATTAGTAAAAGTTAGTTTTACATCATCTAATGACTGATAATCATTTATGGTTTTGCTGGCATCCCTTTTTTGAAAATCACTTTGATTTTTAAAAATAGCTATTTTTGATTCTTGAGCACTTTGTTTTATTGCAATGCGTAGTTCAGGATAAGAAGTTAATGTTTTCCATTGATTACGATAGTTATTAAATAGTTCCATTTCTCCCATAAAACTATTCGTATATTTATAATTATCAATATTATTAGACATCACAGCTTGATAATATTCATCAATATATTCACCTTTTTGTTCATCATTTAAACTACTGATTTTATTGTAGCTTTTTTGATAAGCAGCACTACTATAATATTTATTAGGATTAGTTGCTAATAATAGACCGATATTTAATAAAAGGGCAATAATAAGTATCAGGATACATGTTTTATTTTTAAAGATTTTATAGAATTCTTGCAAAAATATTGACATTATATTAGTCCTTCATTTCATCACTGAAATAATATAAATAGACATCTTCAAGATTTGCAACAGCTTCAATATATTGATATTGAAGAGGTTTTTGATTCGCTAAAATCCGTACTAATAAACCATTTGCCTGTTGTGAAATATTGCTGATAAGAAATTCACCTTGTACTTTTTTTAATTCCTCTTCCTGAATCGATAACTCAAAGACTTTTCCTTGGATAGTTTTACAAAATTCTAATGGTGAGCAATGGTCTAACAGTTTGCCGTTTTTTATAAGAATGACTTCTTTAGCGATATGTTCAATATCAGATACTACATGTGTAGCAAATAAAACGATTTTTTCTCTTGCTATTTTAGAAATAATATTTCTGATTCGAATCCGTTCTTTAGGATCAAGCCCAGCTGTAGGTTCATCTAAAATGATGATTTTGGGTTGATTCATGATTGCCTGGGCAATAAGGATTCTTTGCTTCATTCCACCTGAATATTGTCCTAAAAGACGATGCGCATCATCCTGTAAATTTACTATTTTTAAAACATTTTCGATTTCTATCTTAGCTGTTTTAGCATCCATCCCCTTTAAAGCAGCCATATAATTTAAAAACCGATAGGCATTAAATTGTTCATATAATTCCTGCTGCTGAGGCATATAACCTAAAATAGCTCGATAATCTTTTTTTAAATCATTAATATTTTTACCATTATATAAGATCTTTCCTTTATTTGGTTTTAAATTGCCAGTTAATAAATTAATAAGGGTCGACTTACCAGCACCATTAGATCCTAGTAGAGCATAAATTCCTGGGGTCAGAGTGAGATTGATGTCATTTAGAGCTAATAAACTGCCATATGATTTTGTCAGCTGTTGGATTTCTAATTTCATAGTCTACCTCCATATCTAACTAATTTATTTTCACTATAGCATAAAAAAAGGAAAAATTATTAGTTTTCCCTTTTAATGGTTAGATATCCAATTAAACGGTATTAAAAGTTTTTTTCATAAAAAGCTTTTAATACTAAACTCTTTTTACGACGACTGATTTCAAACAAACAATTAACTTCTTTTAAACAAAGCTGATTATTAAATATTTTTAAAATCTTCTTTTTATTAATGATCACGCTACGATTAATACAAATAAAATCATTTCCCAAAACTCTTAATAAACTTTTTAAAGTTTTATTTTTGATTATTGCTTGTCTATCATCAAATATTACCGCAATATTCATATCACCTAAATACATACAATAGATTATACTATCAGTTTTTATTTCAAGCATTTCACCATCTATTTTTAAATCAATATGATGTTGATTTTTGATTCTTGTAAGCATCTTTGCAACACTTTCAACTAGTTCATCTTCTAAATTATTTTTACTGACAAAACCATAGACATTAGGTCCAAATGCTTCTTTATAACGATGATTATGACTAGTCACAAAAATTATTTTTTTATCTTCATTAGCTTTTGCATAATCGATCCCATCATAATCTGGCATATCAATATTCAAGATCATAAAATCAAAATCTTGATCAATTTCATTTATTGAGTTATATGTAAATGTTCTAAGACAATCAAACTCTAATAATAATATATTTTTTATTTTATCACAAAATATTTGTTCATCATCTATTATTCCCACAGTAATCATTTTTCTTTATCCCTCAATCTCTCTTTATATTATTAAAATTCCGTTCCCCTTATATAATAGCATTAAATCAAATAAGAGTAAAATAAAAGATAATATTTTTAAATAAATAACTTTTAAAATCAGAAAATTAATGTATTTAATTATAATAATAAGACTGTTCTAAAACACCTATACTATATTAATATTTAATAATTTGTTTCTTATAGTAGATGTAAATATTATATTTTATATAAGATACTACCATTTAATGGGAAATTTAACCATTAAATAGGGAAATCAATAATAGCTTATTTTATTGTGTTATAGTAAAGATAAGAAAAGAGATAGTAATAAAAATTAATAATATATTAGGAGAAATTTTCATTATATAAATATAGAATTAAATAATTTTGGTAATTAATAAAACATGTTTCATTAATTAAATAGATAGGAAGGGAGTGAAAATGTTTATATCAAGATTAATGGAGTATGATAACATTATTTTTATTAAATTAATAAAAAGTATTACACATGATTAATTGTGTAAAGGTAATAAGAATAATTGATGTCAATAGGATGATATGTTTAGCTTATATAGTTATAATGAAAAAATTTATTTTTGTTATGAATTTTTGCTTATAGGTCTATTATTGGATAATATTTAACAGCTATATATTATATCTATCATTATAGAAAAGAGAGTTAATAAAAATAAATTAATTATTAGATAGTTTAAATATTCTTTATTAATAACTTAAAATGGAGGGGAAAACAAATGAAACTTAAAAGAAATTGGTTTGTTTTAGTATTGTTGATGCTGATGGTTGTTGGTTGTAATTCAAATAAACAAAATAAACAAAATGAGGCAAATAAAGATAATGAAATAATAGAATTAAATGAAAAGGGGGAACTTGAAAAAATAGTAAATGGATATGTATATTTTTCAATGACAGATTGTCCGTTATGTTTAGAAATATATCCTTTAGTCAAAGAAGAAATAAAAAAATATGATGATAAAGTGTATTATTTTGATATAAAGAAAATGTTAGATAATAAAATTTATACAAGCGAAGAACTCCAAGAAATATGCATTAGATATAATGTTAGGGTAACTCCAACGATTATAAAAACTAAAAATGGAGATGAGGTTTCTAGGTTTCCATCGAACTATGATCAAGAGATAGAAGAATTATCCAGTGAATTAAAAGACTTTTTAAAGGAAAAATAGTAATGAAAAAAGAAAATTATTTAAAATTTCATAAATTTAAAAAAATAGCATTTATCTATATTATATTAATTCCCTATTTCTTTCAGGAAAGAAATAGAATAACATTTATTTGTTTTAGTTTACTGTTTTTTATAGAAAGATTATTTTATATGTGCTATATGGAAGATGATTTTTCAAAGACAAAAAAATATTTTACCCATTAGTGGCTATACTTTATATTGTTTCTTCAATATATGGGGCTATTGAATTATTTGGCTTAATTTAATTCTATATTTGGAATGTATTAAAACAGCCAAGCTTATTACCGCATAGATTTAAAATGCGGAGAAAAGGAGGATAATATGAGAAGTTATTTAAAGCTATATCAATCTTTTGTAATTTTATTAGTTGCTGTTGCTATGGTTATTGGAATGTTTGGATTTAGTATACCAGTAGAAGCAAAAGAGTTTAGACATCAATATGAAACTGAAATGATTGATCCAGTTTATGATGAAAATGGTGAACTAATTGAATTTACTCTTGTCTTAAAAGATGCTGATCCTGCTTTATTGGAACAATTATATAAAGAAGTTGAAGAAAGAGATATTAATTTAATGACCGCACAGATGAATGAAAATGGAATTGTACCTTTAGCTTCATCAGGAAGAGGCACTTATAAATTTTCATTAGGTGTATGTGATGTTATTGAAGCTTTAACAGGGTATAGTTGTGCAAGCATAGCTAGATATATTGGGTTAGAGTTAGTTAATGGATGGTATATGTATAATGGCAAAAAATATACTGGAACATGGCAGGTTACTCGTGGATATATTCCAGGATGTGAGCCAAGACATTCAGAAGGATGCTTTAGAACAACTTATACAAAAATAGCATAATTAAAAATGAAATATACATTCCTAAATATATTAAAAATTAAATTTTGTCAGAAATGCAATATACGAGAGCTGTTATAAAAAATAAACAGCCCTTTGATGATTTGATATATATGATATAAAACTAGATGGTGAAAGATTATTCTGATAGTTTTGCACTACTAACTGTTAGCCAAAAAAGGTATTCTATAAACTGAAGTTTAACAGTATGGTAAAATATAAGATGTAAAAATAGTGAGTATGTTGATTAAAGTGATATGTCTTATTGTAAAAAGTTTTAGGAATGTGATATTTGTAGTAGCCTAAATTATAGAAGAAAATATAATAATAAAGAATATTGTTATTTTTAAGTTTTATATGGAGAAGTATAATAAATTTCAATTTATCTTATCATTTAATTAAATTAATGATTGTTTAATGTGAAATTTAAAAATTTTCTTGAATATCCATAATCAACAGGTTGATACATTCAAAATATATACTATCTGTTTATGACTAGTAAGGAATGATCTCTGGATGTATTCTTTCACTTTGTCCATCATATGTTTGCCTGTATATCTATGGTTAAAACGGTATTCTTGCTCATTCATAAATAACGGCATTTCTCGTTTTGTTATACCATGATATATACTTGTTATATTGTTTTAATATTGCCGATGATGGTATTCAACCATTTCAATCTATAATCAGGTTCGTTATAGTTGATTTTTTCATTTTGACCTGAATCTGTTTTTTGAGAATATTGAATCCTTTTTCACCATAGCCTCATAAAATGAACTTTCAAGCAGTTTTTGTGAATTACTTAATGACATAAGTATTCTGCTTTTTGTTTCTAATAATAAGGTAAATTTATAGGTAGCATCTAGATGAAACATTAAAGTTATCGCACTTATTCTCTTGTTTTTATTGAAATAAGGAATATATCTAAAAGAAGCTTATAAAGATCGAGCCTGTAGCTTTGAAAAATAGTATCAGATAGTAGAGAATGCAGCTTATGATATTTTTTACATTCTAAGACATAAGATACTTTAGTTTTACTAACACGTTTAATGAGCCAGTATTTATGGCATTGGCATTTATTGCAAGAAAAATCGCCAGGCCATTTCATATAAAGACATTTTTTAGATTTAAGAATTTTATAAGACATATCCTCCATCTAATGTAACTATATTAATTGTACATCAAAAGGAAAATTCATGATTTCTACGTTTTGTATGTTGCCCCTAAAAAGCAGTGTTAAAATCAAAAAATATATAACCTGTGGTTTATGGGGATTCAAGAAAACTTTTATTTTTTCATGTCCTTTAGAAATTAAAAGATGGTTAGATGTTATATACAAATATTTAGGGAAACATTCATTCTAAAGAGGATGAAGAGAGATAGTTATTAATATAAAATTATTATAATGAAAGGGAGGATGAAATAATGAGGAAACGATTACTATTTATTTTAACTTTATTATTGTGCCTGCAAATAACAGCTTGTACACAAAATAATAATACAAGAACAGATAATATAGATAAGAAAACGGTCGTATGGAGGATTGAAGATCCTGGTAGTATGGCTTCTTTAGGTGATGGATTAATTGAAACATGGGAGGAACCTCTTAATGAATTATTAAAGGAAAAGGGAGCAGCTTATCAAGTTAAAATCATGACTTTTAATACTCAAGAAACAGATAATAAAATAAATGAATTAAAGGAATTAAAAAAAGATGGTAAACAAACCGATCTTGTATCAATGATCTTTGCATCTTATAACGATACGGAAGTGGAGCCTTGGAATAATACATATAAATGTACAGTTGATAATAAACTGCTTATGAATTTAGATGAATGGAAAGAAAAAAATAAAGAAATATTAGAAAAAGTATTAGTGCCCTATGATTTTGAACTCTCAAAAATTGATAATAAGTTATATGGCATTTCAAGTCATGTTCCTACTACTAATGGTTTTATGTATAATAAAAAGATGTTAGATGAATACGGAATTAATATAGAAGATATTAAGGGGAATATATTTGATAATAATGAATTGTTGATACAGGCAAAGAAAAATAATGGGAATATTCCAATTCAATTTATAGGATTTGATACTAGTGTGACAGGCTTATGGGTCGTACCCCCAACAAATAATTTGGCATGGAAAAAAGGTGAAGGTTTTATTTCTTTGAGTCGATCAACGGAGTATAAAAATTTATTAGCTAATTATTCGTCATTAAAACAGCAGGGTTTGCTTGATCAGGATCTTTCTAAAAACGGCGTTGTTCCTTTTGTTACAGCATCCACAATGAGTAAACGAGATCCATTTGAAGTCAATATGGCTTCTCGCTCTATGCCAGAGACAAAAGATGATTTTGTTATTATCCCTAATCAATCTACACCAAATATGGAATTGTATTGGGGAGATAATAAAACGTCAATTGCATCTTGGTCAGAAAATGTTGAAAATGCCGAAGATTTTCTTTTGAAATTATTTACAGATAAGGATATTGCAAATCTTATTCAATATGGTATTAAGGATCAGGATTACACCCTTGATGAAGACAATCATATTACTGTAACTACTAAAAACAGTGGATTAGCTATATTTGGATATCAGTTTACAAACCCTAAAATCACTTATTCTTCAGATTTTGAAGAAGATGATAAAGTCAGTTACTCTAACTGGTTTTATTCAACATATGGTGATAATTTTCCTAAAGGCTTCAGATTTGATCCAATTCCAGTTTTAAATGAAATTAATGCTACTAATAAAATAATGACAGGAGATTTCATTGATGAATTTCAAGAAAGTGAATGGATGAATAAAATAGCTAAATTAGAAATAAAAGATCTAGATATATTCTTAAAAGATATGAATAGAGAATTAGATAAAGCCGGAATGCAAAAGATAGTTGATGAAGCCAATCACCAATACCAGGAGTGGTTAAAAGAAGCTGAATAAGATGTAGCATAAATTAAAAAAATCATCATTTTTATGGTCTTGAGCATTGTTTTTATAGGTGGCTGTAGTACAAATATATATGAACAGTTTGGAACATTAGAATTTTCAATGAAAGATGGCTTTTATCATACAAAGAATAGTGGTTATTTATATTTTTTTGATTATGAAAGTTGTATGCAGTAAAGCTAATTATAAAATGGAAGCAGAATTAAAATAAAATTTTTAATTGTCTCTCATTTAGTATCAAATATTATGATAAATATCTAATCAGTTTTTATTTCAAGCATTTCACCAGTTATTTTTAAATCAATATAAATCATATTAATAAGATGATTTTTAAAAGTTATGACCGTTCGATTGGATATCAAACCATTAAATGGGGAAATGAACAATATCTTTATTTATTATGTTATAGTAAAGTAAGAAAAGCAGCTAAAAGAAATGATGCTTCTGTTTATTATATGAATAAGTTATGGTAACGTTAAATAGTTTTAATTTCATCAGATAGGTAAGGAGGGAAAATAAATTAAAGAAATGATAAGAAAGTAATCAAATATGAATTTGAAGTATCAAAAAGCATTATGAGCTAATTAATGAAGTTAGATAGAAAAGATAGAAATTATGTTAAAACACATATCTCAAGTATTAGCTGTTTACTCACTAGATGTTCATTGATCATTACTAACACCCCTATTAATGTTGTTGCAAAGTAGAGTTGTTTTAAAAATGTTAGGAACATCAGCAAAACCAAAGGCACGTTATGAGCTGACTGGTAGATTTATTCAGGGTTATATTCCAGGGTGTGAGCCAAGACATTCAGGACCTTGTAATACTGGATATTGGGAATATAAAGTAGTGCCATTATAATATTATTAAAGATGTAAAGGAGGTTGTGTAAATGAAAAAAAATAATATTTTAAATATATTATTGCTAGTATTCTCCTTTATTTTCATTATCCTTATACGTTATTTATATGAAAATAATGCTATCAATAACTGGCTTGCTTTTATTTTAATGATTGGAATAATTATAATTTTAAATTACTCTTTAATAAAAAGAATAGTTATTAAAATCAAAAATAAAATTAAAATTTAATTTAAAAGTGTGAAAAGTATTTAGAATCTTATGAGCTGTAACGATTTGTTTACAGCTTTTTTTACTGAGATTATCTTTTATCAATTAGTGATAAAAGATTATTGCAGCTGATGAAAATAGGATTTATTTAAATTATATTTATTTTGAGTAAACAAATTTTAAAGATGTTAATGAAAATTATGGGTATGATATTTAATTCTAAAAAATCACATCAATATTAGATGATAGAGATATTGTGAAAGGACAACTTGTGAGAGATACATTATTGACAGTTGAAACAAAGTATATAAATGAAAAAGAAGCAAATAGTGAAAAATTTTTCACAGTTATGTACCAAAATAAATAATTAATTTTTAATAATGAAAAGTGGATATATCTAGATCATAAAACGCAAGAAATCATTATATAAGTCATTTAAAAGATGAAAAAATGAATATGATCCGCTTTTATTAGTAGTCATACTATGATTAATAAAATAAAATTTTTAATTGTTTCTCATTTAGTATCAAATATTATGCTAGATATCTAATTAGTTTTTATTTTAAGCATTTTATCAGTTATTTTTAAATCAATATAAATCATATTAATAAGATAATTTTTAAAAATTACGACCGTTCGATTGGATATCAAACCATTAAATGGGGAAATGAACAATATCATTATTTATTATGTTATAGTAAAGGTAAGAAAAGCAGCTAAAAGAAATGATGCTTCTGTTTATTATGTAAATAAGTTATGGTAACGTTAAATAGTTTTAATTTCATCAGATAGGTAAGGAGGGAAAATAAATTAAAGAAATGATAAGAAAGTAATCAAATATGAATTTGAGGCATCAAAAAAATTTCTTTTTGTTATGTTTTTTACTTATTATTGTAAGTAATGTGTAGTTATTATATTTTGGGACAACGGGAATGAGTGATAGTAAAAAAGAAAATAATTTGAAATTAAAAAAGGGATATTGGTGGTGGTAATAATTGCTGGTTTATTCAAGCAAACAAAACGTGACAAATAGTAAATAGATATGTATTTTTTTAATGACAGATCGTTTATCATGCTTAAAAATAAATCCTTTAGTTAAGGAAGAAAAATGTTTTTATATAATATTAAAGTTAATATGACAATAATAAAATGATGATGAAGTTGACATTTATTGAATTGAGAAGAATTATCTAGTGAATTAAAAGAATTTTTTGCGAAGTGAGGGTGAAAATAAGATTTGTTATTAACCGAGGGAAACATGAATAATGAATTACTTGGTCATATCATAAATTGAAATGAATGTGTCTAATCAATGAAGATAGACAGAAAAGGAGAAAATTATGAATAGAGAAAATTTTTTAAAGTTTGATAGTTTTTTTCAAAAATAGCATTTGTTTATATTGTATTGATCCCCTTTTTCTTCCTAGAAAGAAATAGAATAATATTTATTTGTTTCAGTTTACTGTTTTTTATAGAAAGACTAGTACATATGTGGTATATAAAAGATAATTTTTCTAAAACTAAAAAGATAGTTTATGCGTTAATAGCCATGATATATATTGCTTGTTCAATAGGTATAGTTATTGAGTTGTTTAGCTTGATTTGAAATATAAAGGGCTGATCAAAAGTCAGCTCTTTAATATTAATTAAGTTTTTAAAAATAATTTGAAAAAGGGAAATACGATTATGACAAAGAGAAATAGAATGAAGAAAATATTAATATTTTTAAGTTTTGTATTATGTTTTCAAATAATGGGATGTACAAAAAAGACAAATATTGATACTAAAACTGTTGTTTGGAGAATTGCTGCTATTGGTAATTATAAAGAGATGACAGCTGAAATGATTGAAATTTGGGAAAAGCCCCTTAATGAATTATTAAAAGAAAAAGGGGTGCAGTATCAAGTAAAAATTATTCCTTTTAGTAATAATGGAGAGAATAATCAGATTGTGGAGTTAACAGAACTTAAAAAAAGTAGACAACAAACAGATGTTATAACAATACTTCCAAAAGTAGAAGGAGATAAATTAACAGAATGGAATAATACATATAAATGTGCGGTTGACAATGAATTACTTATGGATTTAGATGACTGGAAAGAGGAAAATGGGAAGGTTTTAGAAAAATTTTTAACTGATTATGATTTTGAATTATCAAAAATAGATAACAAATTATATGGAATCTCAAGTAATGTTCCTTCTACATTTGGCATTATGTATCAAAAAGAGATCTTAGATGAATATGGAATAAATCCCGAAAATATTGAAAGTAATTTATTTGATAATATCGATTTATTGAATAAAGTAAAAAAAGAAACTAACGAAAAACCTGTTAAAGAGATGGGCTTTAGTGTTGGAAAGACAGGACTATGGACAGTTCCTCCAACAAATAATTTAGCATGGAAAAAAGATGAAGGATTTATTTCATTAAGTAAATCAAAAGAGTATAAAGATGTATTGAATCAGTGGCTTTCTTTAAAACAGCAGGATCTAATAAATTTAGACGATGATGAGAGTGTTGTCCCATTTGTTAAGTTACCTGAAAAAAGTATCAGCAGATATGATAAATTTACATATTTATCAGAATCATCAAAAGATTATATCGTAGTGCCAGATGGATCTATACCAGATATGGAATTATATTGGGGCGATAATAAAACAGCAATTGCATCTTGGTCAGAAAATGTTGAAAATGCAAAAGATTTTCTTTTAAAATTATTTACAGATAAAGATATAGCTAATTTAATTCAATATGGAACTGAAGGACAGGATTATGAACTTGATGAAAATAATCGTATTACAGTAACTACATCAAGTCTTGGTTTACGAATATCAGGATATCAGTATACAAATCCAAAAATTACTTATTCTTCTATTTATGAAGAAGATGATAAAGTTGCTTACTCAAATTGGTTTTATTCAACATATGGCGATAATTTTCCTAAGGGTTTTAGGTTTGATGCTGATCCTGTAATTGCGGAAATTGCAACAACAAATGATATACTATCAGCATACTTTAATACTTTGACAGATAGTGAATGGACAAATAAAATATATGATTTAGATACTTTTTTAAAAGGTTTAAATGAAGAGCTTGATGATGCTGGAATGCAAAAAATAGTTGATGAAGCCAATCGCCAATATCAAAAATGGTTAAAGGAAGGGAAATAAAATGTTTGATTCAGTTAAAAAAATTACGATTATAATACTTTTATTTGTTTTCTTTATAAGTGGCTGTAGTACAAATACGGAAAATTCAAATGATGATAATGTGCAAGTATATGAACAGTTTGGAGCATTAGAATTTTCAACGGATGATGGCTTTTATCATACTAATAATAGTGGATATTTATATTTTTTTGATTATGAAAGTAAAAAAGATGTTCTTGTATGCAGTAGAGCTAATTGTAAAATGGAAACAGAATTAAAAGAAGATTCAGAAGCTTATATTGGCTCAGGTACTGGTTTTGTTTGTAATAATAAATTATATGTGATTATTAAAAATGATGATATAGAAAAAAGATATTCGTTGATTGAATCAAATTTAGATCGAAGTAATCAAAAAGAAATCGTTAAAATAAATAGTACTATGATCTTATCATTTGCAGTGATTAAAGAGATAGCTTATTTTGCAATTGATGAAGTTGTTTTTAGCGAATCGGAAAGTGGCGCAATAGTTAAAGAACCAAAACATAATTGTTATCTTTTAGCGATTGATTTAAAAAGTGGTAAAGAGGAAAAATTAACGGAGTCTAAAAATAATTTTAATAATTCCTTAAAAATTATTGCTGCTGATGAAAATAAGATTTATTTAAATTATACTTATTTTGACAACTATTTTGATGGAACAAATTTTAAAGATGTTAATGAAAATAACGAAAACTATGTATATGATCTAAAAACAAGAGAATTAATAGCTGTTTTGAAGGATAAATATATTATTAAAGGACAACTAAATGAAGATGTCTTCTTAGCACTAGAAGCTCAAAATTTAATAGCAGATGATTTTAATAGTGAAAAAATCTATACAATTTCAAAATATACTTTACCAGATTATAAAACTGAAATCATAGCAACAACAAAAGAATATCTAATTTTAAGTGAAGATGAATGGATATATCAAGAAGAAGGAACTGATCAATATTATGCACTGGATCTAAAAACAGCAGAATCTAAAAAAATAAGCATGAATAAAATCGAAAATGTAGTCATATTTGGAGATGCGAAGAATTATTATTATATAGCATATTTAGAAGATGATGAAATGAAACATGGCTTTATTTTAAAATCTGATTATATAAAAGGAAATAAAAAGATTATTGGTGCTTATTAGGATAGTTGATGAGTTGTTTATAGTTTTAATGATTTGTGGTAAATAAATGATTTTGATATGGGGATTAATAATTCCCCATATTTTATTTAACTAAAATGTTATCTAAGAATTGAAAAAAAGTCATTGTTTTGATAAAATCTTGTAAATACATGAAAAGGAGGGGAATTATGCAGTTACATTTTACAAAAATGGAAGGCCTTGGTAATGATTACATATATTTTGATGGGATAAACCAGGAAATTCCCATGGACAAAGAATTTATCATGAAGATCAGTGATCGCCATTTTGGAATTGGCAGTGATGGTATGATCGTGATTTTGCCATCGGATAAATATGATTTTAAAATGAGAATGTTTAATCTTGATGGCAGTGAAGCAATGATGTGTGGTAATGGTATCCGCTGTTTTGCGAAATTTATTTATGATCATCAATTAAGTGATAAACGTGTATTGAAAGTGGAAACTAAATCAGGACTAAGAGTAGTAGAATTGTTGTTTAAAGATGATAAATGTGTGGGTGCCAAAGTTGATATGGGTAAACCAATATTGACATGTAAAGATGTTCCATGTACTTATGATAGTGAAACGATGATCAATGAGGTAGTAACGATCGGTGATCATGATTATCCTTTAACAACGATTTCCATGGGGAATCCGCATACAGTAACATTTGTAGATGATTTAGAGACTTTGGATTTAGAGAAAATCGGTCCTGTTTTTGAACATCATGAATTATTTCCTGAAAGTGTTAATACGGAATTTGTGAAAGTGGTTAATGATCATTATGTAAAAATGCGTGTTTGGGAACGTGGTTCTGGTGAAACCATGGCCTGTGGTACAGGAGCTTGTGCTGTGATGTATGCTAGTTATTTGAATAACTATACTAAAGATAAAGTTACAGTTGAATTATTAGGCGGTTGTTTAGAAATTGAATATATTAATGGTACGATCATGATGTCAGGACCAGCTGTTAATGTATTTGAAGGAACAATTGAAATATAGAAAAGGAGAGAAAATATGTTAAATAGTGCAGAAGAAATTATTAAATTTATTGGCGATGCTAAAAAGCAAACACCAGTAAAAGTGTATTTGAAAGGTAAAAATTTACCCGAAGCGACAGAGTTTAAAATGTTTGGTGGTAATGAAAGTAAAGTCTGTATTGGTGATTTAGATGCTATTAAAGCTTATATGGAAGCAAATAAAGAAATGATCACAGATTCATATTTAGAACAAGATCGTCGTAATAGTGCAATTCCACTATTAGATATGACAAATATTAATGCTCGTATTGAACCAGGGGCTTTTATTAGAGAACACGTAACAATTGGTGATAATGCTGTTATTATGATGGGGGCAGTAATTAATATCGGTGTTAAAATTGGTGAAGGAACAATGATCGATATGGGTGCTGTTCTTGGTGGCCGTGTTGAAGTTGGAAAGCATTGTCACGTTGGGGCAGGAGCAGTTTTAGCTGGAGTTATTGAACCACCTAGTGCAACTCCAGTAATTTTAGAAGATGATGTTTTGATTGGAGCTAATGCCGTAGTTATTGAAGGAGTTCATATTGGTAAAGGTGCTGTTGTTGGAGCGGGATCGATCGTCACTGAAGATGTTCCTGCTGGTGCTGTTGTGGTAGGGAATCCGGCTAGAATCATTAAAGAGAAAAAAGATGAAAAAACTGAGGGCAAAACTCAATTAATGGATGATTTAAGAAAACTTTAGGAGATAGATATGGACGCTTTAGAGCAAATAAAAAAATGGCGTCAGGAATTACATCAGATCCCTGAGCTGGGTTTACAAGAGTATAAAACTTCTAATTATCTTAAAACGGAACTGATCAAAATGGGTTATCAGCCAATTTCAATATTAGAAACAGGTGTTTTAGTATATATTGATAACGGTTATGATCAGACTCTAGCTTTCCGTAGTGATATTGATGCTTTAAAAATAAAAGAACAAACAAATTGTTGTTTTGCTTCTAAACATGAGGGTTATATGCATGCCTGTGGTCATGATGGACATATGGCGGCCCTTTTAGGACTGGCTAAAAAGTTAAAAGATCAGCCTAGTTCTTTTAATCATAATATCTTATTAATTTTTCAGCCAGCTGAAGAAGCTCCTGGAGGGGCTAAGCTGCTAGTTAAAGAAGGAATATTAGATAAATATCAGGTAAAAGCTATTTTTGGACTCCATTTAATGCCGACGATCGATGAAGGTAAAATTGCTTGTCGTCCAGGACCTTTAATGGCTCAAAATGGTGAACTTGATGTTACGGTTATTGGTAAAAGCGCTCATGCGGGATTATATCATTTAGGAGTAGATGCAATTGTGATCGCTAGTTCAATTATTTGTCAGTATCAAAATATTATTTCTCGAGTTATTTCACCAGTTGAAAGCTGCGTCATCAATATTGGTGAAATCAATGGCGGAACAGTAAGAAATATTGTCGCTGATAAAACAACATTTAAAGGGACTGTTAGAACCTATAGTGAAGCGGTATTTAAGAAGATCGTAGATACGATGCAGGCTATCAATCATGGAATGGAAGAAAGTTATGGCTGTAAAATTGAATTTAGCTGTCCACCGATGTATCCACCGGTTTTAAATGATTATGATTTGTATCGACAGTTTGCTGCTTTGGCTGGTAAGAATTATGAAGAATTAAAAGAACCATTGATGCTGGCTGAAGATTTTGCTTTCTATCAAAGGGAAGTTCCGGGAATTTTCTTTTATGTCGGAACTAAAACGGCTAAGTATTCAAGTGGTTTGCATACAGAGACATTTAATTTTAATGAAGAAGTCTTGATGCAGGCAGTGGAATTATATTACTGTCTAGCGTCAAAGATTAAATTGGGGGATTAAAAATGAATTATTATGATAGAGCTAATAAGGCTTTAATGAAAGCTTATGGTAGATTTGATGTTACTTTTGATCATGGTAAAGGTGTTTATCTTTATGATGTTAATGGAAAAAAATATTTAGATTTTTATTCGGGAATAGGAGTTAATTCATTTGGCTATGATTATCAGCCTTATACTGATGCATTAGCTAAGCAGGTGCATCGTTTAATGCATATTTCTAATTATTTTAATAGTGTAGAAGCTATTGAAGCAGCTGAAGCGGTAATTAAAGCGACTAAATTAGATCAAGTATTTTTTACTAATAGTGGAACAGAAGCGACAGAGGGAGCTTTGAAGTTGGCCCGCAAATATTATTATGAAAAACATGGTAAAGCTGATAGTGAAATCATTAGTTTGAAACATTCTTTTCATGGCCGTTCTACAGGTTCTGTTACCTTAACGGGGACACCAGCCTATCAAACAGCTTTTGGACCATTGATTGCAGGTGTTAAATATGGTGAAATCAATGATTTAGAATCAGTAAAAAAATTAATTACACCACGGACAGCAGCAATCATCTTAGAACCGGTTCAAGGTGAAGGCGGGATTCATGTTTGTTCTCAAGAATTCATGCAGGGAATTAGAAATCTTTGTGATGAGCATGACATTGTCATGATTCTTGATGAAGTTCAATGTGGTATGGGGAGAACAGGAACGATCATGACTTATTTCCAATACGGAATCATGCCGGATGTTGTTTGTTTAGCTAAAGGAATCGGAGCTGGTTTTCCAATGGGAGCCTTTGTTGCCAATGAAAAAGTTGGTTCGGCTTTAAAACCTGGTGATCATGGTTCTACTTATGGTGGTAATCCGATGGCCGGATGTGCTTGTAAAACTGTTTTTAAAATTATTGAAGAGAAAAAAATGTTGGAACATGTCCAGGACATTAGTGAGTATTTGATTGCTAAGCTGGATGAACTAGTAGAAAAGTATGATTGTATTAAAGAACGTCGTGGGTTAGGTTTGATGATTGGATTGGAATTTGTGCATCCTATCAAGCCATATATTCAAAAAGCTTTGGATAAAGGTTTGGTTTTAATTACGGCAGGTAGTAATGTAATCAGAATGCTGCCACCATTTATCATCGAAGAAAAAGATGTTGATGAAATGATAAAAATCTTTACAGAAGTAATTGAAGAAGTGAATAGTTAGATTTTTATTTAATAAGAATTTTTAGGCTGTTGGTAAATATTTTTATTTATCAACAGTCTTTTTTATTTAAGGTAAAAAATCAAGATATGATATAAGGGTACACGTATTTGAAGATAATAGAAATAGTAATGACAGTAAATATAAATGTGATCATATTATTATTTTAAGTGCTATTGATGAGCTTGTTTTGCTTAATCATGAGGTTATAAAGCTTAAAGCTGCTAAAAACTTTTTTGAGGCAGAGCAAGTATCGATCCCATAGTGCTTTTTATCAATACTATTTTTGGAATCAATTTATGTAAAGAAATTGCAGTGAATCTGGCATATGGATGGTTTTAGAGCTGTCAATCAAAGTGTTTCGACTATTCAACCTGGTCACAAAACTATATTAGAAGATATGTGAAATATTTGAATAAATATCTTAGTGAAGCAATGAGTCATAGATTTGTTGATGTTGGTATTGTTTTTGACAATTCTTCTATTATTTTACTTAAAACATCATTTTGAATTATCGATAAAGATTTTGATTATTATCATGGCTTGTATGCATAATTTGAGCATCTTTATAATTTTATTTCTAGTATATCTTTGTATAAAAACTAGTATTGTGATTGTTTAAATACTTTGATTGTATTTTATTATCAAATATTGGAAAGATGAGTATTTTAAATAAATTATCACAGCTATAATCTATTTGCTGCCAGTAAATCACGATACAAATTCTAAAAATAATAAATATAATATAGACAAAATAGGATTGTTTTTAGACATTTGTATGATGAGTGCCTAGACATCTAACTTGCATGTGCATAAAAATTAGGCATTAGCACGAAAGGTGTCTATTTTCATTTAAATAAAAAGGAATAAAATGAAAATAGAAAAATGATAGGAGGGAATGAGTATGAATATAATGTAAAGTTTTGTAAGAAAAGCCCTATCATAATTGCGATATTAACGATAATAGGAATCGTAATAATTTTTAATTTATAAATATGATTATTAAAAAGTCTGCTGCATGTATTTAATAAGTATTCTATTAAACTTATCAAGATTCATTGCTTTAAAAATAATCAAAATGAAAGGAGATGATTATATTGAAAAAACTCCAAATAGCACGATATGGATATATTCTCATGTCAATGGTATTCTATATTGCGGGAATAGTTTATGTGATGATATCTGATATACCATCATTAATATTATGTAATATCGGTGGAATTATTTTTATTGTTTATGGTGTTATTAAGGTCATTGGATACTTGTCAAATGATTTATATAATCTTGCATTTCAATATGATTTAGGATGCGGCATGTTTCTTATTGCTTTAGGTATCATCGTCTTAGTAAGAAACGAACAAATTATTAATTATTTATCAATGGCACTAGGGGCCTTAGTACTTTTAGATAGTTTTCTTAAAATACAGACATCTCGTGATGCAAAGGAGTTTGGATTAGAAACATGGAAGTATATTTTAGGAATTTCTATTCTAACGGGAGTATTTGGTATTTTAGTTATAGTAGAACCCTTCAAAAATGAAATGGTATCCCGTATTATCACAGGATGTACTTTATTATGTGAGGGACTTATGAATCAATGTGTTATACATTATACAGTAAAAAAAGATGTACAATTAAACGATAAGGGAAATGATTAGGAAATGGATATAAGGAGGTTAATGTTATGAATGTATCCACAACAATAAAAAAATTTGGTTTAGAACAAGCGTTTAACTATTTATATAAAGATCCTGAAAAAAACTTACTCAAGATCATGGATTGGGCTGATAAATTTGCAGGTAATGGATTTGAATCACAACGGGCTATGATAAGAGAAGCAATAACTGATCCCAACCATCCATATTATAGTTTTATTAGACGTATTATATATGATGTTGATCCACATGTAATGAAAACAGCAGCTGTCAACTTTTTTGTTAATTCAGCTCTTTCAGGATGGTCGAAGCAAGAAGAACTTCGTAAAAAATATGGCTGTAATATTCCCTGGACAATTTTATTAGATCCTACATCAGCTTGTAATTTACACTGTACAGGTTGCTGGGCTGCCGAGTATGGAAATAAATTGAATTTATCAATTGATGAAATAGACAGTATTATTCAACAAGGTAAACAGTTAGGAATTTATATGTATATTTATACAGGTGGGGAACCACTTGTAAGAAAAAAAGATTTAATTAAGATTTGCGAAAAACATAATGACTGCATCTTTTTATGTTTTACAAATGCAACATTGATTGATGAAGAATTTGCAAATGAAATGTTACGTGTTGGTAATTTTGTTCCAGCTATTTCACTTGAAGGATTTGAGACAGCTACAGATGGTCGACGTGGCGAGGGCGTATACAATAAAGTGATTGAAGCTATTGAATTACTTCACCGTAAGAAATTGATTTATGGTATATCTTCTTGTTACACAAGTGCTAATTTTGATTCTATTACTTCTGAAGAATTTTTCGATAAGTTGATTGATTTAGGTGCTTATTTTATTTGGTATTTCCATTATATGCCAGTAGGAAATGATGCTTCACCTGATTTAATGCCAACTTCTGAACAAAGAACTGAAACATATCAACGTATTCGTCACTATCGTGCAACAAAACCATTGTTTGCGATGGATTTTCAAAATGATGCAGAATATGTTGGAGGATGTATTGCCGGAGGAAGACGTTATTTACATATTAATGCTCATGGTGATGTTGATCCATGTGTATTTATTCATTATTCTGATTCTAATATTCGGGAAAAGACTTTATTAGAAGCACTACAATCACCAATGATGATGGCTTACCATGACAATCAGCCCTTCAATGAAAATATGCTGAGACCTTGTCCTATGCTTGAAAATCCAGAAAAGTTAAGAGCAATGGTTGCAAAAACTAAAGCCCATTCGACAGATTTACAATCTCCAGAGGATGTAGAACATTTATGTGCGAAATGTGATAAATATGCAGCTCATTGGAAACCTGTGGCAGATAAATTATGGAAAGAAAGCCAAAATAAAAAATAACATGTCAATATAGCAATTGTGGTTTTATTGACTGCAATTGCTATAGTTTTATCGAAGAAATGATGAGAAAAATAAGAATTGCAAGTGTAACTGATAGAGGAAATTTTTAAAATGGAGCAAAAGAAATCAAAGAAATATAAAAAAATAGCTTATCATTTATGTAGAAGTAGAAACATTAGATTATTTGAAAAAAAATGACGAGTTATTCCTGCCAATGCTGCAATGGAATCTATCTTATATATTAAACCTTTATTGGTGATAGATGGAGGACGTTTGGATATGTTTGCAAAGCTAAGTGAAACTAAGAACTGGAAAAAAAGAGAAATTGAACAAATGAAAAAACAGAGGAATATCATCAAAGTAGTACAGTAGTATTCTTGATGATAAAAAATTATCAGAATGGTTATAAATGGTTCAAAGTATATTTTTTGATGAAAAAATTCATTATGATCAATTGAAATTTAGAATTGGTTTAAGAGTTTTGGAATGGGAATAAGTAAAAAAATTATTTTTTAATGGTTGATCTAATTAAAGCTCTATCACTTGATCCAGCAAATAAATTAGAAATACGAGAAAAAGCTTCAACAAAATCATAACTCATATTTTTATCTAACCAATCTAAAAAAATGCCAACTAATGCACTCTTATAAAATCGGATAAGTAAACTTTTATCATGAGGTTGAATGGGTAGATCTTCAGTGAGTACATTTATATATTTTTCAACAAAATACAAAGTCAGTCGATCTAAACTATTTAAGAAAATATCACGTTCTACGGAATGATATATGTTAAGAAATGCTTTTCTTCTTGAAAGACAGCTTTGAATAACAGGAGTCAAGCAATCAACTACTGATTCAAATTGATTATGATTTTTAATGATATCATCTGCTTCTTGTTTAAGAACACGTTCTAGCAGTTCAGGGATACTTTGAAAATGATAATAAAATGTATTTCGATTTATTTGACAGAGGTCAACAATATTTTTGACTGTAATTTTATTATATGGTTTTTCTTCTAATAGTTGCCAAAAAGAATTAATAATAGCTATTTCAGTACGATTCATATTTTTATTCCTTTCCAGTAATTTAAATAATTTTATCATAAAACTTAAGTTTCTACAAGCAAGAGAGTCTTATACAGAAGATAGCAAGAGAGTCTTATACAGAAGATAGCAGAGGTGAGTAATCATGGATAAACAAACATGAAAAAAATTTTTATTAAAAATACTTTTGATTATCTTTTTATTGGTTTTAATATATTTTGTATTTCATAAAGATTATCGAGGGATTATAAAATATGTAAGTAAAATATCAGTTTTTGAATTGCTTTTCATTATGGTAATGTCAATAGGGTATATATTATTAGATGCTTTTTCTTATTATATAATGATTATATTTCAGTTTCCTAATTTGAAATTCATTCAGGCATTAAAAGTGATACTCCTTGGTATTTTTGCTAATGTTTCAACTTCTACTACTGGGACAATTCCAATACAAAGTTATTTTCTTTATCGACAAGGTATAGATTTAGGAACAGGAATTGGAACGCTGCTTTTGGAATGTGTATTTCATAAAATATCAGTGTTTATTTATTCATTTTTGGCATTTGTTTTTCATAATCAATGGTTAAAAGAAACGATTCCTGAGCTTATGAAATATATCTATTTAGGATTTATTGTATATGCAATTTTTATCATTGGGATGTTATTGTTATGTACTTGGAAAAGGATTCAACAATTGTTTTTGATGTTTATGCAAATGTTACCTAATAGTGATAAATGGAATCAACGAAAACATACTTGGACGAGTTATTTAGAAGCTTTATATGATGTGTCAAAAAAAATTCTTAGGAATCGGATATGCTGCATCAATGTAACAATAGTGAATTTATTGAAATTAAGTTGGAATTTTTCTATTCCATATGTATGTATGATGATGCTTGGAATCACAGATTTATCTTATGAAAAAACACGAATTCTTGCATCACTGATGCTTTTATTGATTGGTATTTTACCAAATGTTATTGGTGTTGGTCCTACTGAAGCTTCTTTTATTATGTTGTTTACACCTTTTATTGGACGTATCAATGCTTCATCAGCTTTGGTATTATATCGTATTGCAGATTATTTTTTTCCTTTTGTTATAAGTTTAGCTATGTTTTTAAATGTGAAAAAAGATATGACTAAGGAATTGAAAGAAAAAGAGGAGTAAATGATATTGAAAATTGGCGTTATAGATATTGGAGTTTTAACAGGAAGTATAAATGTTACTTCCTATATTGCAATAAATAATGATTTTTATCAGAAATACAAAATATTGATAAAGAAATGGCGACTGTAATGGCGCAGATGGCTAAAGATGTTTTGGTAGCGATGGAAATGTTTAGATTGAGGTTAGGTTTATACGATCTTCTTTTATATAAAGAATTAAGAGTGAAATTTATCTAAAAGAGAAGGCCTGATAATTTTTAGAATAGTATATATTTTGAACTATAAATAGTATTTTTAATCTTGTTTTTATGGAGTTTTTAAGTATTTCTGGGTGATTTGCTGTAGATACCTGGATTTTGCAAAGAAAAATAAAAATTGATTATTTTATTGCTGGAAGAGCGGTTTTAAATGAGATTATTTTTTTTGAGGATAACAGAGGTAACTATGAAAGATAAAAGATTTCAAAAAGAAAATATTTTAACAATTCCAAATATGATCAGTTTATTTCGAATCATACTTATACCAATAATTATTTGGTTATATTGTTGTTCTTGTGATTATACAGCAGCTGCTATAATCGTAGCTCTTTCGGGAATTACTGATATTATTGATGGAAAGATTGCAAGAAAAATCAATATGGTATCTGATCTTGGAAAAGTATTAGATCCAATTGCTGATAAATTAACACAATTAGCTCTAATATGTTGTTTAACAACACGTTTTCAATGGATGTGGGGACTTTTAATTTTATTAATAATTAAAGAATGTTTAATGATTTTATGGGGATATTTAACAATAAAAACCACGAATGCTGTAAATTCTGCAAAATGGTATGGAAAATTGAGTACAGTTATATTGTACTAAAACGCTACGCGTTAGCTCAATTCTTTCTTTATGTTTTCTATATTTTTTTGTTTGCCATCTTTCTTATGATGGCTTTTTTTATTTATAATTTAGTTGTCATTTTATAACAGAAAGGACTGATTAATTATGAATACTAAATCTATAAATGACAAAATCAAACAATTTCCTATCCTTAATGATGTTAGGATCGCTCTCGATTTAAAAAACCTTGCCGATAAAACTATTATCAATTATATGGACGGTATCGCTCGTTTTCTTGATTTCATTAATTATGACAATCTTTTTGATATTAACGAAGACCACTTCAGAGATTATC
>NZ_JMLH01000027.1:6686-38743 GCF_000686665.1 Thomasclavelia saccharogumia DSM 17460 | reverse complement strand
ATCTATTAAAAGAGAAGAATCTTATCTCAAGAATAAAAAAATTTCTGGTCCCGCAAAGACCAGAAAGATCATATGAACGTGCTATAAAACCCAAATCATGTCAACCGTTAAATTATAGAACGTCCTGACATGAATTATTATAACACGTTATTTTAGAATAACAATAAAATTTTTTGAGCTAGATGCTAGTTCTTTTTAAGTATATCTAAAATCCATATTTTTATATTTTTATTTATGAATAACAGAAAAGATGGCTGTTTTTACTTTAACAACCATCTTATCTTAATTCAATGATTTTTCATTTTCTCTTAACTTAATACCATTGTCTCATCAGATTACTTTTTTAGTGTAATTATATTAATTTGGTTAGGGCAAAACAATCGATATTCATAACCATTTTCCATACCTAAACCATTAGAAATAACCAATTGGCTTTTGTTTTTAGTATAGTAGCCATGAACATAATTTTGACCATTACTCTTTTTAAATAAACCACCAATCCCAGGTAAATAAATATAACCGCCCATCGTATGACCAGATAATTGCAATGCAATATTACTTTTAGCTGTAGTATCAAAATAATCTGGTTCATGAACAGCTACAAGTTTATAAATATCTTGATTGTTTTCGTTGATCAAACCGGAAATATCGCCACTGCTTTCTAGACCGAATAACCCAATTGTCGCATTATTGAAATAAATGGGACGATATTCATTATGAAGAACTTCAAATCCACCTTCATTTAAAATACTTGTAACATCATTTAGTGAAGCGAGATCTTTTTCACCTAACACAGCAAATTTACCATAACTTGATTTTATATTTGATAATACTTCAATTACTTTTTCATTATCAAATGGGATATCTGTAAATAAATCACCACCAAAAATAAGCATATCAACATGCTGATTATTTAAAGATGTCACGATTTTTTCCAATCTAGTAATATCACTACTATTTTGAAGATTTATATCACTAATAAATCCAATTTCAAAATTTGCAAATTCATTAGGAAGACTACTATTATTAATAGTAGTTTTTTTGATCGTATAATCATCAGGGGCGATGTAATGACTATGATAATAACCAAAACCGCCACCGATAATTATAATTACTAATAAAAGAAATTTAATTGTTCTTATTTTTTTTCTCATGGTTTTTTATTCATGATAACCGGAATGATCATCGGATTACGCTTTGTTTTACGATAAAAATATGAAGATAAGATATCCCGTGTCGTATTCTTTATTTCTCCAAAAGTAGTTTTTCCTTGTAATAACTTAGATAAAGAACTTTCAACTAAGCGTTCTGCTTCACGAATCATATGAAAACTGTCTTTCATATAAACAAATCCTCGAGAAATAATTACTGGATGTGTCAATAATTTTCCGGCTCTAGAATCCATACTGATCAAGATCGAAACCATTCCATCTTCTGAAAGAATTTGACGATCACGAAGTACTGCTGTAGATAAACCACTGATATCATTTCCATCAACATAAATGTCTTCAACATGGATCCGTGGTCCTAAACGTGCTTCGCCGTTATTTAGTAGGATTGTATCACCGTTAGAAAGAACGAATGAATTTTCTGCTGGCACACCAACTTCTTGAGATAAGGCAGCATGGATTTTTAACATCCGATATTCACCATGAACTGGGAAAAAATACTTTGGTTTAGTAAGTAGCATCATTAATTTTTGCTCTTCTTGGGATGCGTGTCCAGAAGTATGTAGATTATTGAAAGCGGTATTTGTTAAAACTTTGGCTCCAGCTCTAAATAATTTATTTACAACGACATTGACACTATAAGCATTTCCAGGAATTGGATTTGACGAAAATACAACTGTATCACCAGGTTTGATCTTTACATATTTATGAGTTCCATTAGCGATTCTGCTTAAAGCGGCTAAAGCTTCACCTTGAGAACCAGTACATAAAATCAATATTTCATTGTCAGGTAATTTTTTAGCCTGATCATTTTTGATGAAAAATTTATCAGGGCATTTAATATATCCCATGGCTCTAGAAACTTGGATATTATTTTCCATTGAACGACCATAAACAAGAATTTTTCGATTAAATTTAACTGCTGCTTCAACGATTTGCTGGACACGATGAACGTTAGAAGCAAATGTGGCAACGATCAAGCGACCTTCAGTTTTTCTAAATTCTTCCTGGACGCTGTTAGCGACTTTCTTTTCACTGATAGAAAAAGTAGGAACTTCAGAATTTGTTGAGTCACTCATTAATAAAGTGACACCAGTTTCACCTAAGAAAGACATTTTTTGATAGTCAGCAGCATCTCCCACTGGAGATAAATCAAATTTAAAGTCACCAGTTTCAACAATTCTACCATTAGGGCTATTGACGATGATTCCTAATGATTCAGGGATAGAATGATTGGTCTTAAAAAATCCGATATTAAAATACTTAGATTTGATTTGGTATTCATCATTGATTTGGATGATCTTAGTTACATTAGTTAGTCTTTTTTCATCTAATTTTCTTTTGATCATCGCACTAGCTAACGGAGTAGCATAAATAAAAGGGATTTTAACGATCTGTAATAAAAATGGGATTCCACCGATATGATCTTCATGACCATGAGTGATCATTAAACCGCGAATCTTTTTTTCATTGCGCTTTAAATATGAATAATCCGGAATTACATAATCGATTCCTGGTAAGCCTTCTTCAGCAAATTTAACTCCTGCATCGATAATAAATAATTCATTATCATGTTCGATACAGTACATGTTTTTACCGATTTCATTAAGTCCGCCTAAAGCAAATACTTTAGTATCGATGCTATTACGATTTTTATTAGTCGTTTTTCTAATAGTTTTAGGTTTATTATAATTTTTTTGATTAGTTCTGCCAGTTTTTCTATTATTTGTATGTGGCTTTTCTTGCATAATTTCCTCCTTGTTTATATTTTATCTTCTTTTTATAATTATTATAACATATAAAAAGGCAAGAAACTTCGTTTCTTGCCTAGATAATTTTTTTACATGCCGCAACTGCTAATGCATGTGGTCCAATATGACATGAAACACTTAATGATAATGGGTCACAGATTATATTAGAATCAGGATAAATTTCCTCTAATTCTTTTTTTAATTCTAATGCTGGCTGCTTGTCATATGTATAAGCTACACAGACATGTACATTTTTCCCTTTTTGTTCAGGATCGATGCGTTCATCAATATCTTTTTTTATCGCTTCGATCATTATTTTTGTTGCTTTTGACATTGTTCTTGATTTACTGAAAGTATCAAGCTTTTCACCCTGAATCTGTAAAATCGGTTTGATTTTCATCATTCCGCCAAGAATTGCAACTGCAGGGGTAATTCTTCCACCTTTACGAAGATATTCTAATGTGTTGACTGTAATATAGATAGAAGCGTTTAATTTATTTATTTCAAGAATTTCTTTGATTTCTTTAGCTGATTTCCCTTGTTTAGCTAATTCGATGGCATCAAACACATCCCACTTTTGAGTAACTGAGATCCTTTGAGAATCAACGACTTGAACTCTTCCATCATACTCGTTTGCTAACATCAACGCCGTTTGACAAGATCCACTTAAACCACTCGACATTGGAATATATACTATCTCATCATAATTTTTTAATACCTCATCCCATAGTTTACCGACATCACCAACTAAAGGCTGGCTTGTAAAAACTTCAGCACCGTTTGTTAGTTTATCAAAAAATTCACTATGTGTTAAATTAATATCTTCATAGAAGGTCTGGCCATCAATAGTAAAGGGCATTGGCAATACATTAATGCCTAACTTTTTACCCTCATCTTGTCTTATTCCAGAATTACTATCAGTGATAATTGCAACTTTACTCATAAAAAACCTCCTATCTCTAAAACATATTTTACTTAAAATAATAAAAATTGCAAACTATTTAAGTATTATTAATGAAATATTTATATCTAACTATCAACTGTATTGCTTGTTGTAATACAGTTAAAAGTCTGTTATACTATTAGTGCGAGGATAAGTTTAGAAAGGAGTCAGCATGAAAATAGATAGTAATAGTGCAACACCGATTTATGAACAAATATATAAACAGCTGCTAGAATATATAACCACAGGATTGATGCAGACAGATGATAAATTACCTTCAGTACGGGAATTATCTTCATCGATTCATATTAATCCAAATACAGTTGTTAAAGCTTATCGCCTTTTAGAAGAACAGGGTTTTATATATTCTTTACCGGGTAAAGGAAGTTTTGTCAGCTCAAAACAAAATGTTCAAACGAAGTTATTTTTAAAACAGATCGATGAATTAACACATGAAATAGTGGCTAAAAGTAAATATGTGGGAATGACTTTTGAACAATTGTGTCAGTTATTGGAACAAAAATGGGAGGATAAATAATGTTAATAGTAAAAGAACTTTCAAAAAAAATAGATAACAAATTAATTTTGGACAACATTAATTTAAATATACCTAAAGGCTCAATTTATGGCATTATTGGTGAAAATGGTGCTGGTAAAACAACATTGATCCGTCATCTTGTTGGGGCATATCAAGGCGATTACGGTTTTGTTGAATTAGAAGGAATGCGAGTTTATGAAAATAGTGAAGCAAAAGCAAAGTTAGTATATATTCCTGATGAATTTTTTGATGTATTTGGTCATAATATTAAAAATCTTAAAGAACTTTATCAGGGAATCTATCCGACTTTTAATGAGGAACGATATATTAAATTAATGCGGTTATTTAAGCATGACAGCTTAGAAAATTTTAATAAATTTTCTAAAGGAATGAAAAAGCAGGTAATGTTTATTTTTGCTCTTTCGATCATGCCGGAATATTTAATTATGGATGAACCTTTTGATGGTTTAGATCCGCATATTCGGAAAATAATTTGGGATATCTTGATTCAGGATGTAAGTGAACGGCAAATGACGATCTTTATCTCTAGCCATCATTTAAATGAACTAGACAGTATGTGTGATCATATTGCTTTGATCAGTGATGGGAAAATTATTTTTGAAGAAGCGCTTGATCATTTAAAAGAAGGTTATCATAAATTACAGATTGTCTTAGAATCGGGCGATGATATGTATGCTTTAGAAAAAGAACTGAATATTTTAGCGCATCAGATGATGGGACGGGTTCATACTTTGATTGTTGAAGGAAATCTTGAAAGTATTGATATGATAGTATCAAAATATCATCCAATCATAAATGAAACATTATCATTGTCATTAGAAGAAATTTTCTTATTTACGCTGGGAGGAAAGTATGATGAGCTCAAGGACATCATGGGTTAATCAAACCCTGTTTAGAAATGTTGTTAAAAATAATCTTTTTCCAGCTAAAGTTTCATTAATTGTTTTTTGGGGAGTTTTTATCTTAGCGTCAATAGCTGCTGATGGAACGGGAATGGGACAGTTATGTATTGCTGTTTATGCAATCAGTGCGGTTGTTTTAACAACAGTATATCCGAGTTTTATTCAAAGTTATATGATTGATAAAACGAAAGCTTCGATAGTAAAAACCCTGCCGTTGAGTTCTAAGTGTATTTGGTTTACTAATTATTTAGCTGGTTATCTAATTGTTTTAGTTACGCTTTTAATTGAAGGCATTGGTGTAATTTTTATTGATATCTTTAGATCTTATACCGTTGTGGAAAGTATTTTGTTTTATCGCTTTATATTAATGATTTTTGTGCTATTGTTTATTTATTATACAATTACTTATTTAGCTGCCAGTATGGCAGGGAATCGTTTGGGCCAGATCATATTTAGTATAGTAGCTTATACTTTGCCTGTAGCATTGTTGTTGAGTCTTATGTTGTTTTCTATTTATTTAGTGCCGGGACAGATCAATCAAATTGGTGATCGCTATGCTAAATTAGTGTTTCCGGTTTTTGCGGGACTGGAATTTATTGATACGGGTGATAAGACAATTTTTATTCATTGTCTTGGTGCAATGGTATTTTTAGTGATAAGTTATTATGTTTATGTAAATAGAAATGATGAGTATATTGGAGAACCGCTGGTTTTTCGTAAGATGGGACTGATTTTAAAAGCGGGAATCATGTTGATTGTAACAGTAGCAATATTTTATTTGATCTTATTTATGAATCAAATAGATATTACATTTGGGGTGAAGGGTATTTTAGATTTATTGTTGATATACATGGTAATTGGTGTGATCGTAGCAATTTTTATTGAGATTATTTTTAAAAGTACTTATATTTATCGTAAGTTATTGATTTATCTTCCCATCTTATTGATCTTTTTTGGCATTAATTATGCGTTTGCAAATAATCAATATCACCAGGTTGTTTCTGAACTTTTTTCAAAAGAAACAATCAGTGGTGATCTTTATATCAATAATCGAAAAAGTGATGTCTTGTTACTGAATCTTGATCATGATAATTTGCTGGGTTTGATTGATTATCTTAATGATAATCTAGATAGCGTTCATGCTCTGGAGTATGGAAGTAATGAAGAACTGATGGTACTTAATTTATATAATGCTTCAGATGATTTTTATAAGAATGACCTACATTATTATTTTGATTTTAAAGTTGTCATCGATTATTTCAATAAATCGGACAGTGATTATTTAAATACGGTTAGAGACTTTGAAAACAAAAAATATTTAACTGGTTATTATCAAGAAAAAAGTCTTTATTTAAGTCCAGAAAATATTAATCAGCTTTATCAAATAACTAAAGATCAAAAAATAACGGCGGATGATCTAATCGATGCTAATATGCTTAATTTAAACAGTGATGACTATCATCAATATATAATTAAATTAAATGATCAGGTAAAAGAATTTTTAGAATCTGATTCAATAGTCAAACAGTCTAAATTTGTTGATGATTGTTATAATTATATTTTGGATAATAATTTATTAGTGGATCTTGATAGTCCAGTAGCTAAGTTTATAGAAGATGAATTGCTTATAGATGATTTGACTTCTTTATATGATGATGTTGTTGAATTGATAGAATTTGATAATAATTATGTTATATATCGAGCAAATGTAACAGCTTTAAATGAGGATGAGAGTTTTGAAATTAGTTTGGATCTGAAGTTTGAAAAGTTAAATGATGAAATTGTTATTAGTTCGATTAGAAAGGCTGGTATATAAACATGTTGAGTTTATTTAAAAATGATTTAAAACAATTAAAGGATCTTTTTGTTATATATATTGGCTGTCTAATTTTGAATTTTATTATTAGTAGATTATCATATGATCAGGATATCGCTGTGATTACTTTTTATTTGATTATTTTTGTCTTTACTTTGATTATTCCAACGATCAATTTAAGACATTTGTTCAGTGTTGCTAAAGAAACATATTATAATTCTTTACCTTTAACTAAACTGCAATGCTTTATGATTCATTATTTAAGCGGGATCATTTGTTTGATTATTCCAGTTATAATTTACTGTATTTTACTTCAAGGAGATTTTTTGAAAAATGGTCTGGCGCTGTTATTAATAATTCTTTTGTATTATACATTATCTAATTTATCTGCATATTTAACGACGACCCTTTTTATGCATATAGTTTTACAGATAGTTATCATCTTTGTACCGATCGTGCTTTATTTTAGTTTATCATTGGTATATGCTTCATTTATCAAAGGAATCGTTTATGATGGGATGTCGTTAGATATGATAAGTACTTTAATGCCCTTTATCAGAATAGCTGCAGCAGCTAGTACTGATCTAAAATTAAATTATTTTATTTATATCGGATATCTAGCAGTTAGTTTTTTGTTAACTTTATATATATGTAAAAATCGTGATCGTAGTAATAATTACCAGGGATTTACTTATAAAATCGTTGCCCAAATAATTAGGCTGATCATCATTATAAGTGGATCATGGCTGTTAGCTTCATTGCTAGGAGTCAGTTCGGCTTCAATAAAAAGCTTTATTATGATAAATATTATTGCAACAGTAATTGTTACTTTTATTGTTCAATTTATTCATTTTAAAAAAATTAAATATCAATTATGTATCATCCAATCTGCTTTAATTGTTTTGGTGACAGTGATCATTTTTGCAGGTTCTAAAAATTATTTAGAAAATTATATTCCTGATGCAGTTGATGCGGTAGTGATCGATCAGGATGTTGCAGGAGTTAAATCGGATATTCGTGTCACTGATGATCAGGAGATTGCTAAAGTAAGCAGGATTCATCAAGAATTGATTGAATCAAGTAGGGTCGATGATCTGCCAAGAAAAATAAATATCACTTATTATTGTTCTAATGGACATAAAGTAGTACGTCGGTATTCTGTAGAACATACTGAATATGAAAAAATCGTTAATGAAATTGATAAAAAATTGATTAAAAGCTGGAATGGTAAATATTATCAATTATTAGAAAAGATGGATAAATGTCAAAAAATTGAGCTTTTTAATGATGGTAATAATTATAGTATTGATTCAAAAGATGAATTACAGCTTTTTAAAGAAATATTACAGCGTAAATTGACAGATTTTGAAAATGATCCTAGTTTATTAAAAACTGTGATTTTTGGTGAAGAGTTTTGGTGTGATGTGAATTTAAAAAATAGTTCTTTGATATATTATTATAATACTAATGATCCTATGTCTTTAGCTTTAGCGGATTTTAATAAAATAAAAGCAAATTAGTTGTAATTATTTTAATATCAGGCATAATGTTAAATAGAGGTGAGAATAATGAAAATATTAAATAGTAATGAATTTGATAGTGCTATCGCTAAAGGATTAGTATTAGTTGATTTTTATGCCGACTGGTGTGGACCTTGTAAAATGTTAGGACCAGTATTAGAAGAATTAGCGAATAAAATGGATCAAGTTGATTTTTATAAATTAAATGTTGATGCTTCATCAGATATTGCTGGTCGTTATGGCGTACAGGCAATACCTAACTTGATTATTTTTAAAGATGGTAAGGCGATAGATCAAATTACGGGTTTTGTTCCCGAAAGTGAGATCGTTAGTCATTTAGAAAAATTACTTTAAACCATGGAAGATTCCATGGTTTATTTATGCTATAATAAAGGTGTTAGGAGGGATATAAATGGTACGAAAACCCCTTAAATTAACAAAAAATGCATTGATGCTGATTGGTATGATCGTTTTGATTTTAGTCGTTTTGGTTGTTTTGAATTTTGGTAAAGCCAATAATGAAATTGTAAAACCAGCAGAAGATAAGGAGACATTAAGTTCATTAGTAGTTGAAAATCAGGTTTTAAAAGTAGAACTGCTGGAATTTGTTTCGGCTAAAAATTTTGATGATAGTTATCAGGAAGTAGCGATGGATATTGCTGCCAAAGAAGAAATACGTGGTTATAAAATAAGTACTAAACAGGAATTTAATAAAATTATGCGTTTATTACCACCTGGAGAAGAGTCACCATTATTGAATAACAGTAGTGAGATGCCGACTCATGAGGCTTATATTTTAGTTTTAACGGGTGATATTGCTCAATATAAAAATAGTAAAGGTGAAGATGTTTATCGAATCGTCAATGCCAGATTAGATTATTGTAAACAGTCATTATTATTAGAAGGGGAATATGACAGTGTTTATATTGCTTCGATTGATGGTAAGAAAGAAAAAATGGTTAAAATGGATGATTATAAACAGGCTTTATCTAGTGTAGATGAATATATGTCAATGTTACAATGGTAATGCCCTAGCGTACAGCTAGGGCATTATGCTTATTAATTGTTTAAACCAGCTACAAATGTTAGATCGATGCCAAACATGATACCTGTATTGGGATTATTGATTCCTTTTAAAGTTTCATCAATTATTTTTCTGACTTTAGCAACTTCATCGTTTTTTAAAATAAAGAATAGTGTTTTGCTAGTTTCACGAGGGTCTTCTAGAATGATTCGTAATGATTCGATAATAAAGTTATCGCTGCTTTTTAATGCATTGACCATTCCTTTGCTTTCAATGATCGTGCCACCGGTTATACCATTATTTTGTAAAGCTACTAATAAATCATCTAATTTTTCAGTTTTGTGTAAGACTAAAAATAGTGCCTGCATAAAAAAATCACCCCTTTTAATCATTATAAACTAAACTAATGTGCTTTGCATTAAGAAATGTTTGGTTTATAATAGTCTTATAACATAAGGGGGCAGAAAGATGAAATTTGAATTTTCAAAACGAATCAGCGGTGTTAAGGCATCAGCGGTTAGAGAGATTTTAAAAATGATGAAAGATCCAGAAATTATTAGTTTTGGTGGTGGAAATCCAGCTAGTGAGACTTTTCCGGTTGTTAAATTAAAAGAAATCAGCGATGATATTTTTAATAACGAGCCGAATTCAGTTTTAGAATATGGAATTACTGAAGGTGATAATGATTTTAAAGAAGAAGCAATTAAATTTTTATCACGTCATGGAAACATTGTTAATGATTATGATGGGGTAATGGTTACTTCAGGTTCACAGCAGATCATGGATTTTATGGCAAAGTGTTTGTGTGATGAAGGGGATGTTGTTATTTGTGAAAATCCTAGTTTTTTAGGTGCGTTAAATGCTTTTAAAAGTAATGGTGCTAAATTAGTTGGGGTTGAAATGGATGATGATGGTATTAATATCGCAAAATTAGAAGAAGCGTTAAAAATGGCAAAGAAGCCTAAGTTTATCTATTTGATTCCTAATTTTCAAAATCCTACCGGAATTACGACTTCGTTAGAAAAACGTAAAGCAATTTATGCATTAGCTAAAAAATATCAGGTTTTGATTTTAGAAGATGACCCATACGGTGATTTAAGATTTAGAAATGAAGCAATTCCTTCAATAAAATCATTAGATGATGAAGGGTTAGTAGTATATGCAGCTAGTTTTTCAAAAATTATTGCACCTGGAATGCGGGTTGCCATTATGATCGGGCATCAAGAACTGCTTGCTAAATGTACGATTGCTAAACAAACAAATGATGTTCATACTAATGCCTGGGCGCAAAGAGTAATGGCGCGTTTTTTACAAGAAACAGATATGGAGCAGCATCTAGCAAAATTGCAGCGGGTTTATGATGAAAAATGCAGTTTGATGTTAGCAGAAATGGAAAAACATTTTAGTAAGGACTGCAAATGGACAAAACCTGATGGGGGAATGTTTATTTGGGTTACTTTACCTGAAAGAATCGATATGCCGACTTTTGTTCAAAATGCATTAAAGCACAAAGTGGCTGTAGTTCCTGGAAATGCTTTTTATGATGATGATAATAAACGTTGTCAGTCATTTAGAATGAATTATTCAATGCCGACTAGAGAACAAATCATAAAAGGGGTAGCGGTTTTAGGAGCTTTAACAAATGATTAAAAATATTGTTTTTGACATGGGGAATGTGATTTTAAGATGGGATCCTGAATATATCGCTAGTAAATTGAGTGTAGATTTAAATGAACAAAAAATAATCAAAAAAGAACTTTTTGAAAGTTTGCAGTGGCGTATGCTGGATCAAGGTTTGATTAGCGTAGATGAAGCGTTAAAACAAATATATAGTCAGAGTGATAAACAGTATCATGAAGTATTAAAGTATGCTTTAAATCATTGGTATGATTATTTTGAAGCAATTACTGCAATGGAACCTTTGGTAAAAGAGTTAAAACAAAAGGGTTTTAAGATATATTTATTGTCTAATTGCAGCTTGCAGTTTAATGATTATTATCAAAAAGTACCAGCGTTTAAATATTTTGATGATTTTTATCTTTCAGCGCGCCATCAATTAGTGAAACCTGATTTGAAAATCTATCAGCATTTTTTATCAGAGTTTGGTTTAAAGGCAGATGAATGTATTTTTATTGATGATATTTTAGAAAATGTTGAAGGAGCTAAAAAAGCGGGGATCGAAGCATATTGCTTTGATGGTGAAGTAGATAAATTGCGGTTGTTTCTTGAGAGAAATATTTAGATTCATAATTATTAATAATTCTTAAAAGCACTTTGCTTAGGGGTGATTTTAGTTGACAATTAGAGTTAAAATGCTAGAATGCATGTAGAAAGAAATATAATATGTAAAAAAGGCAAAAGGGTATTATGAATATATGAGTAAAGATGAAATGGTTTTAAATAACGTAAATAATAAGCGAAAACGTAAGGTCCGTAAAGAATTTATTGTGATCGTAGTTTTATTGGCGGCAATTACTATTGTTTATTTTGTAGGAGCTTTTTATTTTAATAAAAAATTTCTGAATGGAACTTATATCAATGATATAAATGTAAGTGGTCTAACTGTAAGTGAAGCAAATGAAAAACTTTCAAAAACAGTTGATGATTACTCTTTGGAATTAAAGTTTAACGATGGAACATCAGAGTTTGTATCAGGCAAAGATATCGGGATAAAATATAATAGTGATAACGACATCAAGAAAATTATAAAGAAACAAAGTTCTTTTAATTGGATTCAAGCTTTTTTTACTAAAAAAAATAATTCTGTTGATAATTTAGCATTACTTGATGAAAATGTTTTAAGAGATAAGATCTTATCATTAAATCATTTGCAAGAAGGAGTGCAGGTGGCACCAGAAGATGCAAAAGTAGAATATGTTGATAATCAATTTACAATTAAAAATGAAGTTGATGGTTCAACTATTGATCAAGAAAAGACATTTGAAGCTATCAAATTGGCTTTTAATGAAGGTAAAACAAGTGTTGATCTACAAGAACAAAAGTGTTATGTAGAACCAGCTGTAAGAGCGAGTGATGCCAAGATTCAGCAATTATATGAAGCTGCTAAAAATTATGCATCAGCTGTAATTACATATAAAACAAATTCTGGAGATGTTGTTTTAGATGGCGATACATTAATAACTTGGCTTTCGATTGATGAAAATGATAATTACTATCGAGATGACGATGTTTTTAAAGAAAAAGCTACGGCTTTTGTTAATTCGTTAGCAAAAAAAATAAATAGTGTTGGTGGCACGCGAACATTTGTTGGTGCAAACAATCGTACTATTACAGTCAGTGGTGGTAATTATGGTTTGCGATTACAAACTTCTAAAGAAATAAGTGGTTTATTAGAAGATATATATGCCAATAAAGTAGGGGTCAGAACTCCGGTAACAAGCGGTAAAGAAAGTTCTACTGATAATGGCGGTCTTGGAAATACTTTTGTTGAAATCGATTTAAAAGGTCAACATATGTGGTATCATAAAGACGGTCAGATAATTCTAGAGTCAGACATTGTTTCTGGAACTTATAATGATCCAGAAAGAAGAACACCAGCGGGAGCATATTATCTTTATAATAAAGAACGTAATCGTGTTTTAAGAGGAACAAAATTACCAGATGGTACTTGGCCATATGAAACACCAGTATCTTACTGGATGCCTTTTAATAAAGGAATTGGATTGCATGATTCATCTTCATGGCGTAGTAAATGGGGTGGAACGATTTACTTGAATAATGGTTCTCATGGGTGTGTAAATCTACCAACTAATATAGCGGCAAAGTTATATGACAATATTGAAATTAATTGTCCAATAGTTTGTTATTATTAACAGGTAAATTATTGCTTAGGTGTCCTATTTTTGGTTATTTTGTCAATCTTTTAGTGAATAGTTAAGAATTGTATGTTATAATTGGATAGTGACATTGGCAGATGTTATATGTTGAATGTTTGTAATGGTATAGTTAGATTGTAATATAAATATGATTTTAGTGGAGGAAAAGTTGAAATGAGTAACAAAAAAAGAAATATAATGGATATAATCAATAAAGCAGTTTTTGTAGAAGAGGAGATAGAAGAAGTGGTAGAAAAGAAAGATAATAAATCTTCGGCTGAAAAGAAAATTGAAGAAAGAAAAGCAGAATCAAAAAATAGAGAACCAAAAAAAGTAGAACCAAAACTTGAAAAGAAAGTAGAAAATAAAACTTTCAATATGCCTAAAGAAGAACCTGTCTATTCTAAATCTCCAAAAGTGCAACCAGAATATGCTGCGTCTGTTATTTCATATGGAACTAAGATTACTGGCGATATTACTTGTAAAGCAGATTTACAAGTTGAAGGTGTGATTGAAGGGAATGTTATTTGTGATAAAGCAGTGACGATCAAAGGTAAAGTTAAAGGTAATATTAAAGCTGATTCGTTAACAACTATAGATGCAACGATCGTTGGTAATGTGAATTGTCATGGAATCGTTAATATTTTAGGTAAGACTAATTTACAAGGTGATGTTAATAGTAGTGATGTTGTATTAGAAGGTGAAATCAAAGGTAATATCATTGCTGAAAACAGAGTATCATTAAAAGGAACTTCTGTTTTAGATGGAAATACAACTTCTGCTAAAATCATGGTTGAAGAAGGATCTACGATTATTGGCAGCATTCAGACTGTTTCAAATAAAAAAGGTGATAAGAAAAACTAAGCTGTGCTTAGTTTTTTTATCTTTTCTATTAATATTTAAAAGTATCTGTTATAATAGTAACTCTAGAAAGGAGGATGTCGAGGACGAATACTCGACAGAACAAAGATTAAATAAATATTCGAAAATATCTCAGAATTTGATTAATGAAATTAAGAATCATGAAATAAAAGCTTATACATGTTTACCAAGTGAAAATGAATTAATGTGCTTTTTGCGATATGATTAGAAAAACTTTGGATATTTTGTTTAAAAGAGGCTATATTCAAAAAATATTTGATACTGGATGTTGATAAGATTGCTTTCTTAGTTTCAGGAATAACTAGTTTTCAAGATTTAGTTAAGACGATCAATGGTGAGATAGATGTTATTGTGTCAATGAAGTAATGAAAAATGAATCAGGACTAAAAATTAAATATGAAAGGTTTTGATTTATTAGTTTATTATAAATCATACACTTATTTAGAAGATGCAATGCACAATATTTAAACATCGATTTGATAAATTTCGGTTTGTTGAATTTGCTAGAAGAACACAATTATAATTTTTAAAGAGAGGAAATTATGGATTATAATGATTATTTATTATTGCAGGATAAAATAGGTAAAAGAATCAAAGAAATAGAAAATAGTTCAATAAAAATAGCTGTTTTTCGTTTTGTTAGTGGAGCTGCAATGATACTATTTTTATTGTGTGGTTATTTTTTGGGTAAAGATTATTTATATATGGGAACGCTTTTAATGTTAGGGGTATTTGTTGTTTTGGTTTTTTGGCATACTAAAATGGCAGATCGTTTGATTTATTTAAGAGCAAGATTAGTAGTGATTGAAAAATATATTGCGCGCTTTGGTGATAAATGGAAAGATTTTGATGAGGATGGAACTGATTATTTAGAAACGATAACAGGTGTTATGAAAGATCTTGATATTGTGGGGCGTAATTCATTGTTTCAGTATTTGAATACTGCGGTTACTTTAAGAGGAAAGAAAAAATTGTTGGATAAATTATCAAGAACTGCATTTGATAAAAGTTTAATTATTCAAGAACAAGAAGCGATAAAAGAATTAGGGAATAAAGATGATTTTGTTATTGATTTTGAAACTTATGGAAAGATGCTGATAAAGCCTAAAGCTGTTGAAAAAGTTGTTGAGGAATTTATTGCTGGTATTAATGATGATCATAAAGTAAAAAGCTGGAATATTGTGAGATTTATCATACCAATTTTGACATTTGTAATTTTAATAATGTTTTTATTTGAAGTTGGTTTTAAATTGGCTGTAATAATGCTGCCAGTTTTGATATTTGGTCAATGGCTTATCATGATCATAAATTTTAATAAAAACAGTAATTTGTTTAAACAAATTACCGAATTATCTAAATGTTTAACAAGCTATCAAAATATTTGTGAATTAGTTGAGAATAACGATTTTTCATCACTGCACTTAAATAATCTAAAGAATAAGTTATCTCATTCTAGTCAAGCGTTTAAAGAACTGCAGGCAATTGCTTCCTCAATTAAGCAACGAAATAATTTATTAGCGGCATTATTGTTAAACGGTTTATTGCTTTGGGATGTTAATTGCCGCGAACGCTATGAAATGTGGGTCAATAAATATGGTAGTCAAATAGACGAATGGATCACTGCAATTGGTGAGTTGGAAAGTTTGATCAGTCTACAAGTTTTATTAAGAACTAAACCACAAAGCAGTTTTGCAGTTTTTAGTGATGAGCTTTGTTTAACGTTTAATGATGCTTATCACCCTTTGATCGATGGTAAACAAGTTGTTGCTAATTCATTTACAATGGATAAACAGGTTTGTGTTATTACTGGTTCAAACATGTCGGGAAAAACAACTTTTTTAAGAATGATTGGTATTAATTTGGTATTAGCATATGCAGGTGGGCCAGTATTGGCAAAGTCTTTTAAATGTTCATTGATGAGAATTTACACATCAATGCGTCTAGTAGATGATTTAAGTGGTATTTCAACGTTTTATGCTGAATTATTAAGAATCAAAGAAATCGTTGAAGCTAATAATAAAGGTGAAAGGATGATTGCTTTGATTGATGAAATCTTTAAAGGAACTAATTCTAAAGATCGAATATATGGGGCAACGGAAACAGTCAAACAGTTATCTTCAAAAAATATATTTACTTTTATCACGACCCATGATTTTGAATTATGTGAATTGGAGAATCAAATTCCATGTACTAATTATCATTTTAGTGAATATTATCAGGATAATAAGATCAGATTTGATTATTTAATAAAGAAAGGTCGCTGTCAGTCGACTAATGCTAAATATTTATTGCAAATGGTAGGTATTACAAAATAACTCATGAAAGTTATCATGAGATCGATGTTGAATAAGATTTGCTTATAAATGTATATTTTGATTCAAGGGGCATCTTTAGATTTAAGTTATTGTTTAAAATTTTAAAGTATCGCAATTATTAAAACAGTATTTTAATGGTGCTGTTTTAATAATTTTTTATTTTTGTATAAAATTTAATGCAAAATCGTGCAATAATTATATAAATAAAGTAGAATACAAAAGGTCGAGTTAAAAATTAAAACAATAAATGTACAGAAAGGAGAAATATAAACCTTTAAGGGTTATATACAAATGATATATGAAAATAGGGTTTGATAATGATAAATATTTAATGATGCAATCATCACACATAAAAGAAAGAATTGCTCAATTTGGTGATAAACTATATCTAGAATTTGGTGGTAAATTATTTGATGATTATCATGCTTCTAGAGTGTTGCCAGGTTTTGCACCAGATAGCAAATTGCAAATGTTATTGCAGTTGAAAGATCAAGCTGAAGTCGTTATTGCCATTTCAGCCAGTGATATCGAGCGTAATAAAGTACGTGGTGATCTGGGGATAACTTATGATAATGATGTTTTACGGTTGATTGAAGTTTATCGTAGTAAAGGATTATACGTTGGAAGTGTAGTTATTACCCAGTATGATGGACAAAAAGCTGCTGAAGTATTTAAAAATCGTTTAGAAAAAAGAAATATCAATGTTTATTTACATTATTTGATCGATGGCTATCCAACAAATACTAAAAAGATCATCAGCGAAGAAGGTTTTGGTAAAAATGATTATATTGAAACAACAAAACCTTTAGTAGTTGTAACAGCTCCAGGTCCAGGTAGTGGTAAAATGGCTACCTGTCTATCACAGTTATATCACGAACATATTAGAGGAATAAAAGCCGGTTATGCTAAGTTTGAAACATTTCCAATTTGGAATATTCCCTTGAATCATCCAGTTAATTTAGCTTATGAAGCAGCCACAGCTGATTTAAATGATGTCAATATGATCGATCCTTTTCATTTAGAAGCATATAATAAAGTTACTGTAAATTATAATCGTGATATTGAAATTTTTCCGGTTTTAAAAAATATGTTTGAAGAAATCTACGGGGTTAGTCCTTATAATTCACCAACCGATATGGGGGTCAATATGGCTGGTTTTTGTATTAGTGATGATGAAATTTGTAAAGAAGCCAGTCGTCAGGAAATCATTCGTCGTTATTATCATACTAGAAATCGCTATGTTAAAGAAGAATGTAGTTTAGACGAATTTAATAAGCAGGAACTAGTCATGAATCAAGCCAAAGTTGTTGTTGAAGATCGTCGTTGTGTTGCGGCTGCAAACGAAAAAGCAAAAGCAGCAAATTGCTATGCTGGAGCTATTGAGCTGGATGATGGGACGATCATTACAGGTAGAACGACTGATTTTATGGGATCATGTTCAGCTATTTTGATCAATGCAATTAAATATTTAGCTAAGATTCCTGATGATACGCATTTGATTTCGCCATCTGCATTTGGACCAATACAGCATTTGAAAACAGAGTATTTAGGAAGTATTAATCCCCGCTTACATAGTGATGAGGTATTGATTGCTTTATCGTTAAGTGCTGTTGATAATGAAAATGCTAGACTAGTGTTGTCACAATTACCAAAATTAAAAGGGACACAGGCACATGTTACTTCTACGATAGGACCGATGGATTCTAAGATATTTAGCAGTCTTGGGATTGAAGTGACTTATGATGCTAAAAAGCAGTAATATGTTTTAGATCAATATTAAAGAAAATGGATTGTTTCATGTACGAAACAATCCATTTTTCAGAAAGGAGGTGTATTACACCATACAAATGTATCATCTACGTTTATAATATATGTTAATAAAAAAAATTTCAATAAATATGATAATTTATTGTTATCATAATCGAATTTGTATTATAATAAGTTAAATCGCAACCATTGGTTGCATTGATGATAACTAAAATATCTAGAACAACTAAACATTTTTTGTCATAATAAAAGTGTTTAAGGGAGGTATATGTGTGAATATAGAAATTGCTAATCGTTTAGTTAAATTAAGAAAAGAAAATAATCTTTCTCAAGAAGCTTTAGCAAATAAATTAGGAGTTAGTCGTCAAGCTGTAAGTAAATGGGAACGTGCTGAGGCATCTCCTGATACTGATAATCTTATTTTGTTATCAAAGCTTTATGGCATTTCGTTGGATGAATTATTAAAAACAGATCAAGAAGAATTTGAAAGCGGCAATAATAAAACAGAAAAGACAGATACTTTGAAGGAAGATAAAGTACATATAAGTTTAAAACATGGAATTCATGTAAATGACAAAAATGGTGATGAAGTTCATGTGGGTTGGGATGGTATTCATGTTAAAGAACATGTAAAAAACCAAGAGGTTCATGTTGATAGTTCTGGAGTAAGGGTCAATGATAAAACGTATAGTCATGATGAGTAGAAGAAACAGCATAAAGATGATGAATGGTCTCATTATTATGAAAATTATACAAAATTTCCATTTGCTTTGATTATTATTGTTATTTATTTGATTATGGCGTTTTACACAGGGAATTTTCATCCTTTATGGATAATGCTGTTATTGATTCCGATTATTGAAGGAGCAATAAGCGCAATCAAATATCGTGATTTGAATCGCTTTCCTTATCCAATATTATTGATTTTATATTTTTTATATGAGGGCTTTTGTAATAATGTTTGGTCACCAACATGGGTGGTGTTTTTAACTATTCCAGTTTATTATGCTTTAGTGAACTATTTTAAGTATCATCAAAAAAAATAATAAAAAGATTTTTTACAGTTGATCAATGAATCAGCTGTTTTTATTTAAAATGTTAAATATAGTAGTTTATAATATTTTATTTTTGCTATATATTTTACTTCTATGTTATAATAAATTAAACAATGGTAAAACCGTTGAAAAATAGAAAAGGAGGGGGCTTATGAACTTTTTATTTATCTCACCGATGTTTCCTAAGTCATATTGGCATTTTTGTGATCGAATGAAACAGCACGGTGTAAATGTTTTGGCAATTGGGGACATGCCATCAGAAAGTATAAGCAGTGAGTTAAGAAATTCAGTAACTGAATATTGTTATGTAAACAATATGGAAAATTATGACAATGTATATCGTTGTGTGGCGTATTTGGCCAGTAAATATGGGAAAATTGACTGGTTAGAATCTAATAATGAATACTGGTTAGAATTAGATGCTAGACTTAGAACGGATTTTAATATTAATACGGGAATGAAAGAAGACGTAACTAAGATTTTTAAAACTAAATCAGGAATGAAAGCTTATTATGAAAAAGCAGGAGTTAAAACAGCGCGTTATCATCTTGTTGATACCATTGAAAATGGGAGAAAGTTTATTGCTGAAGTTGGATATCCAGTAGTTGTTAAGCCGGATAATGGTGTAGGGGCTGCTGCTACATATAAGTTGAATAATGATCAAGAGTTAGAAGAATTTTATCGAATTGATCATATTACGCAATATATTATGGAAGAATTTGTCAATGGTTTGATTATTTCTTATGATGGTATTGCTAATAGGGAGCATGAGGTGTTATTTGAGACGTCACATGTTTTTCCTAATTCAATCATGGATGTCGTAAATGATAATAGTGATATGCACTATTATTCTTTAAGAAAAATTCCTGATAAATTAGTTGAATTGGGAAGAAGTGTAGTTAGGGAATTTCCTGTTAATGGTAGATTTTTTCATTGCGAATTTTTTCAATTATTAGAAGATCGCCCAGGATTAGGAAATAAAGGAGATTTCATTGGCTTAGAAGTCAATATGCGACCACCAGGAGGTTATACACCAGATATGATGAACTGGGCTAATGATATTGATGTTTATAAAATCTATAGTGATATGGTTATTTATGATAATAGCGATTATTATACAAATCGCCCTTATCATTGTGTATATTGTGGACGACGTGATGGTAAAAATTATTATTACAATAATGATGCTCTTGTAGCAATGTTTGGTAGTCATATTGTAATGAATGAACGGATGCCGGATATTTTATCGGGGGCAATGGGAAATTATACTTATACAGCACGTTTTGAGACGATGGAAGAAGTTAATGATTTTATCGATAAGGTATTACAGGAGGCGTAGAGATGAAAGTTGAATATTTTAAAGAATACAGCAATTGTTTAAATCGTGAAATGGAGTTTAAAATTTATGGTCATACTGGAATTCCTTTATTAGTTTTTCCGGCTCAAGATGGGCATTTTTATGATTTTGAAAATTTTGGGATGATCAACGTAATCGCTGATAAAATTGAGTCAGGGCAAATTCAAGTCTTTTGTTTAGATAGTATTGATGGCGAATGCTGGTCTGATGAAGGTGGCGATAATCAACATCGTACATATATGATGGAACAATGGTATTATTATGTAGTAGATGAATTGGTACCAAGAATTTTTGATATTAATGGAACTGGTAAACTTATTTATACAACAGGGTGTTCAATGGGGGCAACTCATGCAGCAAATTACTTGTTTAGAAGACCAGATTTATTTCAAGGGTGTATTTGCTTAAGTGGATATTATGATAGTGATTTATTTTTTGGTGATTATCATGATGAAATTTTATATAACAATAGTCCGATTCAATTTTTAAATGGAATGTCTTATGACCATCCATATGTTGAAATGTATCGTCATCGTGATATTATTTTATGTTGTGGTCAAGGGGCATGGGAAGATGAGATGATTTATTCGACAACAAGAATGAAAGAATTATTAGATTATAAAGATATTCCTGCATGGATCGATTTCTGGGGTAAGGATGTTAATCATGACTGGGATTGGTGGCAAATTCAGTTACCGTATTTTTTAAACCATATTTTATAAAAAAGGGGGATATTAGATGAATGTAGTGTTTATTTCACCGCATTTTCCATTATATTTTCATAATTTTTGTTCACAGTTAAAGATTCGTGGTGTGAATGTTTTGGGAATTGGAGATGCAAGTTATCAAGAAATTAGTAAAGAGACTAAAGATAGTTTAAGTGAATATTATCGAGTTGGCAGTTTAGAAAATTACGATGAAGTTTATAAAGCTGTAGCTTATTTTATTAGTAAGTATGGTAGAATTGATTTTATTGAAAGTCAAAATGAGTACTGGTTAGAAACTGATGCTCGACTTAGAAGTGATTTTAATGTTAATAGTGGTACTAAATTTGAAGATTTAGCGGTAATGAAATATAAATCAAAAATGAAAGCAGTTTATCAAAGTGTTGGTTTAAATGTTGCTAGATACTGTTTGATCGATACTTTTGATAATGCAATAGCTTTTGTTGAAAAGGTTGGCTATCCGGTAGTAGTTAAACCTGATAATGGTGTAGGAGCAACATCAACATATAAATTAAATAACCAGCATGAGTTAGAGTATTTCTTTGCGACAAAAGATGATCGTGTTTATATTATGGAGGAATATGTAAATGGTCATGTTGAGACATATGATGGAATTACAGATTCGAAAAAGAATGTTTTGATTGCAAATAGTACGATTATGTTAAATTCAATTATGGATAATGTTAATGAGCATTGTGATACTGCATTTCAAAATCGAATTGTTGCAGGAACAGATATAGAAGAAGTAGGGCAAAAAGTTGTTAAAGCTTTTGATACTAGAAGTCGCTTTTTCCACTTTGAATTTTTCAGATTAGATGCTGATAAAGAAGGTTTAGGGAAAAAAGGTGATCTAGTTGGCCTTGAAGTAAATATGCGGGCTCCAGGAGCATATATGCCAGATATGATCAATTTTAGTTATGATAGTGACGTTTATACTGTATGGGCAGATATGGTTATTTATGATAAATGTTATTTAGATTTAAAGCAGCAATATCTAGTAGCTTATATTGGTCGTCGTGATGGTTTTGGCTATTTACATGATAATGATCAATTAAGAAACCAATTTAAAAATGATATTGTTTTAGATGTCGATGTTCCTGAGGTATTAAGTGCAGCCATGGGAAATCATGTATTTATGGTCAGAAGTGATAATCAAGAATATCTTGATTATATGATTGATGAGTTTTTAAGAAGAAGTGATGGAAGTAACTGGAGATAGGTACAAAGTAAAAGTTAAAAAGAGATTTCTTAAATGTGATCATTTTGAAATCTCTTCTTTTTAGTTATTTTTTTATCGAATAAAGAATCTTATTGAGCAGATCTTTTTTATTTTACGTTTATGATCTGAATGGACAGCGTTAAACTTGTTAAAAGAATTCATAATGATATAATAAAAATGTTTATTTTTAGATTTTTGTGATTTTTTATTTAGTTTTGGTTAATTAAGATAAAACGGTTTTATGAACATTTTCAATGCAAGAATTAAAAAATCAAATGTAGGGAATGTAAAGCTAGATGTAATTAGTTTTGTTTTACAATCCAAGATAACAAAAAATATTATTTTTTTTAAAAAAAACCTTCCATTTTTTATTAAATATGTTATAATAAAGGTGGTTCAGATGATGAACCACTTTATCCCAAATGTGCTCTCGCACAAAACGAAGGAAGAGCAACTGCTCTTCCCTCCCCACAAAGTTAGAGCACTTCTCTAGCTTTTTATTAACAAAATATATTATTATCGGTAATGTTCGTTTAGTCGCTTAGGCGACGAAATAAGCTATGATGAACCAATAGAAAGGTGGTCTTAATAGATTACCTTTTTATTTTTTATAAAAATTAGATAGTCAAATTTATTTACAAAGAATGTTATTTTAATAACATATTACCTCTCCCGAACCTTCGATATATACTCCGTTACTCAAAGCATTAACAGGTGCTATTTCAATAAAGTATTTAATGTCAGTTGAAAAACCAGAACCTAGATCTTTAGTTAAACTTGAACCGATTGGTGCATTGAATGTGGCAATATTATTTGAATATGGCCAAGGAGATCTACGTAAATTAACAGTAAATTTGCCACTTTCACCAGATACCGTATTACCCTTTTCATTAACATATTTAGTCTGATAACATGTTATTTTTACTTTTGTTGTATTGAGTTTAAAACTTTCAGAAGCAACAAAACTATGAATCTTAAAACTAAAACTTTTTGCAGAACTTCTTGTGTTATTCCACTGGAAATATTCTCCAGTTTCACTGTTATAGTAATTACCAAGTTCATCATAATAGTTTTCAGTAGTAATATCTTGAGTATCTGGTTGCATTGCTTTAATATTTGAACATGAAATTATTAAAGATAAAATAACAGATAATGATATAGATAATATTTTTCTCATGATAATTTTTATCCTTTCTTGCAAAAATGATTTTACTATATGGTTATGACGGTTCACTTTAAATTGTAAATAAATTGGATAACTATCTATCACAATTCTATCATTTTTGATATTATATTACAGAGAAAATTAATGAACGGTAGTAAAACATCATCAATGGTATGGTGACAGTTTTATAAATGGGATAATAGTTAAAAAATCGTGATGAAACTTTATTGAAATAAAAGGAGCTAATTTGTATGAAATGGGCGATTGTGGACGATCAAATAGAATATCTTACAATTATAAAAACAATAATTCAAGAATCAAAACCATATATTGAAATTGATATTTATGAATCAGGACAGGCTTTTTTAAAATATGCTGATTTGTATCAATTAGTTTTTTTGGATATTGATATGCCGGATCTTGATGGTTTGAAAGTTGCTGGAATGTTACGGGGTTATGATTTAAATATTGTCTTTGTTACTTCATATTCTGACAAAATGATTGAGGCATTTGGTAAAAATGTTATTGGTTTTGTCTTAAAAAATAATTTAAAATCAGGTTTGGAAAAAATTATTAATAAATATTGTCAGGAAATAAATGAGCCATATCTTACAATTATAAATAATCAAATAAAAGTAATTATCTATTTAAATGAAATAGTATATCTAACTTATAATTTACGTGATATTACTTTTCATTTATTAAATCAGTCAAATCAAACAATCAAAGAAAAAAATCTTAAAGATATTCAAAAAAATTTGGATAATCGTTTCTATCAAATAAGTCGTAATACAATTATTAACCTTGATTATGCAAAAGATTGTTATCATGGTGATGTGCAGATATTTGATTTTAAACTTCCGGTTTCAAGAAGGAGATGTACAGAATTAAAGGTTAAAATATTAGAAAGGAAGTTATTACATGTTAGAAGGGATTGATATATTTTATTTTTTGGTGCAGTTTTTGATTTTTATTTGTTTATCATATCTTTTTTTAAAAATGTTTACTTATTCAGTAAATAAAATTAAACTGTGTCTAATTGCTGTTTTTAGTACGTTTTTGTATTTGTTTTTTTGTTTTAATTTTCATAGTTTATTTTTATTTGGATTAATTACTTTTTTACTTTTAACAATAATATTTTATTTACAAACTTATGATAATTTATTACAAATACTATTTAACAGTTCTTTGATAACGATTATATATAATCTGGTTTTTATAATTGTTAGTATTTTTTATCGAACAAATAATTCTATAATAGACATTAATGATATTACGGTAGTAGTTTTTTCATGGATTGGGACCTTAATGATCATTGGCTTATTTTATAATTCATTTTTTGGGATATTTATAATTGAATCTAAAAATACAATTTATTATTCTACTTATGCAGTTATCATGTTATTTATTGAGCTCTGTAGTATTGCAACAATTTCTAATCTTAAAGATTTGTCTTTTTATCATATTTTAAGTTTATTTTTGATTGGAATATTGTGTTTTTTAGGATTGATTATTGTAGCAATATTAAACACTACAACAAAGCAGTTAGAAGTCGCTAAACAAAATAATCTCAGTAAGACTTTTTTAAAACTTTATTATCAAAAAATTAAAGATGATCAAGAATATTTAAGTAAAATCAGACATGATTATAATAATCAGTTGATTGTTCTACAACAATTATTGATACAAAACAATATTTCTGAGTCTTTAGATTATATATCTTCATTAACAGATAAAATTTTAGAAAAGAAAACTAATATTTATACAAGAAATGTTTTAATTGATGCATACATCAATTACCTCATTCAAACTTATTCTGATTTTAATTTTTTAATTCGAAGCAATGATTTATCAATTAATGAAGATATGAGTGGTGATTTACTATTAGTAATTATGAATTTAATTAATAATGCAATTGAAAATAGCAGCGATAATAAAAATATAGTAGCAGAATTATTATTCGAAACGAATCAGTATATTATCAAGATCGAAAACAGCTGTTATGAAGATCCCGATCATCATAGTTTTAAAACTAGTAAAAAAGACCAGCAAAATCATGGTTATGGTTTAGAAATTGTTAAAGATATTGTTACTAAATATCATGGAACTTATTTAACGGATTATCATGATAATCTTTTTAAAACTTATATTGTTTTATATAAGAATGAAAATAATGTTTAGATTATCGTAAATTATATAGTAACGAAGATGAAAATGGAGGAAAGTATGAAAAGAATTATTAGTCGCTGTCTGTTTGCAATTTATCTTTTTCTCTTGCTGAGTTTTATATATGTAGCTAATGAGCCTGTTACACCCGAGAAATCAACTTACTTAGAGAAAATTATCTTTTGTAGTAATCTAATACCTTTTTATAAAATGGGAACGATGAAAATGATATTAACTTCATTGATTACTTATTTTCCAATTGGTTTATTGGCGCGTGATGCTTTTTCATGTTTACAAGATCATCGGAGATTTTATTTATGTTTAATATTAGTGATTTTTAGTTTTGAATTGATTCAGGTTATTACATTAAAAGGATATTTTGATGTTAATGATATTATATTTGGATTCATTGGTGCAGCGCTGATTTATTTATTAAGTGAGAGAATCATTCTTTTATTTAATAAATTAATAGATATCGAGTTATAAAAACGTATATATTAGTATAAATTGTAATTTAGTGTATTTTTTAAGAAGCAAGAACCTAGTTTAGGTTCTTTTTTTATTTTAAATGTAAGTTAAATATTTGTTATTAAAAAAAATAGTTAAATTTATTTGATAAAAAGGGCGAAAAATAAAATGAAATGTAGTTAAATATAGATATAGGAGGGCAAATATATGGAAATGATAAAGTTAAAATTTAGTTTAAAACAGATTACACCAATGATTCATTTTCAAGATGATGATGGAGCAACAATCAGAGCTACAGAATTAAAACCCAAGCTTGATCGTTTTATTTTATCATGGCTTGCTTATGAAAAAGAGGTGAAAAAGCATCCTGGACAAAAGTTAGATTCAGAAACTGAGATGTTAAAGAATGTTGTAAATAATTTAGAGAATAAAGATTGGCTAGTTGATGAAGAACATATCGCATTGAATTACAAAATGAGAATAAAAGCAATGAATAAAGATAAAAATATGGATTTATTAGATCATAGTAGTAAAAAAAAGAAGTTTTTAGGAAATGCTGATTATATTTTAAAGAACAAAAAATATTATTCTTCTTTTTATCAAGAAATTGTAATCAATATACGATGTTTTAATCATCAATTGGCTAACAAAATTAAAGAATTATTACCAGTTTTAATTGATTTGACAGCATTTGGACTACAACAAGGCAAGGGATATGGAAATTTTAGAGTTTCTAAGATAGATGATCAGGAATATAAAAATGGTATCGAAGAAAATTTACTTAAAGTAGTAAATCATTTTAAGGATAACAATGTTTTAGTATATAAACTTGAATTGGATAAAGAAAAAAACAATAAAATTAATGCTGATTATGCGGTTGCTTTGAATGCAATTGCAGAATATAATCGTATTCTCAAAAGTGGTCTTCACTCTAATTATGGATATATTCCTTCAGTAATTATGAAGAAGTATTTTAAACAAGATGGTTATAGTATTGTTAATGAGAAAAAAGCTATGAAACAAGGGCTTCATTTAGCAAAATATAATATTGACAATTTAATGTATCATGATAATGAAAAAACTATTAATAATTATAATCTTAACAATAGAAGTAAAGTATATTATACAAGAGGGTTATTGGGGTTTGCCCAATCGTATCAATTTAGCTTAGAGACTAAAGAAAATCGTAATAAATTTAATAAAATTCCTCGTAAAAATGGAAAAGAAACAATGAGTTTTTGGAAAGGTTTTGATGTTAAAGCAAAAGTGGGAAAAGATGAAATATCAAGATTTCCTTCACCGCTTCATTATCATGTCACAGAAAGTTATAAAGAAATATATATTGTAGTAAATAATAATGCTTTAATAAGTTTACAAAATGCTGATCCAAAAATAAGTTTTAGAGAAAGAAAATATAAAGGAGAAAAAATTGATCGAAAAAAAATAAATATTGGGGCTAGATTGCCTAATCAAGAAGACTTTAATTTTATCGATTTTTTTGAGATAGCAGGATTAAATAAGGTTTTATATATGGTGGATGTTAAAAATAAATTCAACGACAACTATGAAGTTGAATACTTTTTAACTAGATTGGAGGAAAACCAAAATGAAAGATAACGAAATGTATTATGGGATAACGCTCGGACCGATAGTTAAAACGTTATGTATGACTTCAACACCAGGGGGATTATGGGTTGCCAGCTATATATTTTCATATCTTGCTAAACAATTAATTCTAGAAATAAAACAAAATGATGGTGATGTATTAATACCTAGTTTTGAAGATAAGAATAATGTTAGTGAAGAAGTAGGTTCTTATCCTGACCATATTATTTTTATTGCTGATGAAAATCTAGATATCAATAGGATAATAAAGAAAATAAAAGAAGAAGCAGGGGAACTATTATATAATGCTTTTACTAGAGTAGATGACAATAAATTTGACAAAAGATGTTTTAGTAGAGATGAGGTTAAAACTTTCGTTAATAGATATGTAAATATTCATTGCATCAAGACAAAGAAGATTGATAATATCATGCTTGAAATTAGTGAGATATTAGATAATGTTGAACAGTTCAATTCTTATGTGTATGAGGAAAAAGAAAATTATTTCTTAACATTATTTAATGGCATAAAAATTAAAGAAAGTGATCAGCTAGATGATAAAGATAAAACAGATGCTAAAAATATTTATATCAAAAACTTTTTTAAAACTATAAATGATGATAAAAGAAATAATACCCAAATCAAGCCACAGGTTCTATTTGAAAAAAATGACAATCAAATCAAATCTGTAGATGATATCGCTAGAATAAAAAATAAAAAAGATTATAAAATATCTAACTATCTTGCAATAGTACAGGCAGATGGTGATGGAATGACAAAAAAATTTAATGTTATGGGTAATGATATTGAAAAGGTAAAGGATTTTTCTAAAAGCTGTATTAAATATACGACTAAATCAGCCACTTTGATCAAAGAGTATGGTGGTGTAACGATATATGCTGGTGGTGATGATTTATTGTTTTTAGCACCTATAATAAGTAAAAATGGTAATGGAAATATTTTAGATCTATGTGACAAAATTAGAGGTATTTTTGAAGAATCAAAAATCGAAGAAGCTAGCATATCATTTGGAATTGCAATCAATTATAGAAAGTTTCCTTTATATGAATCGTTTAATCAGGCTCGAAAAATGTTAGATATGGCAAAGAAACTAGGCGATGATAATAAGAAAAAAGACAGCATAGCAATTAATTTAACTAAAGCGAGTGGGTTATCAGTGTTTTTAAATTTTGGTAATGAGACAGAAACTTTAAAGAAATTTAAAAATCTTATAAATAACTATTATCTTTCTAATAAAGAGTCTGAAAAAATAAACGACAGTACGAATTCTGTAATCTATTTGATGGATAATTATCGTGGTTTATATAATATTGCAATAAAAAATAAGGATAAAAAAGAAATAAGCAATTTCTTTACTAATATGTATAGTAATCCGATGCAGGATAACTATCAAAAATTTATTGAAGATATTGCAGATTTGTTTATTCAAGCTAAAAGTGATAATGATAGTAAGCGCTTTAAATCCATAATTAAAAATGATTTTAATAAAGATGAAGATACTGAATTATCAAGTATGTTAAGATTTGCTAAATTTTTAGTTGAAAAAGGAGGCAAGAGTAATGAGTAAGTATTGTGTAGAATTAGAGCCAATTGAATATTATTTCCTGGGAAATGAAAGAAGTTTTGGATTTGGTAGGAATAATAAGGGGATTTACAATAATTATTTTGTAATATCAGAAAATTTACCAACACAAACAACATTATTAGGGATGATGAGATATTTTGTGTTAAAAAGAATGAATTTGTTAAATAAGAATTTTAGTAGTCAGGGATTAACTGCTCAACAAATTGAAAAGCAAAAAGAATTTATTGGTAGAAGTAGTTTTATAATGTCATGTAATGATAAATTAGAATATGGTGTTATTAAAAAGATTAGTCCAATGTTTTTAAAAAATGATAAAAAACAGATATTAGTCAAAACCCCTTTTAATGGTAGTTTTGATAATAATAAAATTAAATTAAGAGGATTGCAAAAAGATGTTTGTAAAATAATGGATGGAAGTAGTGAAAGAGATTTTAAATTGATTGATAAAATAGCTTTAAAAAAAGAAGATGATTATCGTGATTCATATGTACTTTTAGATGATTTAAGTGTTATTGAAAATAGTGAAATTTTTAAATCACATGTAAAAGTAGGAATTAATCGTTATTTAGATGAAGATGGTTTCTTTAAAAAAGAGTATAAGTTTTTTAAAGATTATAAGTTATGTTTTTATGTAACGCTTGATGATACAAAGTTAAATTTGGATGACAAGATAACAGATGTTGTTTATCTGGGTGCAGAGAAATCAGCATTTAAATTAACTATGTATAAAGAAAATAATAATTTAGAAGAAACGATAAAAGAGACTTTAAAGATCGATGATGGTGTTTATTACTATGCTTTATCGGATTTAGCTTGTGAAGATGCTAATAAATTAAATGAATGTTGTGATCTGATTTTTTTAGAAACAAGAAATTTTAGATGTTTAAAAACTAATTATTATAAAGATAATTTTTATCATAAGCTAGAGCAAAGTGAATTATATAATTTTATTCGTGCTGGTAGTGTTTTCTTTGTAAATGAAGCAAGAGAGCAAGATTTTGAGCATTTATTTGAAAATGAAAATTTAAAAAATATCGGATTTAATCAGATTATAAAAATAGGAGGAAATAACTAATGAAAAGTATTATATACATACTAGAACCAATTACTAACCTACATGTAGGTAACGGAGATATTAATTATAATATTATTGATAATGAGGTTGAAAAAGACCCACTTACTAATTATCCAATGATTAATTCATCAGGAATAAAAGGGGCTTTTAGACAATTTATACAAGATAATTCTAAAATTAATAAACAAGTTGAAATAGAGATTTTTGGCTCTGAACCAATTGAACAAAACAAAGATGAAAAAAAGAAGCCAGGTAAACTAAAATTTTATAGTGGTGAATGTTTAGGGTTGACAATGCGTAATGAAGTCGGTAAGATGCCATATTCATTGGTTACTACTAAAAAAATGTTAGAAAGATTTATTGAAATGTGTGAAGTTATGAAAATAAAATACAATTTAAATATAAATAAGTTAGATGAAAATAAATCTTATAAAGCTGTTAATGGTGATATTACCGTAGAAGAAATAAAAATCGATGATAATTTAAAAGATGATGAAATCAAAAAATTATTTAAGCAGATTGCTCCTGATGCGGCAAATAATCTTGTTATTATGCCACATGATAAAATAAAAGATATTTCATTACCAGTTGTCGCAAGAAATGTTTTAGATAATGGTATTTCTGAAAATATCTGGTATGAAGAATACGTTTCGCATCATTCTCTTTTCTTTGTTTGTGTTAGCTGTGAAGAAGATGAAGTACTTAAAAAATTTAATGAAGCTGTTAATAATAAAATTGTCCAGTTTGGTGGTAATGCTTCAATTGGTTACGGACTTACTAAAGTAACTGTATTTAAAGAAGGCGGTGATGATGATGTCAAAGAGTAGAATAAATAGATATTTACCGATTGCATATGAAGCAGTAAAAAATTCTGAACTCATTAAAGATAATAAATTACAAGGAAATTATCAAGCACAAATTGCTTCCTTTGGAGCAGCTGTTAGCATGGGAAGTTTGTTATCAGCTATTGCTTTTTTTAGTGATAATGGTAGTTCTAATGTAAAGCGTCAAGAATTAATGAAATTGATTTGTTATATTAGGTGTGAAACTAATGCGTGCTTTGCATGGAGAATATCATATATTCGCACATGCGATGCAAAGGACGCATTAGTTTGATTGTACGAAATCGCAA
>NZ_JMLH01000027.1:0-6676 GCF_000686665.1 Thomasclavelia saccharogumia DSM 17460 | reverse complement strand
GATTGTACGAAATCGCAAGATTTTCGTGCAAGAAAACGTTAGTTTCACACCTATTGTACGAAAGAGTACCGTAGGTGCGATTTCGTACAATATAAAAAAAGATAAAAATAGTGAAAAAGAATATCAGGAAATAAAAAAGTATAATTTATTTAAATACGTACAGAATAATGAAATTGAAAAACAGGAAGTATTAGATGCTGCTATTGCAATCAAGCTAGCTCTTAATCTGTTTGAAGAAGATCCATCAAAGAATAAAACTCCTAAAAATGAAGGGAATGATTAAAATGACGATTTCAAACATGAACTATTTTTTCAATAAATCATATTATGATTTTTTAAAAAATATAGCTATTGATGATAAAGAAGAAAAAATAATCGAAAACGATATGATAACAACGATAATAAGTAAAAATAATGACGATATAGTAAAGCATCGTTATCGAGAAGATAGATTTTTACAACCCCTTCAAGATATACTTTCGTCATTTGAAATGAAAGTTGAATATCCTGGTTTATTAATTGGAATCGGTAATAATCATAAAGCTAATATCAAAGGAGAGATATCATTAGGATTTAATTTTGATTACGTGACTGGTTTACCATATATTCCTGGCTCTTCATTAAAAGGTAAACTTGCCAGCGCTTTCGGTTATCATAAGTATATTTTAGCTAAATTAAATATTGATGGTATTGATGATAATAAAAAAGAAGAATTTGTAAAGAAAATAAAAACAGCTATTTTTGGTGATAAAAATACACCAGGGAGGGATATCTTTATTGATTCGTTTATTAGCGATTATAATAATAAGAATGTTCTAAAATTAGATCACTTGGCACCACATCATCAAAATAAAGAACTTTTAACTTTAGGTGAAGTTAATGTTATTACTATGTTACGACTTGCACCTGGTACTAAAATAAAATTTAATTTTATTTTAAACGATTCTATAATAAAAATAGGTGATAAAGAAAAAACTATTACAAAGGCTGATAAAATAAGTTTATTTAAAGAAATTATGAAAGATTTTGGTATTGGGGCTAAAACAAATGTGGGTTATGGATATTTAATAGAGTAGGTGATTTTATGGAGAAAGTGTATATAGAATTTGCTGAAAAAATAAATGTTTATTTTCATGATATAGAAAATGATATTTGGGAGAATAAGTCATATGGTAAAGATAACGATAGTTTAGAAGGAATATGTGATATTTTAATTTCTAAGAATAATGTATATGTAAATAATGTAGAAAGTTATAAGAGTTATTTAAATGAGATTATTAAATATTATGAAAAGAAATTAGGAGCAGTTAGAAAATTTGAAGAAAGTGGATTTAGAGAAAAAAGTATTTTGAAAATAGAAAAGAAACTAACTAATCTTAATAAATTATCTAAAGTATCTATTGATAAAAGTGAAAAAATAGATTTAAGAGGGAGATTTTTGGAAGGTAAACTACTTGAATGTCAATGTGTAAAAGAATTTTCTATAGATGATAATTGTAATGATGAGGTATATAGTTATCACACATTTTTATTTCCTTTTAGAATTGTGCTTGATCCTCTAAAAAAAGATAAGAAAAATTATTTTAAAAACTATAAAACAAGTGAATTTCTTAATGGAACAAGTAATAAAAAAGGAATTTTAAATACTGAATATTGGGTGAATACTAATTTAAAAAATAAGGATTTGAGCGACTATAAATATGTTAACGATGATGAAGATAAGAAATTAGAAGAATTTAAATTACATTATGATACTATTCAATATTTTAATAATGCTCCTTTACAAGCAATTTATGGTTTTAATGATAATTGTGATTTAGAAAATGATCCAATAGTCACTAACTATTCATTTAGACCAAAAGAAATTCATGAAAAAGCAAAACTAATTATTCAAGTTGGGACAGGTAACGAAAGTAAACCAAAAGAATTTTCTTTAATATTAAATGCAATTCGATTAAAAGTATTTAATACTAATATTGCAATAATGATTTTTGAAGTAGAAAATCATAAGTATAAAGATATTAAAGACATAAAACTAATTAATGAATACGTAAGAAGAATCTCAGCACCAAACTTAACAATTGAATCTAACCCATGTTCATTTTATTGGAAAATTGATTTTGAGATCGATAGCAAACATAATTCTTTATGTGATGATTTGTATTCATTGTATGGTGATATTGAAAATAAACAAACTTGTAATATAAATTTCACAAAAATTCTTGATCCCATTAAAGATTTACTAACTTATCCAGATTTACATGATCCTATACTAACTTCAAATTATCAAAATTGTAAAGAAAGTATGTATTTCATTGAACCGGTTTTAGATGATCGAATGTTTGTATGTAGTTTTATTCGTTCTAGTGAAATTATAAAGAGCATAAACACTAAATACGTAGAAAAAGACGGTCAATTTGTATTACCTGATGATAAAAAGTTTTATGCTAATAATAAATATGAATATCAAATCAATGATAAAGCAGCTAAAAATTTATATTCGATCATATATATCGATCCTGGAGATAGTAGCTGTCAATCAATACATGATGTCCAAAAGCTTTTAGAGCGTGATCTATATACAAGATGGATCGATTGGGGAACTGTTTATGGAATAACACATCATTCATTTGTAGCAATTTCTACAAATGAATGTCCGCCCTATTTGATAAATTATTTTTTAACATTATACGTTGATATGGCTATTCTTTCTTTGGCACAAAGAGCTTCAATAATTTTATTTCAAAACTTTGCAACTGTACTTACAAAAGGTCTAGAAAGTGATAATAAAGAAATTAATCAAAAAACAATTAATAATTTATTAAACTTACAAGAAAAATATATTTCTTTTCAAAACCAGTTATTATTTTTTGAAGTAACACCACAAGAGCAAGGCGTAGAGATCTACAATATGCTTACAAAAGCAATGTATATCGATGAAGAAAAAAGAGAACTAAAAGAACAATTAGATGGTTTATATACAGGAACTAATTCTAATCAGGATAATAAATTTAATAAGTATGCTTTGATTTTTGCTTCTATTTCATTTTTAATGGTCATTTTAACATATATTTATGATACGATTTCTATTAGTCAAAATTTTAATAGTTTAACTTCTGATATATTTACAACTAAAAATATATTATTGATTGTTTGTAAATGTAGTTTTACATTAATAATGGTTGTTATAGCAATTATTATTGGAACATATATTTGTAATTGGATCATTCAAAAATATGATAGGTAACATGTTAAAAGAAATATTGAGTGAAAGTAATCTAAAAAAAGCTTATTTAGAGCTAATGAAACGTAACTATTCTAGTGGGATAGATGGAGTAATGTTATCGCAGTTAAAAGAATATCTTATTCTTAATTGGCAGGATATTGAAAATCAGCTTATTTTAGGTACGTATGAACCTAATATTGTTCAAGTATATGAGTTACTTTCTAAAAAAGGAAAAGTAAGAGAAATATATAAATTTACGATCATTGATAATTTTATTCAAAAAGCAGTGTCTTTAATATTACAAGATAAATTAGATTGTTTATTAAGTGATAATAATTATAGTTTTCGTAAAGGAAAAGGGACGATAGATGTAATTAGAAAGGGATTAGAGTTAATTGAGGAAGGTTATGAATATATTGTTGAAATAGATATAAAAAAGTATTTTGAAAATATTGATCATGTTCTATTATCAAAGATGTTATTTGATATTATTGATGATAAAGTTTTAATATCTTTAATCATGAAATATCAAAATTGTCTAATTCAAAAAGATGGAAAAATCAAAAGAAAAAATAAAGGATTAATTACAGGTTCTTCAATAAGTCCTGTAATTAGTAACCTTTATTTAATGGATTTAGATAGACAATATCTTGAATATAACTATATTCGTTACTGTGATAATATTTATATATTTATTAATAATAAAGATGATGGTTTAACTTTAATAAATGATATATCAAAATGCTTAAAAGACAAATATAAATTAGAAATAAATCAAAATAAAACTTCAATTACTCATTATTTATCAAAAAGAATGTTAGGCTATTATTTTGTTAAAGAAAATAATACTGTTAAAGCAAAGAAAAATAAACAAGAAAATAGAACTAAATATAATCACTGGTATAAATCAGCTATCAAAAAAGAAAATAACGAATATCATATTATCAATGATGGTATTCTTACCAAAAAAGATTATTCAATCTTATTTGAAAACGAAAATAAAAAAATAGAAATTCCAGCTGAAGTAACCGAACACATCAATATATATTCACAAACTATCTTTTCTAGTAATTTTTTCAAAACTTTAAATCAACATAATATAAGAGTTTCATTATTTGATCAATATGATCATTATATTGGATCTTTTATGCCTATTAATTATCATAAATCAGCCTCAATACTAATAAAACAAGTTGAAAACTATATCAATAAAGCAAAAAGACTAGAAATAGCTAAAAAAATTATCGATAGTGGAACTACAAACATTATCTCAAACCTAAAATACTATAATAAGCATAATGATGATATTCAGTTAGATAAAATAATTGATGATTTAAAAATATGTAAACAAGAAATGAAAGCAGCTAAAACATTAGAAATATTATTACTACAAGAAGCCAGAATGAGAGAATTATATTATAGTAGTTATAATATAATTCTAAGTAACCCAGAATTCAAATTCACCAAAAGAACAAGAAGACCACCTAAAGACGCACTTAATGCAATGATCAGTTTTGGTAATACTATAATATATCAAAAAATAGCTAATGAAATATATAAAACAAAACTAGATATTAGAATTTCTTATTTGCATTCTGCAATGCGTAGATATGAAAATCTAAATCTTGATATCTCAGAAATAATTAAACCTATTCTTGTTGATAAAGTAATATTTTCATTAATAAATAAAAGAATCATTGATGCTAAGGTTCATTTCGAAAAAAGAAATAATGGAGTATTTCTTAATAAAGAAGGTAAATATCTCTTTATTGATCAGTTAAACAAAAAGCTAAGCAGTACAATAACGATCAATAACAAAAAAGTAAGTTACCAGGAAATACTACAGCAGGAAGTATTAAAACTATTAAGGTATTTTAAATACGATGAAGAATATGAACCCTTTAAATATAGGATGTAACTATTATGTATATTATTGCAGTATATGATGTTCATCATAAAAGAGTAGGTAAAGTGAGAAAAGTATTTAAGAAGTATTTGTTTGCAGTTCAAAACTCAGTGTTTGAAGGTTATATTACAGAAAGTAAACTAAATAAGTTAAAAAAAGATTTAGATAAAATAATTGATGTAAATTATGATAGTATCTGTTTCTATGAATTAGAGTCGTTAAAATATGTTTCTAAAGAACAGATTGGAATGGTAAAAAACCATTCCAATCTAATATGAAAAGGAGTAATATGAGATATAAATTATTTTTTAAATTAAACAAGCCCCTAAAATTAAGACTAAATTATCACGAAGATATTCAAAGATTCATTTATCTTCTATTTACTAAAGAAAATAAAGAATACGCTGAATTTCTGCATAACTTTGGTTATGGAGAAACAAAGAAATATAAATTATTTACATATAGTAAACTATACTCACCTAAACAAACAATAAAAAATCATGAAATAATATTCGAAAACACTCTCATCTTAGATATCGCCAGTATAGATACCAAATTCGATCATTACCTTTTAAACATTCTAAATAAACATACTAATTACAAACTCCAAAATCAAAATATAATTTTAACCAAATATCAAGTATTTCTCTACAACAATAAAGAACAAATAAAAATAAAACTATTATCACCAATAGTAGTAAGAGAAACAATTCTTGAAGAAAACAAAAAACATACCCACTATTTCAATCCCCTAGAAAAAGACTTTTTAGACAGGATAAATAACTTATTTAAAAAGAAATACGAAGCATACTATGGAATAGTTCCTGATGATATCAAAATCAAGTTAATAAATGTTAATGCAAAAGATAAATATGTAACTAATTATAAAAATACATATATAACCGCTTGGCATGGTACTTATATGTTGCAGGGGAAAAAAGAATATTTAGAATTTTTATATTATGTTGGTTTAGGAGAAAAAACATCCCAGGGATTTGGTATGTTTGAAGTTATAGAGTAAATATTTTGCGGTCAATCTAAACCCTATATCCATCAAGACTTTTGAGTAATTTTATAATCAAAAAACAGCTAAAAATCATCAAAAATAAACAAAAAATACAGTCAATCTTTTAAAGGTATTCATTAAAAACACAAAAATTGCTCAAACACTATGATACACAACACTTATACACAAATAAATAATTTAGAGATTGACCGCAAAAAATACTCATAAATTTGAGTTTCGATAAAAAATAAAGAACAGGTAGAAAGTCATTCACAACTTGCCTGTTCTTGCTTGTTTTATAAGGAAAATCAGCCTCGAAAATGTTATAATTTATTTAACCAGATAAACAAAATTTAGGAGGGATTTTCCATGAACTATTTTACCACAGATCTATATGAAACCAAAAGAGAAATTGTTATTTTTTCAGATAAACTTGCTTCTGGTCTTTCTAAGCCTGAATATAAATTTGTAATAGATATGATGTTTGGACTTTCTAGAAGTCAGAGTGTTTTATTAAGTGATATAGCTCGTTCTCTTG
>NZ_JMLH01000026.1 GCF_000686665.1 Thomasclavelia saccharogumia DSM 17460 | reverse complement strand
ATGACATGATAATATTCGTTATTTATTTTGAATCCGTCAAAAAACTTTTTATTCATGAGATGTCTGACCATTTCATACAGGATATTTCTTAGCTGATTGATCGCTACTTCTTTGAGATAACTGTTTATCGTATCTCCATGTGGTATTTCTTCTAATTCTTTTCTAAAAAGAAGTTTGAATGATTTGATGACATTATCATTGTTAAGTTCTCTATTGATTTCCTTCATGCTTTTCAACTGACAACAGTAGCTTATGATTCTCGTAAATAGTATTTCTTCCTGCTTATAGGTGATATAACTTTGATGTCTTGGATCATCAATCAGTGATAACTGCTTATTGAAATCAGGAAAATAATGTCTGATGATTTTGATAAGTTCTTTAAAACTTCCAAAACTGCTTTCTGAAATTCTTTTTTCTTTTCTTGTTTTTTTCATAGCCCTTCATCCTTTTTTTGATTTTATTAGAAAAAATAAAGAGAGCATGATCCCATACTCTCCCTGTCATCTATATTTTATCATACTTTTTAGCCAGAAAAAATTTACTCGTCGTTGCTGCAAACTATGATCGTATATTCTATTAGAAACATTAAGCAAATTATATCAACTTTTAATTCATACTATAAAAAAGCGATGTTATACCCTTTTCAAATTGAAAGATATTTTTTATTAGCATATGTAATATTTTATCAAAACCAGGTGCTAATTTATACCTGGCTTTTTGATTTTATATAACTGTCATAAACGTTTTAATATCAAATACAATTTATTCTCTCTTATTATTAAAATATACTGCTATTATCGACATTTGAATAGATAGTGTTAAAGCACTACATAATATCCAAAACAGCTCTCCTGTATAATTCATAAAAGGAATCATCAATATTGCAAACAATGATAAAAAACCGATTATAGTTATAAATACTGCTGCTATATATTTCAACATATAATTCTCGTCCTCTCTATAATTCAAGATTACAATATTATTATTCTGGCTTTGAGTATCAACTTTTCATCACTTTAAATTATATATAATAAGCTAAAGCATATAATTGTTTCTTTTCTGGAAAATAAATTAAATAAAGCTTATCATCTCTATTTGAATAATCTATTTCTTTTGAATAGTAATCATCTGTAAATAAGGGTAAATATTTATTATCAATATCAATCTCATGCAAAATTTTACTTACTTCATTTTCAAATGAAGAATCGCTCTCTTTAACAAAATTTTCTTCAATATCTCCAATATCACTACTACTATAATCCAATATTAAATATCTTTCACCATCTCGATCAAAACCTTTTATGGTATCTACTTCATAAATAACAGATGCGTTTTCATCTAATGATGTTGCAAAAGATTCATTAATCAATTCTTGGATAGAATGATTTTTTAATACAAAATCATATGAGTTTGTAAAAAAGAACCCCACTACTAAAACACATACACCAGCCACAAATAAAATTATCCATTTAATTTTTTTCACATTTAAATTTCTCCTAAAATTATATTTTACTTTAAAACTATTATAAAAGTATCAAGAAATAATCCAATACTTAATTATTTATAATCTTTCTTTATTCCATAAAATATTTTATCTCTTACAAATACTTTCTTTAAATTTCAATAAAATATTCATCTTAAAAATATTTCAAACAAAACTAACAATCGTGATATAAAAATCTTCCCTCCTAACCTATCAAATTAATTGTTGAATTGCTTTTATTTCTTTTTATTATCTCTACATTTATATTATAATCACTAATCATTCATGAGTCAACATATACATTATTTATAATATCATTTTATATATTTGATTATTAAAATCATCATAAAATAAAACATCGAGAAAATAAGTAATCCTTTTCTCGATATTTTTATAACCATTTTTCTTTTTTAATACCACATATTATTCCTATCATATCAGCTAAAAACCAGCCAATTGGTATCGACCACCAAATTGCCTGTGTCCCAAATACCGGTGCTAATAAGTACGCAAGTAAAACCCTAGTACCTAAAGATACTACCGTCAATACAACAGATATCCCCGGTTTACCGATACCGCGATAATATCCATATAATAAAAATAAACAACCAATTCCTAAATAACAAGCACCTTCTATTCTAAGATATGCAACTCCCTCCCTAATTATTTCTACTTTAGATCCATCGATAAATATCATCATTAAATTATCTGCAAAAATAAAAACTAAAAAAGAAATAATTAAACAAAAGATTACTGCTGCTTTAATTGCTGCTTTTAAGCCTTTTTTTATTCTATCTTGTAAATTGGCACCTTTATTTTGAGCAATATATGTTGAAAATGCATTACCAAAATCCTGAACTGGCATATAAGCAAATGAATCAATTTTAACAGCTGCTGCAAAAGCAGACATCGTTATTATTCCAAAACTATTTACTAATCCTTGAATCATTAAAATACCAAAATTCATTACTGATTGCTGGATACATGTCAACAATGAATAATCTTTTATCTTTTTAAAGATTTCATAATCAAAATGACAATGTTGTTTTTGAGGGATAAGTTCCTTTTTAAAAACCAAGACATATAACATAATACCTAAAGCACTAAAAATTTGGGCAAGTAATGTTGCTAGAGCTGCACCTGATACTTTCATATTAACATTTACAATAAAAAAGATATCTAAAACAATATTAATAATTGAAGCAATTCCTAGAAATAATAGTGGTATTTTAGAATTTCCTAATGCTCTTAGTAATGAAGCAAAATAATTATAAATAAATGTAAATATAAGTCCAATAAATATAATAATTAAATAATCATATGTTATTTGATAAATATCTTTAGGAATGTTCATAAAAGTTAAAATAGGATGAATTGCAAATATACAGATTCCTTCTAATAATATAGTAATAATTCCCACAGCTATAAAAGAAACAAAAAAAGATATTTTCATTTTATCTGTCTGTTTAGCTCCATATAACATCGAAAATAAAATACCGCTTCCCATACATAAACCTAAAATAATCGAAGTCAAAAACGTCATTATTGTAAATGAAGATCCTACTGCCGCTAAAGCATCAGAACCGATATATTTACCAACAATAAAAGTATCTGCCACATTATATAACTGTTGCAGTAGATTCCCCAAAATCATCGGTAATGAAAATAATAGTAATGATTTTGTTATATTTCCCTTTGTAAGATCAGTTTCCATATTATTACTCCAATCATTTTAAACTCTACTAATTTTGCTTTGACTATTATTAAATATATATTATCTAAGATCATTTGTTTCTATTTATAATATTATTTTATCTTCTGCTCAACATTTCTAATGATCTGCCAATGATCAATTAATTTTTCTAACGAATAACAGGCATTAGCTGGTGAAGATGATGGTAGTTTAATCACCGGCAAATCAATTATATCATCAAAATATCGATGATATAACTTATCTGCTAAATTACCGTTTGTATAAATATGAGTTATTGTGCTTTGGTTAATGATCTTTTCTAAATCATTAACCGTTACATTTTTAATACTACTGTCGCTAGAACCATTTATTTCACAACTAGCAATTACATCCCATAGGGCAAGATGATTTTCTAATAAAAATTGTTTTTTTTGAGATATTGTTTCTAATGGCTCATGATCATAGATATTAGCTAAAATTTTCCAAAAACGATTTTGAGGATGATGATAAAAAAAATTACCCTCTCTTGATTTTACTGATGGAAATGATCCTAAAATCAATATTTGTGATTCTTTATTATATACTGGTTCAATTAAATGATATTCTTTCATAATGCCCCCCAAATCAATTATTTTATACTGTCATAATACCACATTTATCGATTATGTATCAAATATTAAAATCATTGATTGACTGGAGTATAAACAGAAGTTAACCAGCCATCTAGTAAAGGATCAACTAATTCTGGCTTTGAAACTTCGTTATTATTTAAAACAAAGCTGGATAATATATTGGCATTTTTTACATATTCACAAATGTTTTTTTCATATTCTTCATAATCATCATCCTCAAACCAATAAAATGATACATCTTTACCATTAAAATCATATTCACTTAAAAAGTTTTTTAATTCTATCGAAACTTGATTATTTTGAATTACACTTCCAATTAAAATCAAATCATATTTTTCTAATGATAATGAATCATTGACTCCTATTTCATATAAATCAACAAGCAGCTTTTTTTGAATCATTGCATTTATTTCATCAAGTAAATCATAAGGATCATAATATAGTACTAATATTTGTTTATTTTCATTTATTTTTTCTAAAAAAATATTAGTTTGTTTTATCTGTTTTATAGCTGCTGGTGGTGCAGGATCTATGGTCCTGCACGCCGTCAAGATCATTAAACTAATAAATAAATTTATAATTTTCTTCATTATAACGCCCCTTTTCAAATGCATATAATAACATATCTTTATTTTAGCTATTATTCTCTATGAAATTTGTCACTTGATTTTTTACTGTTATAAAAAATCAAAAAAAGACTAGAAGTCTAACGACATCTAGTCATCTACATATATTTTACATAACATCAGTCAATGATTTTACATAATCATACAATGGTTTATTAGCATCAGCCCCATTTTCCTTGATGATATTAACTATCGCACTACCAACGATTACACCATCAGCGATCGATGCAAAATGCTTTACCTGTTCTTGATTATTAATTCCAAACCCAACTGCTACAGGCGTATCAGTAACGGATTTAATTAATTCTACAATTCCTTCAATATCTGTAACGATCTTACTACGCATACCTGTTACTCCCATTGAAGAAACAAGATAAATAAAGCCTCTTGCCTGTTTTGCAATCTCTAATGTTCTTTCTTTAGATGTTGGTGCAATCATCGAAATTAAATCAACATCATATTGATAACAAATATCACTAACTTCTTTGCTTTCTTCAAAAGGACAGTCAGGAATAATTATTCCATCGATACCTACTTCCTGGCATTTTTTAAAGAAGTTATCATAACCATAATGAAATACAGGGTTTAAATAGGTCATTAAACATAATGGTATGTTGGAAACTTTTCTGATTTCTTTAACAATTTCAAATACTTTATCAGTTGTCATGTTATTTGTTAATGCTCGAATATTAGCTTCCTGGATAACTGGTCCTTCAGCAATTGGATCACTAAAAGGAATACCAATTTCAATTAAAGAGGCCCCTGCTTTTTCCATTTCTAAAATATATTCGATCGTTTTTTCCAGACAGGGATCCCCAGCTGTTAAAAAACCAATAAAGGCTTTTTTATCTTTAAAAACTTCATTAATTCTAATCATGAATATTCACCCCCTGATATCTTGCAATAGCTGCGACATCTTTATCGCCACGTCCTGATAAACAAATAATAACAATATCATCTTTTTTCATTGTGGGAACGATCTTACGAGCATGAGCTACAGCATGAGCACTTTCGATTGCACAAATGATTCCCTCCATTCTCGCTAAGTATTCAAAAGCAGCTACTGCTTCATCATCAGTTACGGGTACATATTTTGCTCTACCAATATCATGTAAATGCGCATGTTCCGGTCCAATTCCGGGATAATCCAAACCAGCTGAAATCGAATAAACAGGTGCTATTTGACCATATTCATCTTGACAAAAATATGATTTCATCCCATGAAATACACCCAATGTTCCGGTATTGATCGTTGCTGCTGTTAAAGCTGTATCAACCCCCTTACCAGCTGCTTCACAACCAATCAATTGAACTGAAGAATCGTTAATAAAATTATAGAACATTCCCATTGCATTGCTACCGCCACCAACACAAGCCATGACTGCCGTTGGTAATTTTCCTTCATATTCTAAGATCTGGTCTCTTGCTTCTTTAGAGATAACACTTTGAAAATCTCTAACGATCATGGGAAAAGGATGTGGTCCCATAACAGAACCCAAAACATATAAAGTATCATCGACCCGTTTTGTCCATTCACGCATCGTCTCATTAACAGCATCTTTTAAAGTCATCGTTCCACTAGTCACACTATGAACTTTAGCTCCTAAAAGTTCCATTCGATAAACATTTAAAGCTTGCCGATCAGTGTCTTCTTTCCCCATAAAGATTTCACATTCAAGCCCTAAAAGAGCTGCTGCAGTTGCTGTTGCTACCCCATGCTGTCCTGCTCCAGTTTCAGCAATTACGCGCGTTTTCCCCATTTTTTTAGCCATCAACACTTGACCTAATACATTATTAATTTTATGAGATCCAGTATGATTTAGATCTTCACGTTTTAAATATACTTTAGCTCCACCTAAATCTTCTGTCATTTTTTTTGCATAATATAAAAGTGATGGTCTGCCAGCGTATTCTTTTAATAATTTATCTAATTCCTGATTAAATTCTGGATCATTTTTATAAAACTCATATGCTTTTTCTACATGATGGATCTCATTCATCAATGTTTCTGGAATATATTGACCCCCATGTATTCCATATCTACCTGTCGCCATTTCTAACTCTCCTTACTATTTCATTAATTTTGTTACGATCTTTAATTCCCTTAGTTTCAACTCCACTACTGACATCTAAACTAAAACATTTTATTTTCAAAGCATCATTTAAATTAGTTAAATCAATTCCACCAGCGAGAAAAAATGGTTTATCCAATTGTTTGATCAACGACCAGTCAAAACTTTCACCACTGCCGCTAATTTTATTATCTAATAAATAATAATCAACATCGTAATTTAGATCATCTAAATCACTAGCGTGATCTACTTTGATTGCTTTGATGATGGGAACATCAATAAATTGCTTTAATTGTTGTAGATAAATGTTATCCTCACTGCCATGAAGCTGAACCACCTCAATTACTTCTTGATTCACTAAATTGACGATATCTGCAATTGGACTATCAACAAAAACGCCTACTGCTTTTATTTGTTTATCTAACTTTGCTTTTAATTGTTTGGCCTGATCAAAATTTACTTGACGCTTACTTTGGGCAAAAACAAATCCAGCATAATCAGGTTTGGCTTCATTTACATAATCAATATCATCACTTCTAAACAAACCACAAATCTTAATTTTCATGATCTGGTTTTCTTAACCCCTGTAAAATTTCAAAAGTTTTTCGTTTATCATGACTACGCATCAATATTTCACCAACTAAAACCGCATCAACTTTGTTTTCCTCTAAAATTTTGATATCATCATATGTTTTAATGCCGCTTTCAGAAACAAAAACAATATCATCAGGTACCATCGAACGTAATTCAATACTATTTTTCATATCTACTTCAAAATTTCTTAAATCACGATTATTGACTCCAATAATTTTTGCGCCTACTCGTAAAGCTTTTTTTACCTGCATTGAACTATGCGCCTCGACTAAAGCACTCATCCCTAAACGCTCAGCTAAATTTAAACAACGCATCAAAGTTATTTCATCTAAAACACTGCATATCAACAACACTGCATCAGCACCTAATAATTTAGCTTCATAGATCATATATTCATCTACTACAAAATCTTTTCTCAACACTGGTATTTTAACAATTTTTGCAATTTCTGCTAAGAAATCATCATCCCCTTTAAAAAAGTCTGGTTCTGTCAAAACAGAAATAGCGGCTGCTCCAATATCTTCATATTCTTTAGCAATTGTTTTATAATCAAAATTTTGGGTAATTACCCCTTTTGAAGGTGAAGCTTTTTTTACTTCCATAATATATGACATTCCTGGTTTACGTAAAGCTTTTTCAAAAGGATAATCTTTGTTAATTGGTTGATCAAAAGCCAATTTTGCTAATTTATCAATCGAATTTCTTTTTTTATTTTCAGCTACTCTTTCTTTAGTTCTTTCAACAATATCATCAATAATCATTTTCATAACCCCTTTATCTATTAGTTTCTTCAATGAACTGTTCAAGTTTAGCTAAAGCTTTCCCTTCATCAATCAATTTAGCTGCTAATTCAATTCCTTCTTGCATCGTTTCACTACGACCTGCAATATAAATCGCTGCCCCAGCATTTAATAATACCGCATCACGCTGAGGACCTTTTTTACCGCTTAAAATCTCACGAGTGATCTTAGCATTATATTCAGGATCACCGCCAACTAGATCTCCTTTGACACAACGTTTAAACCCAAATTGTTCTGGAGTAATTACATAGCGAGCATATTTACCATCTTTTACTTCACAAACACTAGTTGGAGCAGAAAGAGAAATTTCATCTAAACAATCTTGTCCATATACTACCATGGCTCTTTTGACACCTAAATTACTTAAAACTTTAGCCAATGGTTCGACTAATGTCTCATCATATACTCCCATTACCTGTTTACTAGCTCCGGCCGGATTAGTTAAAGGTCCTAAAATATTGAATACGGTCCTGATTCCTAACTCGCGCCTTACTGGAGCTACATATTTCATTGCAATATGATAATTTTGAGCAAATAAGAAGCAGATATTAATCTTGTTCAATATTGTAGCACTTTTTTCAGGTGATACATCAATTTTTACTCCTAATTTTTCTAAAACATCAGCCGCTCCACATTTAGAACTGGCCGCCCGATTACCATGCTTAGCTACTTTCACTCCACTTGCTGCAATTACGATCGATGATGTCGTTGAAATATTAAATGAATTAGAACCATCACCACCAGTTCCAACGATTTCTAAAACATCTTCATCATTTAATAATTTTATACAGTGCTCCCGCATTCCTGCAGCACTTCCTGTGATTTCATCAATCGTTTCGCCTTTTAAACTTAAAGCTGTTAAATAACTGCTCATTTGAATATCACTGGCTTCACCATTCATGATTTCATTCATACATTCATATGCTTCTTCTTTAGTTAAATCAATTTTTTTTGATAATTTAATAATCGCTTCTTTAATCATTTTCATTTACCTCCAAAAAATTTTTGATCATTAATTTTCCTTGACTAGTTAAAATCGATTCCGGATGAAACTGTAACCCATAAACTGGATAATCCTGATGTTTAACAGCCATAACTTCATCATCATCACTTAATGCAATAATTTTTAATTCTTTAGCCAAAGTATCTTTTTTTACCGCTAAAGAATGATATCTTGCAACTTTTGTCTTTTTTTCAACACCTTTAAAAATCTTATCATCTGTTATTTCAATTATCGAGCTCTTACCATGCATCAATTCTTTAGCATAGGTAATTGTACTGCCAAATGCTTCACAAATAGCCTGATGGCCTAAACATACGCCTAAAATTGGTTTTTTATCATAAAAATATTTAATAACTTCTTCAATATTACCGGCTTCACTAGGTTTTCCTGGTCCTGGAGAAATAATAATTACATCAGGATTTAATTTTTCAATTTGATCAACTGTCATCTCATCATTACGAATCACCTTGATTTTTTTATCAATCGATCCAATCAGCTGATATAAGTTATATGCAAAACTATCATAATTATCAATTAATAATATCATTGTTCTATTCCTCCATTAGCTATCTCTAATGCCTTAACAACAGCTTTAGCTTTATTTAAGCATTCTTGATACTCATTCTCCGGTATACTATCATAAACAATTCCTGCCCCACTGCGAACATGAACTTTATCATTCTTTTTATATGCCAAACGAATAGCAATACAAGTATCTAAATTTCCCGTAAAATCAATATATCCAACCGCACCACCATAAATACCACGACGATCATTTTCTAATTCATTAATGATTTGACAAGCCCGAATCTTGGGTGCCCCTGATAATGTTCCAGCTGGAAGTAAAGCATCAATAGCATCAACAGCTTCTAAATTATCTAAAATCGTTCCCGATACTGTCGAACCAATGTGCATAACATGTGAAAATCTCAAGATTTCCAAGTATTTTTCTACTGTAACACTGCCAAACTTAGCAATTTTACCAATATCATTTCTTCCTAGATCTACTAACATATTATGTTCAGCCAGCTCTTTTTGATCTGTCAATAAAATTTCTTCAAACTGTTTATCTTCACGTTCATCTTTACCTCTTGGTCGGGTTCCTGCTAAAGGATAAGTATATAGAGTTTGATCTTCAAGCTTTACTAAAGTTTCTGGTGAAGCTCCGGCAATTTCTTGATTATCACTAGAAAAATAAAACATATAAGGTGAAGGGTTTGTGGTTCTTAAAACTCGATATGTGTCAAATAAACTACCAGAAGCCTTAGCTTCTAAATGATTTGATAAAACAATTTGAAAAATATCTCCTTCTTTAATATATTTCTTAGCTTTATTCACCATCGAGCAATACTCATCTTGACTAAATAAAGGATTAAATTCACCCTTTAATTTTAACGGCTCAATTCTTGCCTTTAGTCCTTTGATAATCAATTCATGTAATTTATCGAGCTTAGCAGTTGCTTTTTGATAACTGTCATCAAGATCTTTGACCTTGGCATTTGCAATCAAAATAATCTTCTGTTTATAATTATCAAAACAAATAACCTGATCAAATAACATTAAATCAACATCATTAAACCCCTCTTTATCATCACTTTTTAAATTCAATACTGGTTCACTATATTTAAAATAATCATAAGCAAAGTAACCTACTAAACCACCAGTAAAAGTTGGTAAACCAGCAATTTTAGGGCTCCGATAACGTTTTAATAATTCTTTTATATATATTCCAGGATGATCAACTTTAAACTCTTTACCATCAACATTCATAACATTATTTAAACAAGTTATTTCGCTTTTTGGCTTATATCCCATAAAAGTATAGCGACCCCAGCGTTTTGTATCATCCACACTTTCTAACATATAACAGTGTTTGCTATAATTTTTTAAAATTCGCATAACTTCAATCGGTGTAATACTATCACCATAAATTTCTTTACTAATAGGAACTAAATCATATTCGTTATTTTTTATTATTTCTTTTACCTGATCTAATGTTGGATAATACATCGCTTTTTCCTCCTTCTTTTTAAATAAAAAACCGTCCCGACAGAAAATAATTCTGTCAAGGACGGATAATATAATATTCCGCGGTGCCACCTTGTTTCACGATACACTCGTGCCCTTAGTAGATGCTATCACATCTATGACTACTTACGTAAGTCTTACGTCAAAGAATACTAAGCTAATGCTTTTCACTTTGCCCTCCGTGGTCCATTTAATAGGCTGCGTTCTGCTTGTTTCCACCATCCAAGCTCTCTGTAAGTGCACGATCTATTTTTATCTCCACTTCATCGGTTTCTTTATAGAAATCATATAACTATTTTTTATTAGTGTCAATATTTTGTTGTTATTTTATCTAATGTTTTTATTTCCGTACATTTTTAGTAAACATCAATGTTATAACGCACTGCCTTTAACCACCAGATTACTTCGTTTGTCTTGATTGTGAAAATAATCCAATATCTATTAATTCTGCTATAAATGTCTTAACCGTGATCATTTATCATACTGATAACAAATCATGAATGACCTTTCCAATATCTTCTTGAATACAAATAGACTGTTTTTCAATTTGAATCGGGCAAGAAGCATCCTGATAATTGATACATCCATATACAGCATGTTTATTTTTGGCTGTCATCTTCCAAAAAGGATATTTTATAATTACTGGCGTATTATTTCCAACACCTAATTCTAAAAATAAAATATGAAGATCTTCATGTCGTTTTAAAAAATCATGATATCTATTTGAAGCCAAATACCATCCCTCATCTTGAACAAATTTGTCATCAATACGTAAATTCATTGTCATAGGTGCTCCACAATGAGGACAATAGGGGATTAAATCAGCTGGTACATTCATATTTTTTTGCTTTACAGCCATTTCCTTGACTTGTTTTTCGTTATCATAAGTTTCTTGATGACAGGCTTTAGAGCACTGCCAAAGCCCATAATCCCCTTGGGTATAAAACAGGCGCTGTTTATCAAATCCTGTTCTTTGAAAACAATGATCGACATTCGTTGTCACAATAAAATAATCTTTATCTTTTACTAAGGACAATAAATCTATATAAGGTTTACCAATATCTGTCTGATAGCGATTTAGCATAATGTGGCGACTCCAATATGCCCAATATTCCTCTAATGTTTCAAACGGATAAAAACCCGCTGAATACATATCCTGTAAACCATATTTATCCACAAAATCTGAAAAATTATCAAAAAATCTTTTTCCACCATATTCTAATCCGGCTGAAGTAGAAAGTCCTGCTCCAGCGCCTATAACAATTGCATCGGCATTATTTATTACTTTTTTAAGATTTTTGATGTTATCCCAATAATCGCTTATAGATCTGATAATCTTCTTCTTTGAAAACATTGAATATCACCTCGATTTTTGAATTCGTTTGTTTTAAATAATCTTTTACTGTATTGACTGCAATATACCCTGCCATATCATTAGGAAAGTGAAATTCTCCTGTTGATATGCAGCAAAATGCAATCGACTTTAATCGATACGCATCAGCTAATTCCAAACAAGAGCGATAACAAGATGCCAATAATTCACAATCTTTTTCCGTTAATTTTCCTCGTATGATCGGTCCGACTGTATGCAATACATATTTTGCAGGAAGATTATAGCCTTTTGTGATTTTCGCCTTTCCTGTCGGTTCTGGCATTCCTTGTTTTTCCATGATATGCTGACATTCCAAACGCAGCTGAACACCTGCATAAGAATGTATCGCATTATCAATACATCCATGGCAAGGAATAAAACAGCCTAATAATGCGCTATTTCCAGCGTTTACAATGGCATCTGCTTTCAGTTTTGTGATATCACCCTGCCATAAATATAGTCCTTTTTGCACTGAAACTAATTCTTCTATAGAAATTATTTTTTGTTTTTTTAGTTCTTCTTGTAAATATAGATCTTGGATATTTAAAAAATTCTGGGGAATTTTTTTTGGTGGACGAACATTCATTAGCGAACGCAGCAGCCTTTTCTTATCTGTTTCATTGCTCAAAATGTTAAATCCTTGATACTGCTCATTTTCGTTTAACAAATAATGTATCAAATAATCTAATCTTTCTTCCTGTGTCATATCTTTATCACTCCTTTTCAACAGCTTTTACAGGACAAATGTTGTAGCAGTTTCCACAATGCAGACAATGTTCCTGTAAAATAGTCGTCTGGTTATTTTCATAGACGATACATTTTTGAGGACAGACAGAAATGCACTTATCACAATTGATACAGTTATCACTGATGCAAAACATACCTCCTCTTTCCAATACGCAATTTCCAAAAGAAAATCTTTCTCTGAAAATTGGATGTACACTTAAATCAAAAAATTCACCGTTTCCTTGATATATTTGAAAAACTGTTAAAGCTTTGCGACCTTCTTTTGTCGGATATATTTTATACATATATGGATTTTTTTCAAAAAGTGTTGATAAACGAAGCAAACCAATTTCTTTTACTTTTCCATATATCGTAATTGTTCTACTAGAAAGAGTGTTATCGCCTTGTAAGCCTGTTATGGATATTGTGTTATTCTGTTTTAATCGCTCATATAATTTTTTTCCTTTTGCAGTCAGAAAATATAAACCTTGTTCGTCAAAATCCATAATATCAATCGCACAAGTAAAGGGATTTCCCAAATTGTCTATTGTCGCCATGATAACTGTATGTATTTGATTTGTCAGATACTCTAAATAACTGCGTGTGTCCATTTTTATCCTCCATTGTTAATAAGCAGAGCTATTTTACTAACTCTGCTTGCGTTCCTTAAAATTTGCCATTTGTATTCTGCCAAATTGATTTGTCCGCAATGGTTTCCATAACGTCCCAATGTTCCGCAATCTTGCCGTTTTCTACTCGCCATAAATCATAGTAGCTTGTTGGCACACCGCCAAATGTTCCTTCGCTGACAGCTAACACATAATTTCCTTGTGCTAACACTTGATGAACTGTTGTATAAATCATTTGAATATTTTCTTTAGCCAATGCTTCTAATGCTGCACCAAGTCCTGATAAACCGTCAGCAATACTTGTGTTATGCTGAATATAAATATCACCCTCAAAATATTCTGGTGTTTTTTGTGCATTGTTTCCCTGCATCACATCAAACAAGAAATTCTTGACAATCTGGCGATTTTCTTCTGTTTTATCTAAATCAATAACTTCTGATACATTGTCAATCTGTGTACGTCCAGATGGATTAGGTTTTGCTTTTGTGGCAAGATTATCCCAATGTTCTGCAATTTTCCCCTCGTTGTCAAAACGAAAAATGTCAAACGCAACTTGTTCACCAGCACCAGCAAAGTTGTAAACATTATGAAGAAATACTTTGTCACCATCTTCAAATGCGCGAATATTTTTTACTGTTGTTTTTATTGGGGCAGATGCTAGATAAGCAACACTTCCTACAAAGGCATCACGACCTGTACCATAGGCAAGATTATGCTGAATATATCCCTCAGCTAAAAGTGATTCAGCCTTTTTTGTGTCTCCTGTTGCAAATGTGTTAATAAGTTCTAATGCTTTTTCAATCTGTGTCATTTTTGTTTCCTCCTTTAAATTTTTATTGAACAGTTTTGAAAATATTGTCATAATATTGATTTCTTTGTTGTAACTTTCTTTATTACAACTAAAGCATAACTCTAATTTGATGTAATGTCAATAGTTACAACTAATTTTTTTGCATAAAAAACACTCTATATGTATTAAGCAAATCTCTTACAAGAAATCTGTTTCATATAGAGTGTTATAAATTATTCTTTATTCTCTTTTGCAATATAGTACTGGGTATCTTTCATTACGTCTGCTAATGTAATCTGTTTTAGTTCATTTTCCAGAGCACTTTGTACTTGTTCTAGTTTACTATCCAGAACATTATGAATATTTCTTCCAACAGGGCAATTACTATTTGGATTTTCATGGAAGTGGAACAATTCTCCTTTTTCAATACAATCTACAGCATGGTAGATGTCAAGAAAACTAATTTCATCAAGTTCTTTTGTGATCGTTGCTCCACCACTACCGCGCTGAACTGTTACTAGATCAGCTGATTTTAACTGCGATAGTATTTTACGAATGATAACAGGGTTAACATTCACACTTGACGCTAAAAAATCACTTGTTATTTTAAAATCATTTTTAAAAGTATCAATACAAGCAAATATATGAACTGCAATTGTAAAACGACTTGAAATTTGCATAATTAATCCTCGCTTTCTCATTATAATTATAAAATCACTTTATTGTAATGTCAATAGTTACATCTTTATTACCAAATATGCAAGTTCAATATTTTAGTACCATTCCTTTGTATCTATCTCTATATAAGTCACTTTCATTTATTATAAAATAGTTATAAATAAATTTTTTATTTCCTAAATTTCTCCAAAAAGTATATTTATAAGCATACTTAGTATGTGTACTGTTTTTCAAAGAAAAAAGTCAATAAATATTTTTATAATGATTTATAAAAATTGCCAAATTCCTCCATGGATTTCAAAACATGCACCAATTTCTTGCCTAATTCTGTCATTCCATACTCAACTTTAGGTGGATTTGTTTTATAGTCTTTTCTATATACAAGACCATCTTCTGTTAATTGTCTTAAACTTTCTGTAAGTACCTTTTGCGAAATACCATCTAATGACTTTTGAAGTTCGTTGAACCGCCAAGAACGTTTCATTAAATTTCTTATAATAAGCAATTTCCATTTGCTTCCAATTAATGATATTGTCGTTGCAATAGGACATTCTGGCAAATCTTCTTTTTTCTTCATATGTCTTATACCTTCCTGTTTTTTTATTATACTACACATTCTATAAATAATACACAGTTACAAAAAAGTGCGTACTACCAAACATCACTGCAAACATGTATAATTTCAGTTGTAAAAACAATTAAATGTTTTACAAATTATTAGGAGGATAAAAATATGTCAAATTTTAAACACACACACATTACAAATGAAGCAAGAACAGAATTGCATGAAACATTATCTTTGACTGGAGCAGAAATTAGTATTAACACTTTACCGGCTGGTGAATGCGTACCATTTGTCCATTGCCATAAATACAATGAAGAAATCTATGGTATTATTTCAGGAAACGGCAAAGCCATTATTGACGATGAAGAGATAGCATTAACAGCGGGCGATTGGATTAAAATTTCTCCAGCAGCTAAACGTCAATTTTTTGCTGGAGAAAATTCACCGATTACTTATATATGTATCCAAGTTAAAGAAAATTCTTTGGATACATATACTATGACTGACGCAGAAATAATCAAATAATTTTCCATTCAGACTTGTTTAAGACCTAGGATTTCCTTGGTCTTTTCTTTTGAAATATTTTTTTACTATTATCTCATAACCATGTCTTTCTTTTCATAAGTCGTTATTCAAGGCTCTTTCGTTTGTTGCAAAATTCGTTGTAATTTCCTTGATATTTTCCCCTTTAAACCTCATTAAATATAGTATTTATACGGATAATCTTGTTTTTTAATCTAAAAACAGAATCTTTCATAGAAAAATCAGAAGTGCACTTCTAACTTTTTACATCGACACATAAGCACAATTCTTAAGTCAATCATATATTCATTCAGTTCATATTCAAATATAAGCATAATAATATAATTCTATCCCACATATCAGTTATTGTAGTGTTAATATTTATTTAAATATCTTTATAAACTAGAATTTATCTAAGTAATTACAACATAAAAAGATTAACAATTTTTAATTTAAGGTAAATAAGAAAAAAGATTTCTCAAATAATAAAGAAGTACATTTATTTTTAAATCACTTTCAAATTATCTATCCTATAAATTTACCTTTCATTTTTTTAATTGTAGACCATCTTTAAAAGCATTACCAACTCTTTCTGTAACTTTATAATAACCATGAGTATATGGATCAAATGCAATAGCATTAACCAATTCAATATCAACATTTTCTCCATTCATAACACTTTCATCAACAGTTACATTTATTACTTTGCCTATTACTCCACAACCATATTCACCATCTTGATATTCTATAAATTCACATTCAAAGCAAATAGGAAATTCATTTATAACTGGTGCATCCACATTTTGTGATTTTGTAGTTGTTAATCCACTATTTTCAAATTTGTTTGGTGTATTATTTCCTGATACCACCCCAAAATAATCAGCTTCTACAACATGTTTACTATCAGCTATACTAACAGTAAATGCTTTTCTTTCCTTAATATTCTTAACGGTTTTATGTGTTTCTGTCAAGTTAAGAATAACATGATTTCGAGATAACATAGTTCCCCATGCTGCATTCATGACATCAATACTTCCATCTTCATTATATGTTGCTATCATTAACACAGGCATTGGAAATATCGCCTCAGTAGTTTTAATATTTCTTCTCATTTTAAAATCCTCCTCTAAAACTATTTACAAAAATATTATATAAATGCATAATATTTTTGTAAAGTACTTACCTAAAGGAGAGTGTAAAATGAATAAGTGTATAGAAAAGGGAATAAATTTTCAAGATACAGGTTTTTCATATAGTATGTCTTTAATATCTGGAAAATATAAATTACCCATATTATATTCTTTAGCATGTTATGGCACATTTAGATATAATGATTAAGAAGATTTTTAGATCCTATTTCTTTTAAAACACTAACTTCTAATTTGAAAACTTTAGAAGATTGTGGACTTATTATAAGAAAAGAATATCAAGAAATTCCACCAAAAGTTGAATACTATTTATCTGAAAAAGGAAAATCATTAATGCCAATTTTAGAGCAATTGTGTGAATGGGGTGAAAAAAATAAACAAGAAATTTAATCTTGTTTATTTTTTATACAATCTTGTAAATTCTAAATTATTTACTTCATTTCTTTTTCAAATCTAAAAAAATAATTGTTTTCTGGGGGAATATTTCCAGCAGTATCACTTATTTGATGTGGATCTTTATGTTTTGGATTAAAAAATTCTACAATCTTGAAGCCACAACGATTTACATAAAAATGAATGTTTCGCTTATCATAATATGGTGTATGTGTTTCCCAAATCTTTGTTTCTGGATGTAATTCTTCAATTGATTTCCATATCTTAAATCCATTTCCAGCATTTTGTGAACCTGACTTCACATATAAAAGATGGAGTGAATTATACCCGGTTTTATCATCTACTGCTATTATTGTACCACCAACTCTTACACCATTAACTTCTGCAATATAGGCTTCAGCGCCTTTAGTTTCAAATGATTCTTCAATGTCCTCTATTGGAAGAATTATTTTTTCAAATTTTCCAAATTCTTTTATATAAGCTTCTTGAAAAGCTTCTTGAATTTCACTTATAAATATATTCTTATCTTCAACAGATATAATACGTCTTAAAATTAATTTGTTCATATTTCATTGTCCTCCGTAAATTCTCTTCCACCCCAGTTTGAAATATTCATAATATACAAATCATATATTTTCTTATTTTACCATAAAAACTAAACAAATCTAATCAAAAAACACTTATATAATTGAATGTTTTAGTATATAATAATCATATTCTAAAAAATCAACTGGTTATAAGTAATATGAAATATTTTCAATTAATCCAAATCAATACTCATCTTCTTCTATTATCATATAATTATCTCCAATTTAATAATACACTTATTTCTTTATATCCACATTATAACAGCATGATATATCTGCTACAATATAATCCAAACTATCAACTTATACCTTGATAAATAAGATATTTTTTGTAAACAGCAAAATTATGATAGCAATTGTCAAATCAATTAAAGTATATTTTAAAATTTATTGATAAAATCATATATTTTTTATTGAAAACGCTTTCATTTTTATAGGAAATGTGTTATTATAATAGTGAGGAAAGGATTAGGAGAAAGGAGTTGATAATATGAATGAAATGTATGTAATTACAGTATTAATGTTGTATACATTATTAATTTTAAGTGAAGCATTATTAAGTACATATCGCTTATTGATGAATAAAAGCAATACAATCGAAGATAAATATATTTATCCAAAAAAGAATTTTATTAATTTAATTCATATTAAAATCACTCCATTAATTCTTAAAATCAATAAAAAAAAGGATTATCGACTAAATATGAAACGTAGACCCCCAATTATATTGGTGGCCCACTAAGGCTGGGTCTTATGGATAAAAATGATTGATGTGAATCAAGCAGTTTAATAGAATTAAACAAGTGAGAATTTAAATTCTCACTTGTTTTTATTATCCTCAAGAAATTCTAAAAAACTATTTATATCATAATTAACAATTAAATCTTTAGGAAAATTAATTTCCTGCAAAATACTTTCAATTTGATCATAATTAATAATATCAAAATGAATATGAGCATCACTACCTAAAATAATCTTAACTCGATATTCTTTACATAACTTAAGCATCTTAATTACATTATTACGTGAATTTAACCTTGATGAACTACGTAGTGCATTATTATTAACTTCTAATAAAGTATGATACTTTTTAGCAGCTAAAACAACTTTTTGATAATCAAGAGGACAATTCCCATCATCAGGATGTACGATTACACTAATATGTGGATTTTTGATTGTTTCAATTACTGCTCTTGTATTTTGCTCGATCGTTCCAGCATGATAGCACTGTAAATGGATTCCTGCCATACAATAATCAACATATTTATATAAATCAGCGTCAATACTTAACTTACCATCGTAATCAAGAATATTAATTTCAATTCCTAACAATAAATTTACACCATTGATCTTTCTAGGAACAACCCCAAGATTTTTAAAATATATGGGATTGCAGGTCCCGGGAATACCTTGATCATGTTCAACGATTCCAAGTAATTTTAACCCTTTATTTTTAGCCTCATTTACCATTTCGCTAATAGTTGAATAAGCATGACCGCTAGCCAAAGTATGCGTATGTACATCTAATTCATAATTTTCCATCCTAATCCTCCTTTTATATCTTATAAAATAAAAGCTGTTTCCCTTTTTCAATAAAACCGATTACATAATAATCATGAAAATGATTAGGAAATTTTTGCATAACACCTATAAACTGGTAAGCTTCGATCTTTAACTGTTCATCATAAACAATAATTCTTTTTTCTTCCATCATCATCACCATAATCAATATAACATAAATAAAAAAACTTACTTGAACGATATTGACATCTTACAACAATTCCTGGGTATTTTTCTTTAGCGCCTCAATGAAAATCTGACCTAAATTACTGCGAATAGTATCTTTATGAACAATATAACCAATACTGATTATTTCATCGACATCAAGGGGAATGGCAATGATATTTTTACCATTTAACTCCTCGCTAATAACACCTGTACATATCGTATAACCATCCAAACCAATCAATAAATTGAATAGCGTTGCCCGATCACTTACTTTGATCATCTTTTGATGAATCATCGTACTTAAAATTTCTTCAGAGAAATAAAATGAATTATATTGTCCCTGCTCAAATGATAAATAAGGATAAGGTTCAATATCTTCAAGTGTTACGATCTTTTTGCCAGCTAAAGGATTAGTATCACTTACAAAAATATGCGGTCTAGCATCAAACAGCTTATTAAAAACCAGATCATTTTCTTTTAATAATTTATTTATTACTTTTTTATTAAATTCGTTTAAATATAAGATTCCGATCTCACTTTTTAATGTTTTAACATCTTCAATAATTTCATGAGTTCGCGTTTCTCTAATCATAAATTCATAATCATTATCACGATATTTTTTTACCAGATCAACAAATGCATTGACAGCAAAAGAATAATGCTGTGTCGAAATACTAAAACGCTTTTTTGTCACTTTATCTTGTAAATATCTATTTTCCAATAGATCCGCCTGTTCCACAACTTGGCGTGCATAACCCAAAAATTCAAGTCCTTCATCACTGATTATGATGCCTTTATTAGTTCGCGAGAAAATGACGATCCCTAGCTCTTTTTCTAATTCTTTGATTGCATTAGATAAACTTGGCTGTGAAATAAATAATTCCTTAGCCGCTTCGCTTATCGTTCCTTTTTGAGCTGTAGTAATAATATAACGTAGTTGTTGTAATGTCATTTTCTCACTTCCTTTTTAGCTATTTTAACATTATTTTTTAATTTGTTGAAGTTTAAGACGAATATTTTTAGTCGCTGTTACCATATTTTCAAGACTGCTTTGAGTCTCGAAAACTCCACGTGTCTTTAATCCACAATCCGGATTGACCCATAATTTATCTACTGGTATTTTTTCAATCATTGCCTTTAATGCTGTTTCAAATTCTTCAACACTAGGAATTCTTGGTGAATGGATATCATATACCCCAGGACCTACTTCACTTTTGAATTTAACTTTATTTAAAGTATCTAATAATGTTAAATTAGAACGAGAGGCCTCAAATGAAATAACATCACTGTCCATATCTTCAATTGCTTGAATAATATCATCAAATTCACTATAGCACATATGACTATGAATCTGCGTATCAGCCTGAACACTGCTGCTAACCAAACGATAAGCTGGAATTGCCCAATCTAAATATTCACTTTGCCAGTCACTTTTACGTAACGGTAATTTTTCTCTTAAAGCTGCTTCATCAATTTGGATGATCTTAATTCCCTTAGCTTCTAAATCTAAAACTTCATCTTTGATTGCTAAAGCTAATTGTAAAGCTACTTCTTTTAAAGAAATATCAACTCTTGGAAATGACCAGTTCAACATTGTAACAGGCCCTGTCAACATTCCTTTTACTGGTTTATCTGTCAAACTTTGACTATAAACAGCATAATCAACCGTTAAAGGATGATTTCTAGAAATATCGCCCCAGATCACAGGTGGTTTGACACAACGAGTACCATATGATTGAACCCAGCCATTTTCAGTAAATAAATAACCATCAAGATTTTCACCAAAATATTCAACCATATCATTTCTTTCAAATTCTCCATGAACAAGTACATCTAAACCAATTTCTTCTTGATATTTGATCCATTTTTGAATCATTGTATGATTGAAATTGCAATATGTTGTTTCATCTATTTCCCCTTTACGATATGCCCGCCGATTAGCACGAACTTCACTTGTTTGAGGAAAAGAACCGATCGTCGTTGTTGGTAAAAGAGGTAATTTTAACTTTTCTTTTTGAATTTCACGACGCTGATCAAACAATGGCTGACGAATAAAGTCACTTTCTTTCAATGAAGCTAAACGAGCTTGAACGCTTGCATTACTACGATTGGCAGCTTCATTAAAAATATTCGCATTATCAACATAATAGCTATGCTTCGTTCCTAATTTAGAAATTATTTTTAACTGGAATAATTCAACTAATTTTTCTTTTGCAAAAGCAAGATGTCTTTTATACTTTTCATCTAACTTTTCTTCGTTTTCCAAACTATATGGCACATGTAATAATGAACAAGATGTGCTGATGACAATATCATTGACATTTTCGTTAATTTCCTCTAGCAAAATAATCGTCTTTTGATAATCATTCTTCCAAATATTTTTACCATTGACAATACCTGCAAATAATATCTTATTTTGATCAAAACCATATTTTTTGATTAAATTCAAAGTTTCTTTACCCTCAATAAAATCAAGACCAATACCATCAAAATCTAATGCCATAATATCATTATAACAATCTCGTATATCTCCAAAATAAGTTTGCAATAAAACCTTTATCGCTCCTTTTTCCTTCAAGATCTTAGTATATATATTTTTAAATAATCCAATATCCGCTTCATCCATATCAAGCACTAAAGCTGGTTCATCAAATTCAAACCATTGTGCATTTAAATCATTAAATTTAGTGATTATTTCTACATACACTCTAATAACATCATCTACGATATCCTGAATAGTTAAAGTTCCTGTAAAGCGTAATAATTTAATTAATGTATACGGTCCAATAATTACTGGTTTAGTATTTATATTCAAATCTTTAGCTTCTTGATATTCATCAAATATTTTAGTTCCATTTAATTCAATTTGAACATCATCTTCAACTTCTGGTACTAAATAATGATAATTTGTATTAAACCATTTTTTCATTGCTAAAGCTTTTACATCACCTGCTTTACCTTGATATCCTCGAGCCATAGCAAAGTATTTATCAAGAGGATCTAGATCCAAACTTTGATAACGTTTAGGAATGATATTTAATAAATATGCTGTATCTAAAACATTATCATAAAATGAAAAATCGTTTGATGAAATAAAATCGATTTTTTGATTATCTTGATCAAGCCAATTTATTTTTCTTAATGCTTTGGCTTTAGTAATTAACTCACTCTGTTCTATTTGTCCTTTTAAATATTTTTCAATTGCAAATTTTAATTCACGTTTCGATCCAATTCGTGGATATCCAATTACTGCTGTTTTCATCTTTTACCCCCATAATTTTTTTAAAGACGCAACCGCCTTCTTTAAATATAAGAATACTAGATTGTCTTAATATTTAAAAATACTTATAATAATTAGTTGAACATAGTTTCAAACTATATTTATTTAAATAAAAAAACATCTTGTCATAAGATGTTTTAATAAATGTATGTAAAAACTATTTAATACTATTAATAAATACATTTTTATCTAAAGCTTTATTTTGGTGGGCAACTATCGTTGTACAAACAGCGTCACCAGTAATATTTACAGCAGTTCTTGTCATATCTAAGATTCGATCAATTCCCATGATCATTCCAATCGCCTCAACTGGAAGTCCTACTGAATTGAAAACCATCGTTAGTGTTACTAAGCCAACACTAGGGATTCCCGCTGTTCCAATCGATGCTAGAGTTGCCGTTCCAATTACAGTAATATAATCTGTAAAGTCGAGATTAATTCCAAAAGCCTGAGCCGCAAAAACAACAGCAACACCTTGCATAATGGCAGTTCCGTCCATATTGATCGTTGCTCCTAAGGGAATCGTAAAAGATGAAATTCTTTTTGAAACGCCCATTTTTTTGGCTAAAGTATCAATCGATAATGGAATCGTAGCATTTGAAGTTGCCGTTGAAAAAGCAAATGCCATAACCGGAAAAAAATTTTTGATAAATTTTATTGGATTTAAACCTGTAAATAGTTTTAATAAACCTAAATAAACAAAGAAACACTGCACTGCTAAAGCCAACAAGACCCCAATCATATATTTTCCTAATGGTAAAAAAGCGCTAAATCCGATTCCAGCAAAAGTCCTGGCAATCAAGCAAAACACCCCAATTGGCGCAACAGCCATTACCATCATTGTCATTTCCATCATAATATCATTAAATTGACTGAAGAAATTGCCTACTACTTCTGTCTTTTCACCTAATTTAGCTAAGATCACTCCTACTAATAAAGCAAATACAATGATTTGTAACATATTACCACTAGCTAATGAACTAATCGGATTATCAGGAATAATATTTAAGATCGTTTCAACTAATGATGTTGATTCCACACTATCAACACTCGTTACATTAGCTTGAATCGTCGACATATCTAATCCTATTCCAGGATTGATCAAGTTTCCTACTAATAAAGCTACGGTTATTGCTAGTGCTGTAGTTATAAGATAGAAAATAATCGTTCTAACGCCTACCGATCCTAATTTTTTTGTATCACCAATTGCCATACTGCCACAAACTAATGAGCAGAATACTAATGGTACAACAAGCATTTTCATCAACTTTATAAATCCCTGGCCAACTACATATAAAATCCCATCGACTACAATATCATCACGAACAGAACTAGCTGGTAAAGTATATAAAATAATTCCTAAAATTGCTCCTAATAATAAGGCAATAAAGATCTTGGTCGTTAAACCCATCTTTTTCTTTCTTTTTTCTAATGCCATCCTAGTCCTCCTTTATATCTTTTAAATATTCATCTAATGATGTTTTCCAATCTGGCATTTCAAATTCATTTACTAAACGTAAGATAAAATTATCTAAAACTGCATATGCTGGTCTAACAGTACCTTTATCAATATCTTTAGCTTCGACTTTTTTTAATTCAATTTTCTTATTAGCTCTTTCTTTAAGATATTGAGCAAATTCATAGCGACTGCAAACACCTTTACAAGTAATATGATAAGTACCATATTCATTTGTTTTAATTAAATATAAAATAGCTCGTGCTAAATCTTTAGCACTAGTAGGCGATCCTAGCTGATTACTAGCAACATTTAAAACTGCCTGATCATAATTTAAAAGATCATTAACAAAATTCTTTCCTTTTTTACCATATACCCAGTTACTACGAATAATAAAATGTTTATGAGTAAATTCTTTTACATAATCTTCACCGGCTTTTTTAGAACAGCCATAAATAGTTTGGGGATTAGTACGATCAAATTCATTATAGGGCCGATCATTTGTCCCATCAAAAACATCATCAGTAGACAACTGAACTACTTTAGCCCCAATTTTTCGCGCAACAATACACAAATTACGAGGTCCTAAAGCATTTACTCTAAAAGCCTGATCTTTATCACTGGCACACTCATCAAGATTCGTGATTGCAGCGCAATTAATAATTACATCAGGACGATTTATTTCTCCAAAGCGGATAATATCATTAGTATTGGCAATATCTATTTCTTCTTTATCAGTATTAAATACTTCAATATCCAAGGGTTCAATCAATTCATTTAAAGCTGTCCCTACCTGGCTATTTGAACCAACGATCCATAATTTTAGCATTCTTTTTACCTCCTCATAATAAAAGCGCTGAATAATCAACGCAGTGTAGGAATTATATCAATTAACTTTATTGCTGTCAAATCAGTTTATCATCTTTGAGCAAAGAAAAAAGCAAATCATCATAAATGATCCCTTGATATCCTTTAACAGCTCTTCTTAAATGTCCTTCCAAAACAAATCCTAACTTTATCAATAGTTTTTTTGAAGCCGTATTATCAACAAAGACTCTAGCACTAATAACTTCAATTCCCTGCTCAAATAATTCTTTGATTATAAGTTTTAAAGCCTCATACATATAACCCTGACCCTGATAATTTTTATCTAAATAATATGAAAGACAAACAGCATTTACTTGATATCGTAATTGATCTTGGCCTACAAAAACAGCCCCAATTATGCGTTTAGAATCAGGCAGCTGTAAATAATAAGTATTTTTACGATCATCAACAATATCTTTAAGCATATCTTCGCGACGATAAAGTTTCATCGCATTATAACGCTGCACATATTCACTATTATGAATTTTTAAAATTTCATCAACATCTTCTATTTCCGGTCTTTTAAGAATCAACCGCTCGCTTTTTAATATCATTAAACCCTCCAAATAACTCTGTTCCACAAGCAATAAAGTCTAATTTATCGATTCGTTTATGATGCTTATATATTAACACAGTAACTTTAGAATTTAAACTCTCTTTTACATCACTGTTCATCATTCCCAGTTGTGGCGCCTTCAACAAATAACTATCACCAGGAATAATTTTAATATAAAAACTGTAAGGATACTGTTTAATGATTAAATAATATTGGCCCTTTTTAATCAACCATCTTTTTAAATATGCGCCATAATAACTAGCAACTCGATATTGTTTATCGTCTATCATCAAAACCATAATAATTCCAGTAAAACTAGTAATTTTAACAGGAATATTAGCTATGGCTAAAAACAATGAGGCTTTACATTGGTTACAATCATTTGATTGTAACCATAAATAATCTTTGGGAAATGAATATCCCCAATCTTTTTCCATATAACCAATTCCATTTATATTTATTTTTTGCTGGTTAATGATCAAACGGCCTTTTATTTGATGTGATAAACTAATGATTCCATGATTACATTCCATCTTCGCTAAATAATGAAAGGGACCCATAATAGTAGGTGCATATAATGAGGCTTTTAATGGTGTAAAAGCATCATTTTCTAATACTCCTCTTATTATGATTGTACCCTGATCTAGATTTAAAATAATTTTTTCTTTAGAAAAATAATTATTTTTTATTCTGATAAAAAATGGATCATTACCATATTCAAACTCATTCAAATCAAATTCAAGCATTTGACTAACATTAGTATACGTATCGATCGTTTGAATGAAAGCCATTGTCTCACTAACTCCCACAATAACCGCTAAAGAAACTTTCCGATCACTAACTCTAAAATACCAGCCTTCAAACATTCCTTTGTCTTTTAAATGTAATTGTATTTCTTGTTTTCTTTGATGCATATTTTCACTCCTTCAGTTCATATTTTACTTTAATGATCTGGATAATAATCATTAATATTGTCGGAACAATTATTAATCCTGTTATTCCCAAGATCTTCATTCCTAAATACATTCCAATCAATGATACTAATGGACTAACTCCTAAATTTTTAGCAATTAATTTAGGTTCTAAAATATTTTTAGTAATAACGATTATCATATATATAACTAATAAGCCTAAAGCCATTGATATGCGATTTGTTAAAGCATTGATAATGATCCAGGGAATCATGATCATATCAATTCCTAAAACCGGCATAAAATCAAAAATAGCAATAATACATGCCAGCATTATACAGTTATCTAATTTTATAATCATAAAACCAGTCCATAATTCAACAAAAGTAACGATCATGATTATAAAATATGCTTTAAACATATTACTTAAAACATCTTTGATCATATTAATAACTAAAGAAACCATGGGATATCTTTGAATAACCAAATTATCTATTCTTTGATAATCTAATAAAATGAATAACGAAGTAATGATCATAAAAATCAAATCAAACAAAATACTAGGAATTTTCATAATAACGGTAACTAGTCCCGTAATAAATCCATTAGAAATACTTTCAACGATACTCATTGAACCATTATAAATAATATCGAGAAATCTAGCGGTATCAATGATATAGTTATTTTGACTAAGTAAATTATATAGATTAAATAAATAATCTGGCAGTAATTCTAAAACTGTATAAATTTGGATACAGCAAAAAATAATTATGGCGATAATTACAGCAATAAATAATAAATAATTAAACACAATTATGCTTTTAGCAAAAAAAACATTTTTTATTTTCAGAACTTCAATTTCCTTATTCAATAACGGCTGTAAAATCAAAACGATCAAACAGCTAAAAAAAAGCGGAATTAGCCAGTTGATCAATACATATGTAACAATAATCGCAATAATTAAGAGCATCAAATAATATCCATACTTGATTAATTTTTCTTTCATCTAATCACCAATACATTATATGTATAAAAATAAAAAGAATTCTTATTAGAATTCTAATTATTTACACTATGATGAACTACATAAGAGCTATCATCGATACCTTTAAAAACATAGCCCTTTTTTTGATAATACTGAATTACTGGTCCTAGTGCTTTTAAAGAGTTTTCCTTACCATTAGCATCATGAAATAATAAAATAATATTATTATCATTAGAAGCAGTTGCATTTTTAATTAACTGATTAACTGATAATTGCCCCGAACCATCTTCACTATCTTCATTCCAATCGTAATACTGATAACCGCGGTTAATTATTTCTTTGGTTAATTTAGTCATAATTTTATAACAATATTTTTTTGACACATTATTACTGCTTCCTCCAGGAAAGCGAATATACTTAGGAATTGAACCAATTTGACTATAAACAAGATCTTCGATTTTTTTTAAATCAGCAAAATAAGCTGACGAAGAATTATAGATCTGGTCATATTCATGAATGTAACTGTGCAGGCCAATCGTATGACCAGCATCATATGCTTTTTTAATTAAATAATAATACTCTTCATTTGTTCCAGTAACAAAAAAAGTAGCTTTAACATCATAAACATCAAGAATATCTAAAACTTTTTGGGTATTCTCTGATGGTCCATCATCAAAAGTCAAGTAAACAATTTTTTGATCATTTTGTTCAAAAGTACCAATTGTTTTATTTTCAACAACACTAACAATACATGTCTCGACAGTAGTATTTAATGATCGATCTTTAGCATGATAAGTTATCTGATAATCACCTACTTTTGAAATATCAAGATTTGAACTATCAATCGTTAAAATCGGACTATCATCTTGATTGTCTTTAACACTAACACTCGATAATAAATCAATATCACTATCTTTTAAAACCGTCAAATTACGGATCCCTAAAATTTGTGGTGGGGTTGTATCTTTAGCTAACACATGAACAATTGTTTTTTTTGAAATACGATTATTTCCGCGACAAATAATGATTTCAACTTCATAATCACCAATTTGATCAAACTGATAATCTTCTTTGAATTTAACTGTTGTTCGCTTAGAATCAAAACGGGTTTTGATCAAGTCATCAGCTGTTATTTTCATTCCTAAATCAATTGTTAGTTCTTGAACTTCTAAATCGGGTATGATCGTATCTTTTAATTCAATTATGATTGTTGTTTTAATATTATTATAAGTGTATGTGATTGGATATTTACCAGTTTTATTGAAATTAATCTTGCTTGTATCTACACTTACATCATCGATTGAACCACCAATGACTCTTTTAATATTAGCTTTAGGATCAAATTTATCAGATATTTCTATTGTTGGATGATAATTATATAAAATAATTTGATTTGTTTGATGAATGGATAAAGTTATTAATGAAATAATTAAAATTAAAACAATCAACATCAACTTGTATTTGGACACTTTTATCCCCTCATCAAACCATATTCAAAGTAAAAAAAAATAGAACTCATCAGAGTTCTATTCATCTTCTAACTGTTTCAATTCTTTTTCACCAGTAATGTATTTAAGAATTGCAATAGCTGCTTCTTGAGGCCCTTTATGCTCATTTCCTTTAATACCTAAACGAGTTCTTAATTGTCCTACTTTAATTCCTTGATCAAACATATGATTAAAATAATCCACCAAAATAGGGTCTGTTTGTTCCTGACGTTGTACTGGACCAAATGGATTTGCAAAATAACTTCCAACTAATCCATATTCAGTAGTTGTTCCTTTAGCCATACGATTACCAGCTCTAAATACAGTTAAAGCATCATCAACATTATCAAAGAAACTTAATGATTCGCCACCTTCTTCATAATTATTAGCATATAAGAAGAAGTCAACATCATGTTTAGCAACTACATCTTTATAATCTGTAATTGGTATTACGATTCGCGCATTGATTTTGTCTGGATTCATAAATACTGAACGGTCTAACTCTTTAAAACTATATCCCGCATCTAAATCATCAAGTCTGACAAAAGCACCAATTTCTGTACCAGAAGTCTGTACTTTACCATTTTGATCTAATGATAATACCCCCATATCATCATAGACAGTAACTAAATCACGAATATATGCAGCACCAAATACTTTGATTTGTTCAATTGTTTCAGATTTACCAGCACCACTATCACCCATGACAACTATATTTTTAACTTCACCACTATGCAAAGTTATTTTAACCATTGCCCCATGAATAGGTAATTGGTATTGATTGATTTTGCGAACATTATGCAAAGTCAACATCATTTTTTTCATATATCCAAAATAATCAAATTCATCACTTGCAGATAGTAAAGCTACCATCATATCATTTTCATCATCTTGATAGAAACTTTGATTCATTTTACCATCTTCGTATCCATATACATAGATAATATCTGGTTTACGATTACGATATTCTTCTTCGCTTGCAAGTTCAAATAAGTTACATAAAGCAACCCCTTGAGCCATGAAAGCAACATTGAAATATACAAATGCTAATAAGTCTCCAACTTTAGCAGGATAGCAGAACCATTGTTCAGGATCAAATTTTAAATCCTCGATGGGATTATGTTTCATTTCTGGGAAAACCCCATCACGTTTATTACGTTTTGAATAAGTAATAAATGGTGGGTGTATAATAACTGTTTCAATAAATGGAATATCATCTAAATTACGATACTCATATGGTAAAAAAGAACGCATATTTGTTACTCTTAAACCAGCATTAACACCAGCCGTAATTTGACGATACACTTGATGACGATATCCTAAAGCAGTTTCTTCAATCGTACGATACACTTGAAGAACTAATTCTTCAAACTTAGCTTGAGCATCAGCAAATTGAACATTTTGATATCCATGGCTTGTACTTTCATTATAAACAACACTATACCGTTGTAACTTTCTCCAAAAAAGATATACTTCTTCAATGACTTTAACAAATTCATCACGATTTCTAAAATAACCAGCAAACTGTGGATAAGACTGTAATACTTCTTCTACTGACATAACTAGTAATAATTTAAAAATCGTTTTTAAATCGGTAACAATATCAATACTTTCTGATTTTACCTCTTTTAAATACGTATAGGTCGTATTTTCTTTTCTTTTACATTCATGTATAAAACCTTTTAACACTCGTGCAAATGATTCACTCTCAATCAACTGACAACGAGATTGACAATATTCTTCAGAAAAGTTTAAAATTGCGTTCCCGCGTGTAATTTTAAATTTATAACCCATGTAACCACCCTTTCTTTATTCAATAAGTACTTCCCCCACTTATTGATTTTTGTCATTTTAACATAAAAGTTCTATTGTATACAATACTTATTGTAAAAAAAATTAAATTTATTGATAAATTAAAAAAAGTTGTTAAGACCACATAAATTATATGTAAATGATTACAAATCGAGTATTAGTTTTCATCTAAAATTATATCTGTAATGAATAAACTTTATAACAATTATCCATCGTTTTTAAAATTCCATCACAATATTCACATCTTGTCTGTAAAATATTTTTGATTAGCGCCCCACAAAAAGGACAAACAGGATTATGATTTATTAACCATTCTGTCAAAACACATTTGTCTCGGATGATCTTCATTCGATAATTTGCACTTACTTTTTGATCGATCTTGCCTGATAAAACAATGCTATTACCTTCTTTCTGGTAATAATCAATTAAATTTACAAACATTTGAACTGTTATTGCTTCACAATCACTCAATCATTCAAAATCAATGATTTTTGCTTCAATAATTTCCATTTCTTTAACAACATTTACAACTTCGTTTTTTTCATTGTATTTAACTGTTTTTCATGAAGTTTATAAGTCTTTTTTTTGACCAAACATCTGCAGTTTTTCTAATACCTGATTACCCCACTGTTTAAATTCCGTTTTATTAAAATCAGAATCATCTTCATAATTTTAGCAACAATGTTCTTTTCAATCATTTTTTCACCTGCTTTTTACTTATTTGAAGACTATTATAATTTCAAACTATATATTGACCGTTTTTAATGCTAATTGTTTTAGAGTCTGATCCAACTTCATATTCACCAGCTTCAATATGTTTTTTAACCTTAAAAGTATTTGTGATTTTTGATTTAATTTGTTCTGAATTATCAATATGGTACATTGTCGTCCCATTTAAAACTATTTTTTACCTATAAAATCATCATCCCTACTATTAATAATAGTATTACTAGAAACATATTCTTGACGTCCAAGAAAAACACTGCCTTTTTGGATATCATCATTTTTTACAACTACATATTCACCTGATAAAATATCTATACTGATAATATATTCTCCTTCAGTATATACCATTTGTTTATATGCATTGTTTTTTTCCATCATATCGGGAGAAATCAAATCATTATCAAGATTTTCTTTAACTGTTGTAAGTAATTTTTTCCAATGCAAATATTCTTATTGATATTTTATTACATCATAATATTTCAACTCATCTAAACAATTAGTTACTAATTTATTATTATTTGTTGCATAAGCAAGATCAACCTGTTTATTCATATTGTTTACTAATAAACTGATGTCATTAAGCAAACTATCTTTTGGATATTTTTATTTCCAAACATTTAATTCACCATCATAATACTCTTCAAATTTATCAAGATCTTTTGAAGCAGGAAAATCATTTTGTTCAAAATTCATTTTATCAACCGCTTTATATACTATATTGCTGTAAGTTAAAACCAAATCTGAACTAATACTATCATCAACACTCATTAAAATATTTTTTCTAGCATAAATAATAAATTTATTAAGCAAATCAGCCATATTTAGTAAATTACCATATATACCCATTTTCGTATATTTCATCTAAATAATCGTTTTAAGCCTTTAAATATTCGACACGCAATTTTAAATCATCAGTATCATCAAACACTTCGATCATAACAGCCTCAGTATTTTCAATATAATTTCCAATTTTTGCTTCTACTATTGCTTTAGCAATATATTGATGATTATTTTCGATGTTCGCATCAAGACGATTTCAGATATTTTTAGATATTTAAAAATATTATCTTTATCATCATCTTCTTTCAATAAATTAAATAACTCATCAATTTCTTTTTTATTATTTTCATTAACCTTCTGTTCTTTTCCTCCTGTAAAAAAAGCAATAACAACTGTTATTAATACAATAATTATAAAATAGAAAAAAATTTCAATGATTTATTCTTTTTCTTAATTGGAAATGGTGAAAGTATCGTTGTATATTTAGTTGAGCCAATCATTTGTATCACGTCCTTAGTTTTAAAATAACATATTTTTCGTTAAAAACTACCCAATAATAAAAACAGGCACCATGCCTGTTTTATCATCTTTAAAAGAAAGGAACTGTAAAGAACACTTTACCAATTACATCATCTTCAAAGTCAAAATAACCTAGTTTTCGAGAATCAAGACTATTATTACGATTATCCCCCATAACAAAAATTTTACCTTCTGGAACGTCGATAGTCATATCCTCACTATTAGTCATCACACCATTGATATAGTCTTCTTCCAATAACTTACCATTTAAATAAAGTTCATTATCTTTAATTTCAATATGATCGCCACCAATACCAATAACTCTTTTAATTATAAATGTTTCTTTTAAATTAGCATCTTTATAATCAACTACAACAATATCATTTCTTTTAGGCTCACTATGCTTATAAAAAACTTTATCAACTAATACTATATTTCCTTCATGATAAGTAGGAAGCATTGAAGTCCCATATACTCTGGAAATTTGAACAAAATATAATATACCATATGTAATTAACAGCGTAACTACAATTACTTGAAAATATTCTACCCAAGCTCTTTTTCTTCTCACTACTATTTTTCTAACTTCTGGTTTTTCACCGCTGACTTCTACTTCTTCATTCATTTTATCACCTGATGACATTATAACATGTTTTATTATTCGTTCAAGTGATTACGTAATTTTGCGATAATTTTCTTTTCTAAACGAGATACCTGTACCTGTGAAATATTTAATCTTTGAGCTACCTTTTCTTGATTAAAATCAAGCTGATAACGCATATACAAAATTAATTTTTCTTTTTCATCTAATTTGTCAATTTCCATTTTTAAAGCAATTTTTTCAAACCACATTTTATTATGCTTATCTTCAACTCTTTCTTCCATCGAAATAGATGAGCCATCTTTTTCATAGATCGGTTCATTTAAAGATGTTGGATAATATGATGAATCAATTGCCTCTACGACATCTTGAACATCAACCTTTAAATATTTTGCTATCATTTCAACTGTGGGCTCCTGTCCACTTTGATTGATCAATAATTCACGGACTTTATTAATTTTTAGATTCAGTTCTTTTAAAGAACGACTTACTTTGATCGTTCCATCATCTCTAAAGTAACGCTTGATTTCACCCATAATAATCGGTACTGCATAAGTTGAAAATTGAACCCCATAGTTAGTATCAAAGTTATTAACGGCTTTCATTAAACCAATACAGCCAATTTGAAATAAATCCTCTTTATCATAGTAGTTATTTTTAAAACGATGTACAATCGACCAGACTAAACCTAGATTTTGACTTACCACTAATTCTTTAGCATGATCATCCCCGCATCTTGCTTTTTCAATTAGTTCAATTGTATTTGTTTTAGTCAACGCTGGAATCTTTCAATTGTTTTTTAATAGTTAGTTTTGTTCCTAAATTTAAAGTTGAATGAATTTCTAGATTATCACAAAGGGCTTCAATAATCGTTAGACCCATTCCGGCATGTTCTAACTCTTTTAATGAAGTATACATAGGCATTTTTGCTTCCTCAATATTCTCTATTCCTTTACCATAATCTTGGATTACAATTTTTATTTCCCGATTTTCTTTAATCGATACCTTAATAATTACTTTACAGTCGGCGTTATTTTGATATCCATGAATTATTGCATTACTTACCCCTTCAGAGATAATCGTCTTTATTTCAGCCAATTCATCAATAGTAGGGTTTAAAGATGTGATAAATGATGCAACGCTTGTTCTTGCAAAGGGTTCGTTTTCAATTTTAGCATTAAAACTAAGTTCCATTTGATTCATTATTCTTTTACCCCCTCTACATATTCCATCAAATCAAACATTCCTGATAACTCAAATACTTTATACGATGTTTTTGATAAGTTTGCAAGAACTAGTTTTCGTTTCTCGTTATTTAACTGATTATAGCGTCCTAATACTAAACCAATTCCTGAACTATCGATAAAACTTGTATGTAAAAAATCAAAATATACTGTGCCGCCGCTTTTATCTAAAATACTATCTAATAGGCTGCGATACTTAGCTGCATTACTACAACTTAGTTCGCCATAAAAATAGATAGTAATTTTATCATCTAAGATCTTATATTCTATTTTATTTTCCATTATTTCATCTCCTCGAAGCTATCATACAACTTTTAAAAATATGAATAAATGCTTTCGACAAAACTAGAATAATGGTAACAAAAATAGAAGTAATTTAACTAAATGAACTTAAATATGATTTTATTTATATTATTCTTTTATCTTTATATACATGTACTAATATTTTCTAATTGTTTGATGTATTTTTATCAATCTTGGACATATTATTTATTGAGGCGATCAAATTGATTAAAAAAACACTTATAACCTTACTAATTATTTGTCTATTACCAATAACCAATGTAAAAGCATTAGATAATGATATTACCCCTAATGCTAGAGCAGCCATTTTAATCGAAGCTAATTCAAGACAAGTTTTATATGATAAAAATTCTAATGAAAAATTATATCCAGCATCAACAACAAAAATAATGACTATGATCTTAATGTTTGAAGCGATTAGAGACAATAAAATATCTTTTGATGATCAAATAACTACATCAAAATATGCTGCTAGTATGGGGGGCTCTCAAGTGTATCTTGAACAAGGCGAAACCATGTCTTTGAAAGATATGTTTAAATCAATTGCTATTGCTAGTGCTAACGATGCTAGTGTTGCTGTAGCTGAATATATTGCTGGAAGTGTCGATAAATTTGTTTCGATGATGAATGATAAAGCTCAACAATTAAATTTAAAAAATACACATTTTAAAAATGCTACTGGTTTACATGATAATGATCATTATACATGTGCCCATGATCTAGCCTTAATGGCTGCATATTTGATTGAAATTGGTGGTGATGATCTATTAAGTGTCACTTCACTTTATGATAGCTATATCCGTGAAAATACCAAACAAAGTTTTTGGCTGGTTAATACAAACAAACTTTTAAAATTGTATGATGGTGTTGATGGATTAAAAACTGGTTATACTAAAGAAGCTGGATATTGTCTAGTGACTACTTCAAAACGTGATAATCAAAGAATTATTGGGGTTTTAATGAAGGAAAGTGCTCCTAAAACAAGAAATGAAGAAATGTGTAATTTACTTGATTATGGTTTTAATAATTTTAAACAGGAAATTATTTTTAAAAAAGATAATATTATTGAAAAATATGTAATTGATAAAATGGATAATTTAACTATTGATGTAAAATGTAAACAAGATATTGCTTTTACTAAAGTTAAAAATAGCGATAGTAAATATTCAACTAAAATAACTTATAAAAATAATATTCTACCGGTTAAAAAAGGTGATATCATTGGCACTTTGACTGTCACCGTCGATGGTAAAGAGACTGCAAATTATGATTTATATAGTGATAATGATGCTAGTAAACCTACGTATTTTTCTAGACTGGTCAAAACTTTTAAATTTTTATTTTAAATAAAATGTCTGAAATGAAAAATATTTCAGACATTTTATAATCATTTTACATAATAACAAATAATTAATTTCTATTTACATCCTATTATTGCTTTTTACATATTATTTTGTAATCATTAACTACTATTTCTTTGCTTTAAAACTATTAGCATTAATTATAATATTTATAATTTCCTTTATTTTTTAAATAAAAAAAGAAATAATCGGTAAATTATTTCTAGATCAAAATATTATTTATCTAAAATAAACTCATATAAATATCTCATTAAATCATCTTAATAAAATCGTCACTAATTTTCTTATCTAACTTAAGGAATATCTTTTCAGCCTGCTCAGTTACTCCTTGTGTTAATTCCTGAATAAGCATCAATAAAATCATTTCAAATGTGTCTTTATCCAAAACTATTTGATTGATTTTATTGTATAAAAGCAACACTTTATCATTACTACAAATAATTAGAGGTACATATGGGAAAACCCCTAAATATTTACAATACTTAAGATAATTTTCATAACTGATCTGTCCACCATTTTCAAAACGATAAACAGAACTTATACTCAAGTTTAAGATTTCTGCAATTTTCTTCTGTGAAATCTTTTTTGATTTTCTAATCTGTTTTAAGATTAACCCTACTGGTAAAATAATATCACCTATTTAATTAACTTAAGTCGTTTCATACATTCATATATGCCATCATGATCAGGCTCCTCAAATGTATCATCAGCAATCGCTTTTAACTTTTCAGGTGCCAAATATGAAACTACGCCATAACCAGCCGTTTCAATCATCTGATAATCATTCATACTATCACCAAAGGCAATCGTATCTTTCATGTCAGCTTTAAAATAATCTACTACTCGTTTTATTGCATCTCCTTTAGTACAATTCTTCAAAATAATCTCACCATTAATAAAATCGTCTGACTCTTTAGAAAATATAACTATATTAAAAAACTCTTTTAAATACTTTACACAATCATAAAATGCTAATTTATCTTCAGAAATAAAACATACTTTAGCTACTTTAGTCTTTAAAATATCAAATTTACTGATTGGTAATCTAACTTCCTCATTTTTCCGTTCTTCCATAAAACGTGCTAATTCAAGATTTTCTTTTACAACATTTTTATTCTTTTTATCAAAAAAATCTTGAACTCCCGGAGTCTGATATAAAGCTTCTTTTGTTTCTAAACTAAATAATATTCTAGCATTAGTAAATAAAAGCATTACTTCAGATAATACATATTGATTAATAAAATTCTCAAATATATATTTATCTTTTATACTAATAAAGCCCCCTGCCGATGAAATAATTCCATCAAAACCAATATCTTTGACATCCTTCATGATTGATATCGGTGCTCTTCCAGTACATAAAAAAGCTTTATGACCTTTTTTACGGGCCTGACGAATTCCTTCAATCGTTTTTTGACTAACACGCTTACTTGGACCTATCAACGTACCATCAATATCAAAAAATAAATATTTATACATTTTCAACCTCCATTCTTTTATATTATACAAGAATTTCATCAATTAGTATTGGCTTTTTTACAAAAAAATCAACTATTTTATAAGCCTCATAAAACTCTTCAATTAATTCTTGAGTAATTTCATCATTTCCATGAAGAAAAGCTAAAACATCGCCCTTATCACATTTATCACCTACTTTTTTATTCAAAACAATTCCTACACTATGATCTATAATATCATCTTTTACCAATCTTCCTCCCCCAAGTTTCATTGAAATTATTCCTAATGCTTTAGCATTTATCTCTTTAACATACCCGCCTTTTTTAGCTTTGATAGGAATAATAAACTTAGCTTTTTTAAATAAATCAGTATCATCTATATAATTAACATCACCATTTTGATAATCAACCATTGTCCTTAATTTCTTTAGTGCTGTTTTATTTTCTATCGTCTGTTTTAATAATTTTACGGCTTCAGCTTCATTTTGACATCTTTTGGCTTGAACTAAAATATTACTACCAGCTTGTAAACATAATTCTAATAGATCTTGCGGTCCTTCGCCCTTTAATGTATCGATCGCTTCGATTACTTCCAAAGCATTACCGATTGCATTACCTAATGGCTGATTCATATCAGAAATAATTGCACGAGTATCTTTACCTAATCGCTGTCCTATTTCTATCATCGTATGCGCTAATATCACAGCTTCTTCTTTGGTTTTCATAAAAGCACCTTGACCATATTTTACATCTAATAATATTACATCACTGCCAGAAGCAATTTTTTTAGCCATGATCGAAGAAGCTATCAATGGAATGCTATCAACAGTAGCTGTAACATCGCGCAAGGCATATATTTTTTGATCAGCAGGAACAATTTTAGTACTTTGACCAATAATAGCAATCCCAATTTCATTAACCTGCTTAATAAAATCAGCTTTACATACTTGAATGTTAAATCCAGGAATTGACTCTAATTTGTCTAATGTTCCGCCAGTATGTCCCAAACCTCTTCCTGACATTTTTGCTATTTTGACATCACATGCTGCAATCATCGGTCCTAAAACTAATGATGTTTTATCCCCAACACCTCCAGTTGAATGCTTATCTACTTTAATTCCATCAATATCCTTTAAATTAATTATCTCACCACTATGAATCATTTCATCTGTCAAAATTACCGTTTCTGACATCGTTAAACCATTGAAACATACACTCATTAAAAAAGCACTCATCTGATAATCAGGTATTTTTCCTTTACAATAACCATCAATTATAAAATGATACTGTTTTCTTGTTAAAGAATGATTATTTTTCTTTAAATCAATTAAATCTACCATCCGCATAAATATCTCCTCCAGTTTTTATATAAATTAAAGCAAAATATTAACTAAAATTTCTTCTTCGATAATTAATTCTTTTTTTATTTCCTAAAAATACAAAAGGAAGTATTAACTTCATTGCCGATAATTAAAACTTCCTTAATTTCGTTTGTACATTAGCTAATAAAAACTTTTTCTTTATCACTTGATCATATCTATTTTTTGCTTAAAAACTTTAAAATCTTCTTCTTTAAAAATCAATTCAATTATTTCTTCTAATTGCTTTTCACTTAAGCTCTCTACCCATTCCTGACAGTCTTGATGATACTGCTTTTT
>NZ_JMLH01000025.1 GCF_000686665.1 Thomasclavelia saccharogumia DSM 17460 | reverse complement strand
TGCTATAAAACCCAAATCATGTCAACCGTTAAATTATAGAACGTCCTAACATGAATTATTATAACACGTTATTTTAGAATAACAATAAAATTTTTTGAGCTAGATGCTAGTTCTTTTTAAGTATATCTAAAATCCATATTTTTATATTTTTATTTATGAATAACAGAAAAGATGGCTGTTTTTACTTTAACAACCATCTTATCTTAATTCAATGATTTTTCATTTTCTCTTAACTTAATACCATTGATCAATTATTTTACTTTTTTCAATGATGTTATCATGTTTTTCGCAAAAAATTGTTTTAGTCAATGCTGCTGAAGAATATGAAAATATTGCATTAAATAAGCCGGTTATTACATCGAGTGTAAGACCTGCCCGTTCAGAATTAGTTGGGGCACTGGCTGTTGATGGAATTGATGACGATGAAAGTTCTCGTTGGAGTTCTAAGATGGCTACTGGTTTAGGTGAAAATGAGGGACCTTCAGAAGATGGGACTGTAGAACAATGGATTACTGTTGATTTACAAAATGTATATGATTTATTAAGAATTTATATTTCTTGGGAAGGTGCATATGCAAAATCATATCAAATACAAACTTCATTAGATGGTAATAATTTTACTGATCTATATGTAAATACTGATGCAAAAGGGGGAAAACAAACAATTGAAAAAGATGCTTTCATTAGCGATGCATCAGCAAGATATGTACGTATTAAATGTAATGAACCAGTGAAAGCTAGTTGGGGCTATTCAATTTATGAAATTGAGATAAATGGAGCACAAAAAGACAATGTAAATTTAGCTCTATCAAAAGATGTATCATATTCGGGAGTCGAAGGAGGAAAAGTTGGCGATAGTTGGAAATATCCTCAATTTGTAGGAGAAAAAGTAGTAGATGGTGACGAAACAACTAGATGGTCAGCTGATAAAACAGATGATCAATGGATTATAGTAGATTTAAAAGAAGTAGAGATATTATCTCAAGTAAATGTTAATTTTTTCAGAGAGCCTTTAGAATATACGGTTGAAATTTCTAAAGATGGTAATGATTATACAACAATTTTAGATGTAAAAGATAATTCAATGATCAATGTTGAAAATATGCGTGAGATTGCTTTTGATCCTCAAGAAGTAAGATATATAAAAGTTAACCAAACAAAAATGTTTACGAATCCTAGCAATAATAATAAATATGGTGGAAGCATATTTGAAATTGAAGCATATAGATATGCAATGTTAGAACCAGAAATCGAAACGGCTAAGATGGCACTTACAAAATTAGAATCTGAGGGATTTGAATTACCAGAAAATTCTAATGAAAAAATTATCTTTTCAGAAGCAATTACTAAGAATTTTGATGTGGAGATTTATGGTTCGGATTATCAATCAATCATTAGTTTAGATGGAATTTATTATCAGCCTTTAGTTGATAAAGATGTTCATATTATGTATAAAGTTACTAATAAAAATGATGAAAATGATATTGCAATAAGTAGTAATGATAATAAAATTCATATTCCTGGTAAATATGAAGATAGTGGTAAAAATGAATTTCCAAATGTAATTCCTTCAATTCAAGAATGGCATAGTGAAAATGGAAATTATTCTATTTCTAAAGATTCAAAGATTATTTATAATGATGAAAGTTTAGAAGTGCAGGCAAATATTTTATCAGGATATTTGAATAAATTAGTAGGATTAGATATTGATGTAAAAAAAGGAACTAATCCTGAAGATGGTGATATTTATCTTTCATTAACAGATGAAGATGATGTTGCAATTCTTGGCGATGAAGGATATATCATGACTGTTGATGATTATGTCACTATTGATTCAACTACACTAAATGGTGTGTTTTATGGTGGTGTTACAATTGTACAGGCATTATATTTAAATTTGGATGAATTAACAATTCCTAAAGGGACAGCACATGATTATCCAAAATATGAAGTACGATCAATTGCTTTAGATATTGCACGTTCGGAAATTAAATTAGATTATATTAAAGAAATCACAGAGATGTTACCTTTATTTAAAGTAAATGAAATTGTTATGCATATTAATGATGATCGTGGTGATAAAATTACTAACTCAGAAATAGGATCAGAAGAAAATATTCAACAAGCAAAAGAATTATCATCATTTAGAATTGAAAATGACAAAAATATTGGTAGTCATTCATATCAAATTTCAAAAGAAGATTATATTGAATACCAATTAGAAGCAGCAAAATATGGAGTTAGCGTAGTTACAGAATTGGATACACCAGCTCATAGTGCCGTATTTTCTCTACTTCCAGAAATGCATGATAATATGTATGATGTTCGTCATTTAAAAATATTAGACGATTCTTCAACTGATGTTAATAATGTTACTTTGCATCAGCCAACAATTGATTTTGTAGATGAGTTAACTCAAGAGTTAATAGGAAACGCTCCTGGAGATGCCGTAATTCAAACACCAATTTTCCATTTTGGCACAGATGAATATAATTCTGCACCTATATATTCAGAAGCAATGCAGCAATATATTAATCATTATACTGAGTATATTCAAGATCGTGGTTATGAAGCAAGAGCATGGGCATCTAGTGATGGAAGTTCCGGTTTTAAAGGCTATGTAACTCCGCAAAACAAAGAAGTAACATATTATTTATGGGCTCCATACTGGGCTGATGTTAAAAAAACAGTTGCTAATGGTAATCCAATTATTAATTGTTCTGGATCTTGGTTATATATTGTTCCAGGTGGAAATAACAACTATAATAATTATTTAAATATTGAAAAATTATATAATCAATGGAGTGTTAATGATATTACTACTACTCGTGGAAGTGGTGGTGCAGTATTACCAATTTCACATCCGCAATTAAGAGGTGCATCAGTGGTACTATGGAATGATGATGGATTCTTATTAGATGGCGTTAGTGATTTTGATATTTTTGATCGGTTAAAATATGGTATTGCTTTGATTGGTGAGCGTACTTGGTATGGTGAAAAGACTGAAGATCAGTCTTATGATGAATTTAAAACATCTTATGAATATTTATTAAAAACAGGACCAAGTGCTACAAGTAATCCTGCTAGATATGTTCAAAGTAAGACAGAGACAGTAGTTGATATTGATTTTGAGACAATTAATGATAATAAAGCAATAGATGTTAGTGGAAATGATTATAATGGTATATTGAATTCTACTACAGCAAGGGGAATATCTGGAAATGCTTTAGTACTAGATGGAGATTCATATTTACAGATGCCATTTGATAGTATCGGTTTTCCAGCTACTGTATCATTTGATATTTATATTGATGAAAATACATCAAAAGATGCTGCTTTATTTGAAGGAAACGATGGTAAGATCAATCTTAATCAAAAAAATAAAGCTGGTGAATATACAGGTAAATTAGGATATGAACGAGATGGTTATACATATGTTTTTGATTATGAAGTGGAAACAGAAAAATGGTTAAAAATTATGATAACTGCCGATAAAGATGGTACTAATCTTTATGTAAATGATAAATTAATTAGTGCTGGAAAAAGAACAGAATTTGGAAGTTATGTTACTAAGAATTTATCAACATCAATGATATTGCCAACAGAAAAAATAGGTAGTGGTATTATCGGAAAACTTGATAATTTCAAAATCGTTAATGAAAAAATTGAAATTGCAGGTCCAGAAAATATTGCATCTACAGCAATTGATGCGGTGGCAAGCAATGTCTATAATGAAAACTTTACAGGAATTAAAGCAATCGACGGTTCTTTATTGACACGCTGGGCAACAACTAATGATATTACTAGTGCAACTTTAGAATTAACATTTGATGAAGAAGTATCAGTAAATCAAACGAGAATCGTAGAATATAAAGCAGCATATAATTATATCACAAGTTATAATATAGAGTACTGGAATGGTGAAAACTGGGTTGTTGGACATACTTATAATGTTGATAATTCTGAAAAAATGGCTGTTGCTGGTGTAACGAATGGATATGAATTCGGTAGTCAGTTTGATACTATTACAGCTTCAAAAATTAGATTAAATATTACAAGTGCATCACGACCATCAATTTTTGAATTTGAATTATTTTATAATGAAGATACCGTAATAGATGTAGATAAGGATGATTTAGAAAAAGTGATCAATGATGCAAATGAGCGTAATAAAGATGATTATACTGTATCTACTTATAATTCAATGTTAGAAATATTAAAATATGCTAAAGAAATCTTTAATACCGATTATATTACCCAACCACAAATTGATGAAGCAGCAAATGCGCTTAATGAGGCATTAAATAATTTATTAAAAAGAGCTGATATTACAGAAGCTCAACATTTATTAGAAAGTTATAATGATTTAAATAGTGAATTATATACTAAAGCAAGCTGGCTAGTATTTGAAGAAGCGAGACAGAATGTAAATAATGCAATTCAAGATCCAAATGAATTATCACAAGAGCAATTAGATGAGTTATGCAATAAATTAACTGATGCATTTGTAGCATTAGAATTAAAAAATAGCGCTAATAAATATTTATTACAAATTGCTATTGAAATGGCTGAAAAAGCAAGTTTAGAAAATGTCGTACCAGCCGTAGTAACTGAATTTAATGAAGCTTTAACAAACGCTAAAGAAGTATATGCAAAAACTAATGCAACTCAAGAAGAAGTAGATAATGCTTTTGATCGACTAGCAAATGCAATGCATATGTTAGAATTCTACAAAGGTGACAAAACAGCATTACAAAAACAAGTAGATGATATCAATGCCTTAGATGAAAGTAAATATATCGAATCATCATGGCAGGCAATGTTACCAGTATTGGATAAAGCAAATTCAGTTTTAGCTGACGAAAATGCAATGCAGGATGAAGTTAATGAAGTATACACAGAATTGGTAAAAGCGTTCTTGAACTTAAGATTAAAACCAAATAAAGACTTATTACAAGAATTGATCAATAAGGCCAATGGTTTAAATGCTGCTAATTATAGTGCTGAGTCATGGGCGGTAGTGACAGATGTTTTAAATGAAGCCAAGACAGTACTAGATGATCCAGAAGCAACACAGACTCAAGTAGATACTATAAAAGCTGTTTTAACAAAAGCAATTGCGGGATTACAAGTAGAAATAAAAGAAACTAGCAATCCAGTCAAAGCAGGCGATACAACAGCAAGTGTCGCTACTGGCGATACTATTACAATCATGCCGATTGTTTCAATTGGTGCGTTATCTGCTCTGATAGCTTTATCTCAAATTAATAAAAAGAAGAAAGTTCAGTGTTAAGTATAAAAACTTAGTGAATATTAAATAACAAGGGTATCCGGTTTATTGGGTACCCTTAAAAGTATTTAAATTAATAGTTTAAAGCAGTTAAGAAATATTTTTATTTTGTATTTCAAAAATAGAAATTGTTTACTATTCAAAATAGATAAGCGTATAATATGTTTGCATAGGGGGAAAATATATGTTATTTAGTAATAAAGATTTAAAAAAATTAATTGGACCGCTCGTTGTAGAACAGTTACTAATTATTATGGTTGGTTTTTTTGATACTGTAATGGTGGCTAGTGTTGGTGAGGCTGCTGTATCTGCAGTCTCATTAGTTGATGGTATAAATATTTTGCTGATCAATATTTTTTCGGCTTTAGGAACTGGGGGTGCTGTAGTAGCTGCTCAATTTATTGGACAGGGGGCAGTAGATAAGGCAAAACATTCAGCTAAGCAGCTAATTTTAATTACAGCTATAATTTCATTAGTGATAATGGCTATTGTAATCTTTTTTAATGCTTCTTTATTACATTTAATTTTTGGTAATGTTGAAGTTGAAGTAATGAAAAATGCTGAAATCTATTTTTTGTTTTCAGCCATGTCATATCCTTTTATTGCTTTATATAATTCGGGTGCTGCTTTGTTTAGAGCAATTGGTAATTCAAAGATTTCAATGATCAATAGTGCAGTAATGAATGTAATTAATATCATTTTAAATGCAATATTTATTTTTGGATTAAATTGGGGTGTTTTTGGTGCGGTTTTAGCAACATTAATTGCAAGAGCTGTGGCATGCTGTGTTATTTTAAAAACATTAAGTCATAAAGATTTAGATATTTGTATAGATGATTATTTGCATTGGAAATTTGATTTTACGTATATAAAAAAGATTCTACAAATTGGAATTCCTTCGGGTTTAGAAAATGGAATGTTTCAATTTGGTAAGATTTTAGTGCAAAGTTTGATCGCTACCTTCGGTACTTATTCGATTGCAGCAAATGCTGTTTCTAATAATTTAGCTCAAATGCAAATCATCCCAGGAATGGCAATGTCTTTAGCCATGGTTACTGTAATAGGACAATGTGTTGGTGCTGATGATTATAAGCAGGCAAAATACTATGTAAAAAAATTAATGAAGATCACATATATTTCGATGGTAGTTTTAATTGGTGTTTTGGTTATAGCTACACCTACTATTTTAACTTTTTATTCTCTTTCATCTAAAACTACTGATCTTGCATATCAATGTATTTTTTTGCATGCAATCATTGCTGCCACTATTTGGCCTTTATCATTTACTTTTCCCAATGTTTTAAGAGCAGCTAATGATGCTAAATTTACAATGATAGTATCTGCAGCTTCAATGCTGATTTTTAGATTATGTTTTAGTTATATTTTAGGTCAATATATGAATCTAGGGTTATTAGGTGTTTGGATTGCAATGTTTATCGATTGGGTAGTGCGCTGCATTTTCTTTGTTTGGCGATATAGAAGTGGTAAATGGATGAATCGAAAATTGGTATAGGATACGAGAAGTATCCTATTTTATTAACAAAAATAAACTTTCAATATAATTACATAAATAATTATAATAGAGACTAACATTTAGTTTATTATAAAAACTTTAACAACAAATAAATATTAATTAAAATTTATAATTTTGAATTAAAAAGAAGTAATTTCTCTAATAATCTTGTAAAAGATAATGAGGAGGAAAAAATATGATTCATGAAAAAACTGTTATTGATAATAATAATGTTCGCTTTAGTAATGACCTGTTCTTTAAATATCTGCTTTCCAGAGATACTTTAGAATCTATAAAACTGAGAAAGTTTATCGTTAAATCCGTCACTCATCTTGACTGCCAACAAATGATCGTTAAAAATCCGGAAATCAATCAAAATACGGTCCTCGCTAAAAATATCATCCTCGATATCTGTGCGGTTGATGAAAAGGGCCGAATTATTGATATTGAAATGCAGATGGCCGGCAATAGTAAAAGCGAAAGTACCCGCTTTCAGTTCTATGGGGCCAGACTGTTAGTAGAACAGATCGATACCGGTGAAAAATATCATCAGCTAAGACCGGTATATCAAATCATCTTTATCAATGAAGATGATGATCGTTTGATCAAAGATTATGCGTTTCGAGATGATCTGGGAGAGGTGGAAAAAGGTAATCTTAATTACCGTTATTTTATCAAGATGAGACATATCGATAAGATCATCAAAGAAAAAGGAATCGCAGGATTAAATGATCTAGAAAGATTATGTTATTTGTTTATAAAAAATGAATATCCTGCTATAATGAAGGAAAGAGAAGAAGATATCGTGGAGATGGTGATAAAGATGTATGACAAGTTTAGAAGTAATGAGCCGATATGGTCATTAGCGAACCAGTTAGCTTTAGCGAAGCTTAGAACCGAATCCTTAGAGATGGAGCGCGAAGAAAAGACAGCCAAAAGGATCGAAGAAGGAATCGAACAAGGGATTGAACAGGGTATTGAGATTGGACGAGAAGAAGGAGTTGAAATAGGGAAAAAAGAAACGCTTAAACAAACATGTATTAAATTGCTTGAAAAGCAGTATCATCAAGACTGTCACAAATGGGTAGAGAGTTTAAATGAAAAGCAAATGGAATTGATATATGAATATATATTTGAAGAAGATGATTTTGAAGTATTTAAACAAATAATAGATAGTAATTAATTGTTTCTAATATCAGAAAAAAGTAAGAAAATAATGGGGATTTTGTTATATTTTTATATGAAGATATTAAAAAATAGCACTTTTATTTTAGATATCATATAGATATCAAATAAAAGTGTTTTTCTTTTGAAGAGAGGATATGATATGGAGAAAAAAACAATAGCAGTTTTATTTGGCGGGAATTTAAGTGAATACGAAGTTTCTTTACAATCAGCTAATACAGTGATAAAATATTTTTCTTATCATAAATACGAATTGTATATGATTGGTATCACTAGAGAGGGAAAATGGTATTATTATCAAGGCACTGTTGATAAGATTTTGGATGATACTTAGTATTTAGAAAATAATATTAGTGTGTGTATTTGTCTAAATCCAAAGTGTCAGGAAATAATGGAAATTAGTGTAAATAGAGTTAAGTATTGTCATCTTGATGTTGCTTTTCCTATTCTGCATGGTAAAAATGGTGAAGATGGAACAGTTTAAGGATTGATGCAATTAGCGAATATTCTGGTGATTGGATGCGGAATACTATCATCAGCATTATGTATGGATAAGCAAAGAGCTCATGAACTAGTCAAAAATCAGGGGATAAAAGTAGCTGATGCTATTGTCATAAAAAATACTAGTGATTATAGTAAGGCAATTAGTACCCTGCAATTTCCGTTATTTGTAAAACCAGTTAAAGCAGGTTCGTCTTATGGTATTTCAAAAGTGCTGGATATACAGGATTTAAAACCAGCAATTGATAATGCTTTTAAATATGACAATGAAGTAATTATTGAAGAAGCAATATTAGGGAGGAAAGTAGGATGTGCGATTATAGGTAAAGATATTTTAGAAGTAGGTTTGGTAGATGAGATAGAATTGGCTGATGGTTTTTTTGATTATCATGAAAAGTATACACTTAAAACTTCAAAAATTCATTTGCCAGCAAGAATCGATGAGCTAACAACTAAAAAAATTCAAGATACAGCAATGCTCATTTATCGTACGTTAGGTTGTCAAGGGTCTGCACGAGTAGATATGTTTTTAACAAATAATAATGAAATCTATTTTAATGAAGTTAATACTATTCCCGGTTTTACTACACACAGTCGTTTTCCCCAAATGATGAAAGGAATAGGTTATGATTTTATTGAACTGATAGATAGGATTATTGAAATGGGACTTAAAGATGGAAACGATTGTACTGAATAAAGAGCAGATCTTTCAAGGGACACAAATTCTTGTAAATCAAGATTACCCTTTACCAAAAGAATATTGTATTGAAATAGATTCTTATCAAAAAATTGTTTTAGAAAAAAGGGTAATAACGAAGATAAATAAAATATTTAAAGAGCTTAATAATGATCCTAAAATTAGCTTAATTAAAGGTTTAGATGCTACTAGTAATATTAGTGAATATCAAACAGGATTATGCTATGATATAGTTTGTAGTGATTTAAATACATATCTAGATTTAAAGCACAAAATGTATAATCATGGTTTTATTGAACGAAGTTTAAAAAATGTTTCAAATCATATTAAACAAGAATGTTTTCGTTATGTTGGAACTATTCCAGCGTATCTTATTAATCAAAAACAATGGAGTTTGGAAACATACCATGCCAAGATTAAAAAGTATTCTATTTATAATCCCTACATTTTTCAATATAAAAATAAAATTATTGAAGTCTTTTTTGTTTGTGCATTGAGTAGCAAAACACGATTATATTTAAGCAATAAAAGAAAATACCAGATATCAGGTAATAATCAAGATGGATTCATTATTATTATCTGGCAGTCATATGTATAAAAAAGTTATTCATTAATTAAAGATTTTATTATGAAAGGAAAAACTTATGATAGATACATTGACTAGTCGCAGCTGGCTAGAAATTGATTTAGATGCCCCTAGTTATAATCTTAATAAATTATTAGCACTGCTCCATAGAGAAACATCATTAATGGCGGTTGTTATAACTGATGGATATGGTCATGGTTTAGCAGTCATAGCGAAGCAGTGTCAGAAATTAGGTATTAAAGCATATGCAGTTGCGACAATAGACGAAGGAATAAAATGTCCAATCATTGGACGTATATGTATGGATCAAATGTTAGTAGATGTCATTGAGGTAAATGATCTTGATAATAATGAGATAGTAATAATTGTTGGTAATGATGGTCACAATGAAATACGTATTGAAGAATTAGCACAGGCAGCAAAAACTATAAGTAATGAAATATTAAGTCAGATAGGGAATCGTTTACTAAAAGTGTATGTAGGAGGGAAAGGATTTTGAAAAAAAAGATGTTACATAAAAAGAAAAAAAGATTATCGTATGAAGTTATTATTGCAATATTAGCTGTCGTTGTTATTTTATCGATCATTGCGATTTTTAATTATGATCGAATTATATTAATGATAAAAGGCTATAATTTTAGTGAACAAAGTATTATTTTAAATCTTGATGAAGAAGATGTTAAGCGTATTTTAGAAACTGATGAATTAATAACTATTAGTGAATGGGATGAATTTTCTAATCATCATCATTACTTAGAATATCAAACTTATAAAAACTATAAAAAAGATTTGTTAAAAAAAGATATTATCAAAAATATTGATACGTTTTATCAAGATTGTTATCAACAATTAAAAAAACTTAAATATAGCTATGAAGAAATGATAGAGCTGATGAAAATTGCAGATATAGAAGATTTTAAAATGATTATTGATAATAAATATTCTTACGCAAAAATAAAACCATATTTGGATGTAAAAGGAATGTCTTTTAAAAATATTAATGAATACATAACATCCGGTAAAGAACCAGTTTCAGCAGTTTTATCAACGACTTATCCTTTTATTGATGCTAAAAATAAGGTAACTAAAGAATATGAGATATTAGAGCCTGAAAATACTTTAGTTTTAATAAAAAAAGGGTTTGTTTTACCTAAAGATTATGAGCTTCAAGATTTAGTAGAACCTAATATTTCTATTGCTCCTGATACAGAAAATAAAAAATTAAGAAAAGATGCTGCAAAAGCACTAGAACAAATGTATCAAGACGCTTTGGATGAAGATTATCACTTAGTTTTAAATAGTGGATATCGCTCATATGAAAGTCAAACTAAAATATATGATGAATATTTTAAAAAATATGATGCTATTACAGCATCTGGATTAGTTTCAAAGCCAGGGTCAAGTGAACATCAATTAGGAGTAGATTTAACTAGTTAAAGTGTTATTGACAAAGAAAAATTAGTTTTTGGAGATACTGAAGAATATAAATGGGTTGTAAAAAATGCATATAAGTATGGTTTTATTTTGCGTTATCCTAAAAACAAAGCATCGCTTACAGGAATGGCTAATGAACCGTGGCATTTTCGTTATGTAGGTAAAAAAGCGGCAAAGATCATTTATGATAATGATTGGACTCTAGAAGATTATATTCTTAAATATGGTTTTAGTTATGAATTAAAAGCAGTAGATTAATAGAAGTGTAAAAATAAGGATAACAGTTTATCGAAAATTTCCTAGGAAATAGTCGAGACATGTATTAAAATGAATGATATTTAATAAAGGACTGGTGCTAAATGCTTCAGTCCTTTATAATAAGATGATAAAATGATAAAATAAAAAAGAGTTTGAATTATATAAAATATTTTAAAGACAAAATTGGAGGAAATATGATTAGAGATATAGTTACAGATCAATTTAGTTTAAGTCAAAAATCAATTTTGGCAACACCAGAAGATTTACCAGTTGTTCAAGATTTGTTGGATACAATAAAAGCTCATGAACAAGAGTGCGTGGGGATGGCTGCCAATATGATTGGGGTAAACAAAAATATCATTGTAGTTAATGATAACGGTAAATATTTAGTAATGATCAATCCCATAGTATTAAAAACATCAGGACGATTTTATGAAACCGAGGAAGGTTGTTTATCACATCAGGGGGTTAAAAAAACTAAACGGTATGAAAAAATAAAAATTGTTTATTTTGACGAGAATTTTAAAAAGAAAATAAAAACATTTCAAGATTATTTGGCACAAATAATTCAACATGAAATAGATCATTGTCAAGGAATCTTGATTTAAATGTAACTGGAGGTATGTGAATGAAAAAGATTCAAATAATTAGAGCAGTTGCTACGGTAATAATAGGTGAAAGGATGTGAGATAAAAAAGGAGTGAATAAGAATGAATAATATCCCTAATCCTAATGATGTTTTTCCAAATGAATATAAGACATCATGTTATATAAAAAACGTAATTACAGCTCCCAATATTTTTATTGGTGATTATACATATTATGATGATCCAGTTGATCCAACGGGTTTTGAAAAAAATAATGTTCTTTTCAATTGGCCGGAATTTGGTGATAAATTGATAATTGGCAAGTTTTGTTCGATTGCTTGTGGAACTCAATTTATAATGGGTAGTGCTAATCATCGAATTAGCAGTATTTCAACATACCCTTTTAATGTGTTTGGGGGAATTTGGGCTCAAAAAACACCACCTCATTTAAAACAATTACCATTTAAAGGAGATATAGTGATTGAAAATGATGTTTGGATCGGAAGAAAAAGTACAATTATGCCAGGTGTTAAGATTGGAAATGGTGCGATTATTGCAGCACACTCAATCGTGACTAAAGATGTTGCGCCATATTGTGTAGTAGGTGGCAATCCAGCTCGTTTGATAAAAAAACGTTTTGATGAATTAATTGAATTATTAGAAAAATTGAACTGGTGGGATTCTACACCTGAAGAGCTTGTTGAATTGTTACCATTATTATGTAATGAAGATTTAAATGAGGTAAGAAAAGAGATAAAAAAAATATTATTTGATAGGAATAAAAATTATTGATCAGCTTTTATATAATGAGCTAGTAATAATATTCCTGGATATAATAGATTTTTGTTTTATTAATATATGAATTTATGATGGAATAGGAATATATACATAGTTATAGAGTGGAGGTATTTAATGAAGCGAATAAAATTAGATGATCGTGTTTTACCAGTATATACCCGTGGTGAAGAAATATTTAATATGGTTACACATATTGTTGGTGGCGTTTTTGGGATAGCAGTATTAGTATTGTGTATTGTTTTTGGTGCTATTAGAGGTAATGGGTATGGAATTGGATCAGGAATTATTTATGGTGTTTCAATGATTCTTTTATATACGATGAGCAGTATTTATCATGGATTATCACCAAATACTAAAAGTAAAAAAGTTTTTCAAATTATGGATCATTGTTCGATCTTTGTTTTAATTGCTGGAACTTATACACCAGTATTATTATGTTCAATTAGACCGATCGATGAATTCTGGGCTTGGACTATTTTTGCGATTGTTTGGGGTTGTACAGTTTTAGGAATTGTTTTGAATGCTATTGATATTGAAAGTAATCAAAAATTTTCGATGATTTGTTATCTGGCAATGGGCTGGTGCATTATTTTTAAAATTAATCTTTTACCTGAAGCAATCGGATATAATGGTATTTGGTTATTAGTATTGGGTGGTGTTGCATATACAATTGGAACGGTTTTTTACGGACTTCAAAACAAACATCGCTATATGCATAGTATTTGGCATTTATGGATTTTATTAGGTAGTGTATTACATTTTTTATGTATTATTTTGTATGTTATCTAAATAATTTTGAAGATCTTAGTAAGTGTTTATTAAGATCTTTTCTTGTCAAAAGTATTTTAAATAGTTATCATAAGTAATAACTGGAGTGATAAAATGAAAAACAAAGAAATTTTTTCATTACATGCAGCTGTAATGTTATTTGGTCTAGCTGGAGTAATTGGTAAATTTGTAGGACTACCTGCAATTTTCATTACGTTTGCACGGGCATTTTTTTCAGCCGTCTTTTTATTGATCGTCATGTTAATAAAAAAAGAAAACATTTTACTAAATAGTAGAAATGATTATTGTTTAATTGGTCTAGCAGGTGTAATAATGGCAATTCACTGGTTTACATTTCTTCAGGCTATTGAAATGGCAACTGTTGCTGTTGGGACAATTACTTTTTCAACTTTTCCGCTTTTTGTAACTTTTTTAGAACCCTTTTTTTATAAAGAAAAATTAAAGCTAAAAAATATTATTGTTGCTATTGTAATGCTTTTAGGAATATTAATAACGATTCCTGAGTTTAGTTTAAAAAATCAAATGACATCAGCAATAGTAATTGGCATGATAGGATCACTGAGTTATGCTTTACTCTGCTTAATAAATCGATATTTTTCTAAATCTTATGATGGTAAAACGATCTGTTTATATGAACAAGGTGTAGCAGCATTTGTATTATTACCATCTTTATTTATTGTAAAAATAAATTTAACAATAGTTGATTTTTTAGCACTTGTTTTTTTGGGGATTGTTTGTACAGCGATAGCTCATAGTATATATATTAGTAGTTTGAAAAAAATAAAAGTCCATACAGCAAGTATAATTTCGGGAATGGAAAGTGTCTATAGTATCGTTCTAGCGTTGATTTTATTACATGAAATGCCTAGTATGAAAGAAGTTTTTGGTGGGTCAATAGTCTTAATGACAGCTTTTTATGCTTCATTGATTGATAAATAATAAAGTACTTAGATATGGGGCAAGATTCATGTTAAGATTAAAAGTGACAAGATTTATGATTAATTTAAAGGGGATAGTTTATGTTTAAAAGAAAAAATAAAATTACTAAAGAAATGGTTTTAAAAGTAATGACTAGTTTAAATCAGGAAACAATTAAAGATGTTATTAAGATAAATTTAAGTATTGATGATTGTAGTATTTTTACTAGTAAGTTTGGTGGACTGCCATATTTAGGAAAAAAAGATTTAGTGCCAGTCAGTGATAATAATCAGCAATTAAAACTGATTGGACAAATAAATTTAGAGGAATTACCAAAAAATAAATATGATCTACATAAAGGAATGTTACAGTTTTGGGCTTTGGATAATGATTTATATGGTTTGGATTTTGATGATATGACTTCTCAAAAAGAGAGTCGTGTTATCTATTATCCAGAAATCGATTATCGTGTTAGAGAAACAGAAATCATCGAAAAATATTCACCTGATAAAGAAGGTTATTTTCCGATAGAAGATACTTTTAAATTAAATTTTGTTAGTAGTAAAGAAGGAATTTGTCAAGGTGATTATAAATTTGATCAATTGTTTACTAATAAGTGGAATCATTTTTATCCCAATAATTTAATTGAATCATATTACGATTTACCAGAGGAAATATTGTCAGAAGATGAGTTTAATGAAAATAGTGGATTCGGGCATAAATTATTTGGATACCCAGCTTTTACTCAAGTAGATCCACGAAGTATGGTTAGTTACAGTCAATATATTTTGTTATTGCAAATTGACAGTATTGGTGTTGCAGATAAAGAAATCATGTGGGGCGATAGTGGCATTTGTAATTTTTTTATCACAGAAGCTGATTTGAAAGATAAAGATTTTTCAAAAGTATTATATAATTGGGATTGTTATTAAATAATGTAAGCAGGAGAGAAAAATGAGCATATTAAATGTAGAAAATGTTAGTCATGATTTTGGCGGACGGACAATATTAGAAAATGCCAGTTTTAGGTTGTTAAATGGTGAACACATTGGCTTAGTTGGGGCTAATGGTGAAGGTAAGTCAACATTTCTTAATATTATTACTGGTAAAATCATTCCCGATTCGGGAAAGGTAGAGTGGTGTAAACGGATTACAACTGGTTATTTGGACCAGCATACAGTTTTAAAACCAGGACAAACGATTTATCAAGTATTACAAGATGCTTTTAGATATTATTATGATCTAGAGCAGGAAATGCTGGCAATGTATGAACAGATGGCAGATTGTGATGATATAATGATGAATAAATTAATGGAAGAAGTTGGTGAGATTCAGGAAATTTTAGATCATGGTGGTTTTTATACCATTGATGTAAAGATCAAGGAGGTTGCAGGTGGTTTAGGTTTAAATGATATTGGTTTAGATAAACCAGTTGATGCTTTATCCGGGGGACAGCGTTCAAAAGTTTTACTAACAAAACTATTATTAGAAAATCCAATGATTCTAATTCTTGATGAGCCAACTAATTATCTAGATGAACAGCATGTTAACTGGTTAATTAATTTTTTAAGAAATTATGATAATGCTTTTATTTTAGTTAGTCATGATATTAGTTTTTTAAACCAGGTCATAAATGTTATTTATCATTTAGAAGATGGGGTATTGACACGATATAAGGGTGATTATGATTATTATTTAGAGCAGGCGGAACTAAAAAAGAGACAACAAGCAGCAAGTTATCAAAAACAACAAAAAGAAATAGCTGATCTTGAAGATTTTATCGCAAGAAATAAAGCGCGAGTAGCTACTCGAAATATGGCTAGTTCAAGACAAAAGAAATTGGACAAAATGGATTTGATTTCAAAGCCAAAAGAAAAAATAAAACCGTTATTTTCATTTATGGAAGCGAGGACTCCAGGCAAAGTATTATTTGAATGTAAAGATCTAGTAATTGGCTATGATAGTCCTTTAACTACGCCACTAAATCTTGTTTTTGAAAGAAATAAAAAGATTGCTGTTAAAGGTGTCAACGGTTTAGGAAAAACAACATTATTAAAAACACTGGTTGGGATGCAAGAGCCTTATAGTGGCACAGTAGAAAAAGATCCTTTTGTTGAAATTGGTTTTTTTAAACAGGAAGAGGCTATCGTTTCGATGACAGCATTAGATTATTTATGGGAAGAATTTCCAGATCGTAATAATGGTGAAATTAGATCGATGCTAGCTAAGTGCGCTTTAACGAGGGAACATATTGAATCATTAATGAAAGTATTGTCTGGTGGAGAGAATGCTAAAGTTCGTCTTTGTAAGATCATGAATCGAGAGGCTAATGTTTTGGTGCTCGATGAACCGACTAATCATTTAGATGTTGATGCTAAAGAAGCATTACAAAGTGCTATTAAAGCTTTTAAAGGGGCGGTTATTCTAGTTAGTCATGAACCAGAGTTTTATTTACCGATTGTTGATGAAGTGATTAATTTAGAAGAATGTTCGACAAAAATAATTTAGAAAAGATCATATTCAAGCGAATATGATTTTTTGATTTGCGCATCTTTAAATGTTGTATCGATGTATATTTAAATGATAAGATATAGTTAGTAAGTTAGGGAGGGAAAATTATGGAAGCAGTTAATAAAAGGGATAAAGATATTAGTTGGATTTTTAAATGGGTTATAGCCGGATTTATTTTATCGTTTATTGATATTAAATTTGAGATAATTTCTAGTATTATATCATTGATATCAGGCTTGTTTTTTTATTTAGCGATCAGAATGATCAAAGATATTAATAGATCGTTTAGATTTGCATATTATTTTGCTTTGGTTTTTATAATTGTTAATATGCTTGATTTAGTTTTAAAGGCAACGCCATATCAAGTGTTTGCTCTTAAATATATTTTGATATTTATTGGTATAAGTAGAATATTATTTATGATTAGGGGGTTTTATGATTTTTTAGAAGATAAACATCATATAAAAAGGATCTTGATATATTATTTAATTAGTTTATTGATAGCATTTTTAGCTTATTTACTAGGGATAAAAGCATCCTGGTTGTTAGTAGTGATAATTATGGGCTGTTTTATTTTCATGATCTATCATTTTGAAAAAGTGAAGAAAACGATTATTGAAAATAATAATATCAGTGTTTCTGAGGTTAGAATAACTTCAGTTAAATTAGGTTTAGGATATTCTGTAGTTACAATAGCCTTATGTTTAGTCATGACATTTATAAGTGTTACAACTTATTATCATTATGAAACTAATAAAGAGTGGCTAAGATTTGATCCTGATACAGCATTAGATTATCAAGAAGCTGTTTGATATGATAAAAAAGGTAATAAAGTAGCGAATGTTCAAGCATATTTATTTAAAGATGATAATAAGTATTATAATTATCTAGTAATCGATGATTTAAAAGATGAAATTTATTGCCAGCAGTTAAATATAGGTTTAGCTAATATTAATGGGATGTACAGTTATAAAATCGCGTATCAAGATCCTGAAAATGATAAAATATACCAAACTACTTCATCGCAAAAGAAAGAAACAGATTTTTTTAAAACTGAAGCTATTACCGTTTATGAAACATATTTTGGACGTAATAATTCTAAGAAATGTTTTATTTTAGTTGAATACGATGCATCAGAAGAAAATAATGTGTTACATAATATATATGTTTCGATGAATAGTAAGATCATTCCTTCATATCCATTTAAAAATAATGATTTTGATGATAGTGATGCTTTTTGGGTTACGATACTTGATGATAAATTAGAAATATCTAATGAATAATATAAACGAGGAGAAAGTAAAATGGTTAAAAGATGTACTTGGGTAGATGAAAAATCAGAGATATATAAAGATTATCATGATCATGAATGGGGAAGACCTGTTTATGATGATGAAAAATTATATGAAATGTTTTTATTGGAGACTTTCCAAGCTGGTTTATCTTGGATAACGATCTTAAAAAAACGTGAAGCGTTTAAAGAGGCATTCGATCAATTTGATGTAAAAAAGATTGCTCGATATGATGAAACAAAGGTAACTGAGTTATTAAATAATGAAAAAATAATTAGGAGTAAAAGAAAAATTGCTGCAGCAATTAAAAATGCTAAAATTTTTATGGATATTCAAAATGAATTTGGTAGTTTTTCTAAATATATTTGGGGTTTTAGTAATAATCAAATCATCAAAAATATTGACGATAATTTCAAAACTACATCAAAATTATCGGATGAGATCTCTAATGATTTGAAAAAAAGAGGTATGAGTTTTGTAGGATCGATAACGATCTATTCATATTTGCAGGCGGTAGGAATTGTTAATGATCATGAATTAAATTGTTTTTGTTACAATAAATAGATATTTTAAAGGAAGTGTTAATTGCGATGTGCAGTAGATATTTTTTAGAATTAAAAGCATTAATGGAACTAGAGGATAAAATTGATTATCCTTTCGAACTGGCATTAAAAGATAAGATAGATTACTATCCTAGCGATAATATTTTTATAATTGAAAATAACAACGATAAATTAATTGGATCTAAAGCAAGATGGGGATACAAGATATTTGATAATAAGCTGGTTATCAATGCCCGTCAAGAAACGATCCAAGAAAAATCTTTATTTAAAAAAGATATTATCAATCATCGCTGTATCATTCCTGCTAATGGTTTTTATGAGTGGGATATTCACAAACATAAATTTACTTTTGAAAATGAAAATGGCCAGTTAATGATGATGGCAGGACTATATCGCATTGTTAATGGTCAAAAAGAAGTCGCAATCATTACTACAGATGCTAATGAAAGTATGGAAGGAATTCATCAGCGAATGCCCTTGATCTTTAATTATCAACAAAAAAATATCTGGCTCAAGAGTAATGATTATAAATATTTATTAAAAGTAAAACCTTTACCACTAAAAATAATATCTGGATCATTACAGACTAGTTTATTTTAAGCATATTATATATATGCTTATTTTTTTGAGAAAATTTCCGTATTTATGACACTATTTTCATTTTTTCGGAACCAGTTCCATAAACGTCCCAACCCATTGAAAGTGTTTACAAAAATAGATAAACTAAGTTACGTCAAAGGACAAGGAGGATATAAAAAATGAGTTTAGTATTAGCAAGAGTAGATCAAAGATTAATTCACGGAATCGTAGTTACCCAATGGGCAGGAGCTACAAAAGCAAAAAGATTAATGGTTGTTGATGATGAGGTGAGTAAAGATGACATTCAAAAAGCTGCAATGAGAATGTCCAAACCAGCAGGAACAGGAATGTCAATTATCGATACAGAGACCGCAATCAAAAACTTTAAGGCTGGAAAGTATGATAATCATAATGTCTTTATGATCGTACGGGAACCTTCAACATTAGTTAAATTAGCAGAAAATGGGGTTGTTATTCCTAAAGTTAATATTGGAATCATGTTTGATGGTGAAGGAAAAAGGACAGTAAAAAAAATGGTATCTGTTGATGAAACAGAAGTTAATGATTTTAAGAAATTAGCATCAATGAATATTCCAGTTACATTTCACTATGTGCCAAGTGAAACTGAAGAGACATTAGAAACATACATTAAATAAGAAAGCAGGATAAAAATATGGAAATAATACAGGGTATTTTGATCATCCTATTATCGATGTGGATGGTTATTGATCAACAAGGTTTAGTTATAACGACATGGTTTCCAATCATGGTAGCTTTTTTTGCAGGATTAATTATGCAGGATATGCAAACAGCTATGGTTATCGGGGGAACATTTCAATTAATGAATTTAGGTGTTGCCAATATTGGCGGTTCATCAGTTCCTAACTGGGGACTTGCTTCTTTAGTGGGCGTATATGTTGCTTGTAAAACAACAAATGATATTGAACAAGCAAAGGCAGTAGCTTTGGCAGTAGGGGTGCCGGTTGGAATGCTGGGAATTCAGTTAGACGTATTTGCTAAATTATTGAATACATATGTAACTCATGCAGCACAAAGAGCATGTAATGAAATGAAATTTAAGAAAATGAATCATATTTTATGGATAGGACCTGCTATTTTTGCATTATCTACAGGTATTCCAACGACGTTATGTGTATTGTTTGGTGATACGATCGTCAATACAATTTTAACAGCAGTACCAGAATGGTTTACAAATGGCTTATCAATTGCTGGTAATATGTTACCTGTTGTTGGGATTGCGTTATTATTACAAGTAATGCCAGCTAAAAAGTATTTATCAATGCTTATGATTGGATTTGTCTTTTCTGCATATTTAAATGTTCCAATGTTTGGGGTTTCAATTATTGGTTTAGCATTAGCATATTACTTTTTCACAACTGAAAGTAAAAAGTTATCAACAAATGAAAATGTTACATTTGAAGAAGGAGATGATTGGGATGAGTAATAAAGTAGAAAAGAAAGATTTAACTAAAGCAGCTATTCGTTATATGTTTATGGCATGTAACGTATTTAATTATGAAAATCAGCAGGGACCAGCTGTTGTATTTGGTTTAGAGAAGGTACTTAGAAAAATTTATCAAAATGATGAAGAATATATTGCTTCATTAAATAATCATTATAAATATTTTAATACAACGACCTGGATGGGAAATATTTTATTAGGTGCCAGTGTAGCGATGGAAGAAAAAGATGGGATAAAAGCAATCGATACAGTACAAAATTTTAAAACAGGAATGATGGGACCGCTAGCAGGTATTGGTGATACTCTTATCTGGGTATTATATCCAACAATCATGGGCTCAATTGCAGCTTATATGGGCTTAGAAGGTAATCCGACCGGTGCTGTTATTTGGTTATTATTGAATTTGGTATTCTTTGTTTTTAGAATTAAATTATTTCATTTAGGTTATGATTCAGGATTAAAGCTGATTACTAAATTAGGTGATAAATTATCAGTTTTTACAGAAGCAGCATCAATCATGGGATTAACAGTTATCGGGGCCTTAATTCCATCGGTTGTTAAAGTTACAGTAGGTCTTGTTTATCAATCAGGAGAAGTAGAACTAGCTATTCAATCAGGCATCTTAGATCAAATAATGCCAGCGTTATTACCAGTAGGATTAACATTTTTAGTTTATAAATTATTAGCTTCTAAAAAATTATCGGTAATCCAGGTTATTTTCTTAATCATTATAATAGCTTTAATTTGTTCATTTTTTGGAATTTTATCAGTTTAGTTGGAGATATGGATATGAGAAAAATTATTTTAGCGAGCCATCATTTAATGGCTGAGGGATTAAAAGATACCCTTCAATATATAGTTTCAAGCTTAGATCATATAGAAGCCGTTTGTGCATATATGGATAATGTACCAGTAGAGCAGCAATTAAAAAATGCAATCGGCGTAATCGATAAAAATGATGAATATATTATTTTTACTGATATGTTAGGTGGCAGTGTTAATCAAGAAGCAATAAAATATTTGCAATATCCTAATGTTTATATTATTACGGGAATGAGTTTGCCTATTGTTTTAAGTGTCGTGCTATCTTTATCTAACTATGATAAAGTTGATGAAACAGTTATTCGTAGTGCAATCGAAGATGCCAAACAGCAAACGGTTTTTGTAAATGATATTGTAAGAAATTTGGAGGCAGATGACGAAGATGAGTAAAGATTGGTGGAAAAGCAGCGTTGTTTATCAAATATACCCGCAAAGTTTTAAAGATTCTAATGATGATGGTATCGGTGATTTGAGAGGAATCATCGAGAAATTACCATATTTATCAAAATTAGGTATTGATGTTGTTTGGTTGAATCCGATTTATAAATCACCATTGGTTGATAATGGATATGATATTGAAAATTATCGAGAAATTAATCCAATTTATGGAACAATGGCAGATTTCGAGGAATTATTAGAAAAAGCTCATCAAATGAATATTAAAATAATCATGGATCTAGTTGTCAATCATACAAGTGATCAGCATCAATGGTTTAAAGAATCAAAGCTTTCGAAGGATAATAAATATGCTGACTTTTATATTTGGAAAGATGCTAAAGAAGATGGCAGTTTACCTAATAACTGGGGTGCTACGTTTGGGGGTTCAGCATGGAGTTATGTACCAGAGAGAAATCAGTATTATTTACATTGCTTTGCCCCAGAACAGCCTGATTTAAATTGGGAAAATCCGGAAGTAAGAAAAGCAGTTTATAATGAAATGCGTTTTTGGTTAGATAAAGGAATAGACGGCTTTAGAATGGATGTTATTTCATTGATTAGTAAAAAGCAAGATTTTCCAGATGCTGCAGATGGTGAATATGATTATTCTAAATCATATTATAAAGGGGCTTCAAATGGGCCAAGAGTTCATGAGTTTTTACAAGAAATGAATAGAGAAGTACTTTCTCATTATGATGTAATGACAGTTGGTGAAACGGCTAATACCACAGTAGAACAGGCAAAGTTGTATACTGATCCTAATAATAAAGAATTGAATATGGTCTTTCAATTTGATCACATGCATTTGGATTATGGAAAATATGGTAAGTTTTCAGATATCAAATTTAAATTAAGTGATTTAAAGAAAAGTTTAACTTTATGGGCTAAAGAACTAGATGAAGGCTGGAATTCTCTTTATTGGAATAATCATGATCAGCCTCGGGCGGTTTCTAGATTTGGTGATGATGAAAAGTATCGTGTGGAATCGGCTAAAATGTTAGGAACTCTTTTGCATATGATGAAAGGAACGCCTTATATTTTTCAAGGTGAAGAACTAGGAATGAAAAATGTTCCTTTTAAATCATTGAAACAATACAAAGATATAGAAACAATTTTTGTATGTGAAAAGATGCGCGAAAATGGTGAAGATGAAGAATATATAAAAAAATGTGCTTATTTACGATCAAGAGATAATGCTCGTACACCATTTCCATGGAATGGTCAGGATGATGCTGGTTTTTCAAAAGGTAAGCCATGGATCGATCACTCACCTGATAATAAAGAAATTAATTTAGAAAATGAGTTGAAAGATAAAAATTCGGTATTTTATTATTATCAAAAACTTATTCAAATTAGAAAAGAAAATCCCATTGTTGTAGAGGGAACATTTGAATTAATTGATGAAAACGATTCAGACATTTTTGCTTATCAAAGAAAATATAAAGATCAGATATTACTTTGTATTTGTTCATTTTCATCACAAAGAGTGAATTATACATTACCAAAAAATTGCCAAAATAGAAAATTAATTATTTCAAATTACGATAATATTTTGACAAAAGACGATAAAACAATTATGCTAGAACCATACCAGGCAATAGTTTATATGATAGAGAGGTAATAATAATGGATTTTGACACACAAGCAGAATTGTTATATGCTGATTTAAATGATAGTGAAAAAGAAATGATACAATATATAAAAAGTCATAAACCAGAAGTTATAAATATGACGATCAATGAATTAGCAAAAATTTTGCTGTCGTCAAAAAGTTCAGTTTTAAGATTAGCAAAAAAATTAGGATTTACCGGTTATTCAGAACTAAAATATGCATTAAAAAAAGAAATAGTAAAAAAAGCAATCATCCCAACAGATTTAGTAGAAACATATAAAAAGGAAATCAATAAAACGTTTGAATACGCTACCCAGGTCAATTACGTTCCTTTAGTATATGATATCCATCATGCTCGACAAGTTATCATATATGCTACGGGTTTTGTCCAAAATAATTATGCAAAACAATTTTCAAGTGAGCTGTTTTTAGCGGGACGTTCTAATTATATTGTCTCTGGTGAATCAAATTTTGAAGTTATTTCGCACTCTCTTACAAGTGAAGATTTTGTCATTATTATTTCCTTTTCAGGTAATACTTCAGGAATTGTTAAAACTGTTAATGGTTTAAATATGAAAAGTATTCCTATTTTATCTGTTACTGAATTAGGAAAAAATTTTTTAACTAAAAGTTCTACTTATCAACTTTATTATGATGTTACTGAATTTTCATTAGAAAGTGAAAAAATTGTTTCGATGAATTGTTTAGGTGTTGCTTTAACAATATTAGTTAGAAAATATCAAGAGTTTGTTTTTTATGATGAATAATGTAATAGTAAAATGAATCTAATTGATTTATTTTACTATTTTTTTGATATAAAACTTTAATAGATAGGATGAATGATGTTAGAATTGGGTTAGTGTATAGGAGGATGATTATGAAACAAAAATATATATTGTTTGATCTTGATGGAACATTAACTGATCCTATGATGGGAATTACTAAATCAGTGCGTTATGCTTTAAATTATTATGGAATTGAAGTAAATGATCTAAATGATCTGTTACCTTTTATTGGACCACCGCTTAGAGATTCATTTAGAGATTTTTATGGTTTTGATGAGGTTAAGGCTAATGAGGCTGTAATTAAGTACCGTGAGTATTTTTCTACTAAAGGAATTTTTGATAATAAGGTATATGATGGTATAGTTGATTGTTTAAAAGCTTTAAAAGAAAATGGTAAAGTATTGCTGGTTGCAACATCAAAACCCGAAAAGTTTGCGAAGCAGATCATTGATCATTTTGATTTAGCACAATATTTTGATTTTGTTGGTGGCAGTGAATTTAATAGTCGTGAAAAAAAAGCAGAAGTAATTAATTATGTATTAGAAAAAAATAAAATTTTGGCAGCTGATGCAATTATGGTCGGTGATCGAAAACATGATATAATTGGGGCTCATGAAAATAATTTACCTTGTGTGGGGGTCCTATATGGTTATGGTAGTTTGGAAGAATTGATGGAAAATCAAGCTGATTATCTTGTTGATACAGTCGCTAAATTAACTGATCTATTATTATAACTATGATTAAAGTTGAAAATATTTCGTATCAGCAAGCCTCATTAAAAATAAAAAATCAAATTAATGAGTTATTACAAGTCGTTTGGCCAACTACAAGTGATTCAGATGAACATGATAGTGATTTAATAGAGCAATGCTTTTATATCATGGTTGATAATAGAATTGTTAGTTATGCTGCAGTTGTTCAATTAAAAGTGATTATCAACGAAAAATCATATCAAATAGGCGGATTAAGCTGCGTGGCAACTTTGCCGGTATTTCGTAGACAAGGATTTAGTTCTAAAATTGTTGCAAGAGCGACAAAATGGATGGAGGATAATCTTGATTTTGGCGTATTTACTTGTGCACCTGACTTAAGAGAATTTTATCAACGGGCTGGAAATTGGAAATCAATGTCTAATGTCGTATTAGTAGCAAATAATGATAAAGATGCTTTATCAAGCAGCAATTTAGATGTTATTGTTATGATGAGAGTTTTTTCTAAAAAAGCTATGGATAATTTTAGGGAAATAAGCAATAGCACAATTTATTTAGGATTCTCTAAAGGACGATTCATTTAAAAAAAGCTTTATTTATATGTAAATTTTTTTGAGATAAATTTGAGACGTTTTTGAATATTAAAAATGATATAATAAGTAAGGATGGCCGTCCCTATTTAGGGAGGTATAGATAAATGGTTTTATGTTTATCTCCACGGGCGTGTCATTTGATAATAGAAAGATATGCCATACATGGAATATCTAATTCTTTTATTATTGATCTTAGTTTATTTAGATCGTTTAAAATCTAAATAGACTATAAAAAAGCACGCCCAAAATAGTGAAAACGAAGGACCAACCTCCTTCGTTTTCTTATGGAATATCTAATTAATTAGCGAACGCGTTTCACTAATTTCAACTATATTATAATAGTTTCAAATAATAAATCAAGTTAAAATTTATTTAACGATTATCAATTTTTTCTGGATAAAGATCATGATTAACTAAACGGTTAAAAGCAATTGTTTCCCATCTGGTATTAGGCTTTCCATAATTACAATAGGGATCAATAGAAATCCCTCCACGAGGTGTGAATTTTCCCCACACTTCAATATATTTAGGATCCATTAACTTAATCAAATCTTTCATAATAATATTTATACAGTCTTCATGAAAATCACCATGATTTCTAAAACTAAATAAATACAGTTTTAAAGACTTACTTTCAACCATTTTTTGATCAGGGACATAACTGATATAAATAGTAGCAAAATCTGGTTGTCCAGTAATCGGACAAAGACTTGTAAATTCGGGGCAATTAAATTTCACAAAATAATCATTTTCAGGATGTTTATTGTCAAAAGTTTCTAATACTTCTGGAGCATAATCATCTTTATAAATAGTATTTTTATTTCCTAATAAAGTTAAATTTTCACTCATTATTTTATTCTCCTAATAATGGATCGATAATTCCATTTTTTAAAAAAGCATTTTGACGATCGCGGCAAGTTCCGCAGGTTCCACAAGGCTTATCATTTCCTTCATAACATGACCAGGTTAATTCATAAGGAACTTTTAACTCTAGGCCAATTTTAACGATTTGAGCTTTTGTCATTTTCACAAAAGGAGCTCTGATTTCTAATTGATGACCACTTCCTTCATAAATTGCCTGATTCATAGCATTGTTGAAAACATCACTGCAGTCAGGATAAGCATTACCAGCAGCATCATCGCTATGAGCACCATAGTAGATAATACTACAGTTTTTAGATAAAGCAATACTAGCAGCAGTGGATAAAAATAAACCATTCCTAAAAGGAACATATGTAGAAACCGGATTTCCTTCAGTTTTAGCTAATTGTTTAGCGTATGATTCATGAGGAATATCACTATTGGAATGTTGTAACAAAGAACAATCGCTGTAAGCAAAGATTTCAGTTAAATCAAGATAAATATGTTCGACTTGATAATAACTTATAATATTATTTGCAGCTTCAATTTCTTTTTGATGTTTTTGACCATAACTAATTGATAAGGCAATGACATTATCTTTACCATATTTATCAATAGCTATGGCTAGAGCAGTAGTAGAATCCACACCACCGCTAAATAATACTAATGCTTTCATTTTAATCTCCTTAATATAAATATATCTGTAATTTATCATCTGTTTCAAAACGGCCTGATAATGTACAAGTTGTTGTCGAACTGTTGACTTTTTTAATTCCTCGTGATGACATACAGCTATGTTTTCCCTTAATGATAACAGCAATATCTTCAGAGTTAGTTATCAATTTCATGATTTCAACGATGTCACTTCCAATTCTTTCCTGAAGCTGAAGGCGACGGGCTGCCATATCGGCAATTCGGGCAATCTTACTAAGACCGATTACTTTATCATTAGGAATATAAGCAACAGTAACTTTCATATCATACATTAAAGCTAGATGATGTTCACAATAGCTAAAAATATCAATATCTTTAACGACAATAACTTCTTGATTGGCAAAATCGAGGTCATCATCGAATGTTTTGTTAAACATCTCAGCGATTTGCTTGTTTGTATAATTCATGCCAGCAAAAACTTCTGCATACATTTTAGCGACTCGTTGAGGTGTTTCTTTTAAACCCTCACGATTTGGATCATCACCTAGGGCTTCAATAATTCCATAAATATGTTTTTCAATTTTTTTAGTATCGATCATTTTAAACACCTCGTTTATTCACATCCCAAATGTATTTATGTAATTGTAATTGCATAAATACATTGTTTAAGTGATGTTTGATCATGTAATCAACGATTGTACGAGGTTTAATCATATCAAAGACAGGGCTAAAATAAACTTTGACACGGTTTGTAAGATCGTACGTTTCAATTATTTCTTTTGCTTTATTCAAATCAGCGAGATCACCAATTACAAATTTAACAACATCATTTTTAGTTAGATATTGATAATTATCTAATAGCATATATTTTTCCATCTTACTGCTAGGCATTTTATAGTCCAAAGTAAAAAGCGGCCGTAGATCATCTGTAATGAATGGCTTAATATCAATACTGCCATTGGTCTCTATTTCAACACGATAATTATTTTTTAATAATAATGTAATTAATGAATCGATATTTTTTTGTAATAATGGTTCACCACCAGTTAAAGTCACATTGATTACTTTATTTATATCTAAATAATTCAAAATATCTTGATCAGTTAAGATTTCATATTTAGCATTTTTACCATTAGCATATTTAGTATCACAATAACTGCAATTTAAATTACAGTTATAAAAACGAATAAAGGCAGCTAGCTGACCAGCTTTACTTCCTTCACCATTAATACTAATAAATTTTTCAACGACACGATAATTATTCATCTTTTCCTCGATAGCTGGCACAGTTATTTGGGGTTTCATAAACATCGATACAATCAACATCATAACTTTTGGCTAACAGCTCATAAATATATTTAGCGAGATTTTCTGCCGTTGGTCGAAATGGTAAATCAATAATTTTAAAATTTTCATCATTTAATGCCTGGTATAGTTTTTTTGATAAACTGCCTTTTTCAATGATCAAAGCATGGTCTAAATCATCGGTAATTTTTTTTAAATCATTTTTAAGATCTTTGAAATCAATGATCATGCCATTATTTTGCTGGTTATTAAGCAGTTCTTTACTTTTGATGGTCACAACGATTTTCCAGCGATGACCGTGAATATTGGCGCATTTACCATGATAGCCATGTAAAAAGTGGGCGCTATCAAAGCATTGTTCAGTTTTTAAATAATACATTCTTCCTCCTTCTATACCATCAAATAAAAAAGCAGACTCACTAAAAAGCCTGCTTCAAAGCAATATAAAAAAGCATAGCCCTAGTTTTGTTTATAGACAGGATGGTACAAATGAACTGTCTAATAATAATGGTAATTGTTTTTTATTAATTGTCAAGATAATTGTATAATAAAAGATAAAAAAACTAAAAATAAAGATAGAAAAGTTAAGAATTTGTTAATATTTGTTAATAGTATTTGCATATTGTAAATTTTATGTTAAATTTACTTAGGATATAAAATAAACTGTGTAACAGGGGGATAAAAATGAAACTTACAGATTTGTTTACCATGCTCGGTGGGTTAGCCCTATTCTTATATGGAATGACAATGATGTCCAATGGCTTAGAACTAGCTGCCGGAAATAAAATGAAGAGTATTTTAGAAAAGCTCACTACTAATCGCTTTTTAGGCGTTGGTGTCGGAGCTATTATTACAGCTGTTATTCAATCTTCATCAGCAACGACAGTTATGACGGTTGGTTTTGTCAACGCTGGATTGATGAAATTAGAAAATGCTGTTTGGGTAATCATGGGTGCTAATATTGGAACTACGATTACTGGACAATTGATTGCTATTGATATTACAGCATTAGCACCAGTAATTGCATTTATTGGTGTGGCACTGATTGCTTTTTTTAAGAGTAAAAAGTTAGATGCTTTTGGAACTATTATTGCGGGACTAGGTATTTTATTTATGGGCATGGAAATGATGTCTGGAGCAATGGTACCACTTAGAAGTTCACCTGAATTTGTTAATATTGTTAGTACTTTTGAAAATCCATTAGTAGGAATTTTAGTTGGTGCTGTTTTTACAGCAATCATTCAAAGTTCTTCAGCATCAGTAGGAATCTTGCAGGCTCTTGCTAAAAGTGGGGTAATTACATTACCTTCAGCAATTTATGTACTATTTGGACAAAATATCGGAACTTGTATCACAGCTGTACTTGCTAGTATCGGAACAGGAAGAAATGCTAAAAGAACAACGATCATTCATTTATCTTTTAATATTATTGGAACAGTGATTTTTGTTATAATTAGTTTACTTTTCCCATTTGCACAGTTGATGGAGTCATTGACACCTACAAATATTCCGGCGCAAATTGCCAATGTGCATACAGTATTTAATGTTGTAACGACAATTTTGTTGTTACCGTTTGGTGATAAACTGGTTAAATTAGCCTTTATGATTCTTCCAGAAAAAGAAGGATTTGAAGATAAAATGTCAACTAAGTATTTAGATGAGTCTATTTTTACTAATGATTATCATATTGGAACGAGCACGATTGCAAATACACAATTGTTTAATGAGACGCAAAATATGTTAAATGTTGTTCAAAAGAATGTGCAAAGGTCTTTTGAATTGATTGTTAAATATGATGAAGAAAAACATGAAAAGTTATTAAGAGATGAAAAGTATATAGATTATTTGAATAAGGAGATCATTCAATTTACAACTAACGCTATTTCTTCTGAATTGCCAATTGAAGAATCGAAATCCATTGGTTTATTTTTAAAGACTTCTGGAGATCTGGAAAGAGTAGGCGATCATGCTGTAAATATTGCTAACCGGGCTAAGAAACTTCATGATGAAAATGAAAGTTTCTCAGATGAGGCAGTAGCAGAAATCGCTATTATGAATGATTTGACGAAAAATATTTTAACGGAATTGAATGTATTAAATCGAGAAGAGTTACATAATATTATTACAAAGGTAGATAATATTGAAGATAGTATTGATAATATGACTCATGAATTTTCTGTCAATCAGTTAAAACGTTTACGAAATAAAACGTGTACGGTTGAACATAGTGCTTTGTATACAGAAACATTGATTGATTTTGAAAGAATAGGTGACCATGGATTAAATATTGCTATTGCTTTTGATGAAATTAGAGATGATTTGACTTCAATGGCATAGTTGAAATGACCTTGATACTAATTTTAGTATTAAGGTTTTTATTTTTATTAAATAATATTGGGGGTAACAATTTAGATCAAATGTTACTTTTTTGGTAAAATATGAAATAAATTGTAAATGTCAAGAGTTTTTAAAATAATGTATAATAAATTTAAGGAAAATTTAATAAAAAAGGAGATGATAACTGGATAAGAAAGGGGAATATAAGGGGACTATTATAGAGATTGTTATATTTTATAACGGAAAGGACAAATTATGAAAAAAAGGAAAAATTTATTTAAGCTATTATTAGTATTAGTAATAGTATTGACAACAATAGTGACACCTTTAAATATTAATAATATTTCCGCAACTGTTGAAAATGCACAACCGGCATTAATACCTTTACCAAATAGTCTTGAAATTAATTCGGAAAACTTTATCTTAAATACTAATACTGTTATTAATGTAAAAGGAAGAACTAGTGATGAAACAAGTGAATTAGCTAAAATTGGGGAATATATTGCAACTAAGTTTAGAGCATCAACTGGATATCTATTAGCAGTTGTAAATGACAGTGATGTAGTTGATAACAGCATTGTTTTAACAACAGCTGATAATGAAGATCAGGGTGAAGAAGGTTATACGATCGATACTACTAATAATGGGGTAAAAATCGTTGCCAATCAGCCAGCAGGTGTATTTAGAGCAGTGCAGACTTTAAGACAGATGTTACCAGCAGATATTGAAAAGTCAGAAGTAGTTAGTGATGTAGAATGGAATATTCCAGGTTCACATATCGAAGATAAACCGGAATATGAATATCGAGGAACAATGATGGATGTTTCAAGACATTTCTTTTCTGTTGATGATGTAAAGGAGCATATTGATAACATCGCACAATATAAGATCAACAAATTACACATGCATTTAAGTGATGACCAGGGATGGCGTTTAGAAATCAAAGGTGAAGAATATGCCAACTTAACAGATTTGGGGGCTTCAACATCTTGTACACATAATGGGGAAAGACCAGGATTCTATACCCAAGAAGAGTTTAAAGAAATTATAAAATATGCTCAAGAAAGATATATAGAAATAATACCAGAATTTGATATGCCAGGACATGCCTGGGCAGCGTTGGTATCATTGCCAATGTTAAACAGTACAGAGGATGGAAAACCATATGCAAGCGGTTATGACAATACAAAACCATATCAAGGATGGGATGTTGGATGGGCATCATTGGAATGTCGTAATGAAAATACATATAAATTTATAGATGAAGTAATTAAACAGGTATCAGAGATATCACCATCAAAATATATTCATGTAGGTGGGGATGAAGCATACTCAACATCAGATGAAGATTATTCATATTTCATGAATCGAGTAACAGAGATAGTTCAAAAATATGGAAAGACACCAATTGGATGGCAGCATTATGATGATATAGTAGAAAGTGAAGATGCTATAATCCAATACTGGCAAACAAACGGTTCATCATTTGTAGGTAATTTTAAACAAATCGTATCACCAGCAAACTATGCATATCTAGATATGAAATATGATAGTAATTGTGAACTAGGTTTACAATGGGCAGGAATGATATCGATTCAAAAAGCATACAGTTTTGAACCAACAAAATACGGATCAAAAGATCAGGTATTAGGAATAGAATGTCCATTATGGGCAGAGACATTATCAAGCTTAGAATCATTAGAATATATGGCATTTCCAAGAATCTTGGGATATGCAGAAATAGGCTGGACGGCAAAAGAAGATCGCAGCTGGAATGAATATCAGGAAAGATTGATCGCTCATGGTGAAAGACTAGAGAACCAGGGAATCAATTATTATAAAGATGAAACAATTTGGAAAGAGCCATATGTAGAAGTAAATACGAGCTGGAAAATGGACGAAGGAACAGGAGCAACAATAAAAGATAGTGAAGGATCATATCCAGGAGAGATCCAGGGAGGAGTAAGCTGGACAGAAGGAATCGAAGGAAAAGGACTTCAGTTTAATGGAAATGGTTTTGTCGATCTAGGGATCAAAGATTTAGAAGGAAACTGGAGTGCCAGCATATGGGTAAATCGAGGAGAGAGCCCAGCTGGAACAACGAATACTGCATTATTATCAGGAGATCAGGGAGAACTCAAATTAGAACAGTATAATAAGACAGGGAAAGTAGGGGTCACAGAATTTGGTGTAGAAGATTATACATTCAATTACAGTGCGCCAATAGGAGAATGGGTACACTTAACATTTGTATGTGATGGTAGTGGAACAAGCTTATATGTAAATGGAGAATATCAGGACCGAGTAAGTGCAGTAATCAATGGACCAGCTAAGCGAATCGGTGCAAATAACAAAGCAGGATTGGAAGATTCTGGAAATTTATATGGATCAGTAGATGAACTAAATATCTTTAATCGAGTTTTAACTGCTGATGAAATCAGAGAATTAGCAGGTAAAGAAGATAGTGGTGAAGTTACAGTACCAAAGGCTTATGGTCCAGTACCAACTGATCGACAATTAGAATATAATAAAGATGAAAGATCTGCATTTATCCATTTTGGAGTGAATACTTTTACTGATAAAGAATGGGGAGATGGACAAGAAGATCCAGCTATTTTTAATCCAACGGAATTGGATCCAGATCAATGGGCAAAAGTTTTAAGTGAAACTGGTTTTAAAAAGGTAATTATTACAGCAAAGCATCATGATGGATTTGCTTTGTTTGATAGTCCAGGTACAGATCATGATATAACTAATGAAGCAATTAATGAAAATATTCGTGGTAGAGATATTGTAAAAGAATTATCTGTTGCCTGTGAAAAATATGGATTAAAATTAGGGATTTATTTATCACCTTGGGATCAAAATTCACCTAATTATGGTGATGATCGTGGGGAAGATTATAATGTGTATTTTATGAATCAGTTGACAAAATTGTTAACTGAATATGGTGAAATTTCAGAAGTGTGGTTTGATGGTGCTAAAGGATCAAATGTAACACAAACATATTATTTTGATCAGTGGTTTGCACTTGTAAAAGAATTACAGCCAAATGCTTTGATTTTCTCTGACATGGGACCAGATGTTAGATGGATCGGAAATGAAGCAGGTTATGCCGGTGAACCTTGCTGGTCAAAAATTAAAGGCGATACATTAACATTGCCACATTATGATACAGATTATTTAAATCACGGTGATCCTGAAGGGACTCATTGGATCATGGGAGAAACTAATACTTCAATCAGACCAGGGTGGTTTTTCCATGAAAGTCAAGAAACTAAATCTTTAGAAAAGTTAGTAGATATTTATTTTAATTCTGTAGGAAGAAACACACCATTATTATTAAATGTACCACCTAATAAAAAAGGTTTAATTAATGAAGATGATGAAGCAAGATTAAGAGAATTAAACAGAGTGATTACAAATACATTTGATGAAGATCTTGCTATAAATAGTAAAGTAACAGCAACAAGTTATCGTGGTGAAAATAAAGGGGTAGAAACGTATAATCCAAATAATATTACAGATAATAATTATGATACTTATTGGGCAACTAATGACGGAACATTTACAGGTTCATTAACTATTGATTTAGGTTCTGAAACATTATTTGATGTAATCAACATTCAAGAGTATATACCGCTTGGACAAAGAATTGAACATTTTAGTGTTGAAGTATACAATGAAAATACTGATTCATGGAAAGAAGTGTTTGATGGTCAAACAATCGGATATAAACGTTTAGTACGTCTTGCTCCAATGACTGCTTCAAAAATAAGAATCAATATTCTATCTTCACAAGATGTACCGCTTATTAATAATGTAGGTGTATACAAGGCTGACTCAGCAATTGAGTTAGAATCAAATGTGCCAGATGGATTAATTGTTATTGATGATCAAGATGTTGGAACTGGATTAAATCAAATTCAGTATGAAGGTACATGGGATGATCGCAAAACACAAGATGGATTCTATAATAATTCAAGTCACTGGACAAATTCTATTGGAGCTAAAGCGACATTTAAGTTTAAAGGATCTAAATTTTATATTTTATCTGCAACATGTCCAAATCATGGTACTTTTAATATGAGAATAGATGGTCAAGAAACAATAGTTGTAGATAATTATGGAACAGAAGACTTTTTAGAGCAACAGATTGTGTATGAAAGTGAAGAACTAGCATATGGAGAACATACTGTAGAATTAGTTTTAAGTGGTCAAAATCCTCATGGTGGAGGATATGCAGCACACTTAGATGCTATATATGTTTTAGATAGTGAAAGTGGTATGATTGAAATAGCTAATGATGATATTATCGTTAACGAAGATGCTGGAAGAGTAGAAATTCCTATTAAACGTGTTGGCGGTACTAAAGGTGAAGTGTCTGTTTCATTCTCACTTGAAAGTGGAACAGCTTTGCAGGATCAAGATTTCCAAAGAATGATTGAAGATGTAACATTTAAAGATGGACAGAGTGAAGCATTTGCTTCAGTGAAGCTGTTTGATAATGATGAAATAGATGGAAATAGATCATTTAAAGTAAGAATCAGTAAAGTTGTTGGAGCTATTACAGGTTTTACAACAAAAACGACGGTAAATATAATTGATGATGAAACGCCTCAAAATTTGGCATATCATAAAAATGTAACAGTATCTAGTATTGAAGATAATCTAGTACAATTTGATCCACAAAATGTAGTTGATGGTAATATTGATAATACGAGATGGTCATCAGAATATAATGATAGTGAGTGGTTGGAAGTAGATCTAGGTCAAGAGTATTTAATTGATAATGTAAAAATATATTGGGAAAATGCTCGCCCTAGCAAATATAAGATTTTAACTTCGATAGATGGACAAAATTATACAGAAGTATGTTTAGTAGAAGATGTGGAAAGTGGATTAAAAGAACATTACTTTGATCCTATTAATGCTCGTTATGTTAAGGTTCAAGGTATTGAACGGGCTACAGAATATGGATATTCTATTTATGAATTGGAAGTTTATGAAGCTAAAGAAGTAATCGAAATTAATAAAACAGCTTTACAAATTGCTATTGAAATGGCTGAAAAAGCTGATTTAGAAAATGTCGTACCAGCTGTAGTAGCTGAATTCAATGAAGCTTTAGAAAATGCTCAAACAGTTTATAATAATGTTAATGCAACGCAAAGTGAAGTAGATAGTGCCTTTGCTCGACTAGCAGGTGCAATGCAGATGTTAGAATTCTACAAAGGTGATAAAACAGCATTACAAAAACAAATAGATCAAATCAATGGTTTAGATAAAAATAAATATATTGAATCATCATGGAATGCAATGTTACCTTCACTAGAAAAAGCAAATATTGTATTAGCTGACGAAAATGCAATGCAGGATGAAGTTGATGAAGTATATAGTGAATTAGTCAAAGCGTACTTGAACTTAAGATTAAAACCAAATAAGGACTTATTAAGTAGTTTAATCAATCAAGCTAATATATTAAGTGAAGCAAATTACACAGCAGCATCATGGAAAGTGATGAATGATACATTGAATGATGCTAAAGCAGTATTCAATGATCCTGAAGCAAGTCAAACAGAGGTAGATAATGCTAAAGATGCTTTAACAAAAGCAATAGCAGGATTAGAAGTGAATTCAAACAATCAAGTAAATTCTGGAGATATGATATCAAGTGTAAAAACTGGAGATACAATTAATTTAATGTATGCACTTGTAGGATTAATTGTGACATCAATTGTTTTATTTGAAAATAAGAAAAGAAGAGCTAATAGCCAACAAAATATTGATTAATTAAAATGTTTCTGGATACTTAAGGTATCCGGAAATTTTTATAATAAAGTTTGTTTTAAAAATAGTGTAATCTTAGATATGCTATTTAGAATTAATGAATTTGATAATAAAATATTTATTGTTTGGTTTTTATTAAAGATTCTAATGCTCTAATATTTAAAAAAAAAGAAAATATATTTATTGATGTTATTTTAATAAGGTGTTATGATTAGTATAGATGGCAGATGTTTATAGGATTGTTACTTTAATTAGGCAAGACCGTAATATTTATACCCTTATAAGAGGGTATGATTTTGCGGTCTTTTTAAATTTGCAATCTAAATTCATTATAAAGGAGGGAGTTATTTAAATCATCAGCCAAAAAGAAAAAATAGGAGAGAAATAAAAGTGAAGAACAAAATAGGAAAAGTATTAAAAAGTGCATTAGCTGCTACATTTGCTTTTTCACTAGTAACTGCAAATCCGACTTGGGTAAATGCCAAACAGGACGAAGAAAATGTGACAGTAGATATTTATCCAAAACCACAGGAAATTTCATATATTTCAAATGAAGGTATGAATTTAAAGGGTGAAGTCAATGTAGTAGTACATGGTGATCAAAACGAAGCAACATTGCCTAAATTAGAAAATTTATTACAAGAAAATAATATTAGTTATATTATTTCTGATGAAGTAAATGATCAAAAAGCAAATATTTTAGTCTCTTCAGATAGCAGTCATTGTGATCAATGTACTGAAGAATTAGGCGGAAATAGTCAGGCTTTAAGTGAAGAGCAAGGTTATATTTTAAGTGCTAGTAATGATGTTAATGAAAATGGAGAAATTAGAATCATTGGGGCAGATAGTGATGGCGCATACTATGGAGTTATAACTTTATTACAAATGTTTGAACAAAAAACTGATGATAAGATTGCAGAAACAGTCATTTCTGATTATCCAAGTGTAAAGTTAAGAGGTTTTGTAGAAGGATTTTATGGATATCCTTGGAGTTTTGAAGATCGTTTATCATTAATGAGCGAGTCAAGCAAATTTAAAATGAATACATATATCTATGCGCCAAAAGATGATCCATATCATAAAGATCAATGGCGTGAATTATATCCAGAAGATGAAGCAGAACAACTTCGCCAATTAGCTGAAGAAGGTAGAAAAGATAATATGAGTTTCTGCTGGAATATTCATCCAGGTGATGGTTTTAATTATTCCACAGATACTGATTATAATTATTTAATTGCTAAATTTGAACAGTTATATAGTTTAGGAGTTCGTCAATTTGGGATTTCTTACGATGATTTAGCTAGTGGTTATAATGGACAACAGCATGCTGATTTAATTAATCGTGTAAATAGAGAGTTTGTTCAAGTTAAAGGTGATGTAAAACCATTAATTGTAGTTGGAACCCGTTATTGTAATGGCTGGGGACCAAGTATGTCATCTTATTTTAGACCATTCTGGCAAAGTTTAGATGATGATGTTGTGGTAATGTGGACAGGCGCTAATACGATGTCAGCAATTACAAAAGATGCTTATGAATGGCCAAAAACTCAAACTGGAGTAACTGATAAAAATCTTGCAGCTTGGTGGAACTATCCAGTAAATGATTATTGTGATGGTAACTTAATGATGTCTCCATTAGAAAATCTTGATAATGATGTTGATAATTTAAGTGGATTCTTCTTAAATCCAATGTCACAAGCTGAAGCAAGTAAAGTTGCTATTTTCTCAGGTGCTGATTATTCATGGAATATTAGTGATTTTGAAAGAACAAGCAGCTGGGTTAGAGCAATTGATGAATTAGTACCTGAAGCAAGTGAAGCATTCCAGCGTTTTGCTGATAATATTTCATATATTAAAGATGGCTTTGAATTTGATGAATCAAGATATTTAGTGGATACGATTGAAGCATTTAAGACGGCTCTTCAAAATAATGAAGGAATAACAGAGGCAGCTACAGCATTAAAAGCTGAATTTACAACAATGAAAAATGATGTAGCAGCTTTAAGAAATATTGAAAATAGAAATTTATATGAAGAAATTGAACAGCATTTGAATGCATACGAAGCTGTTGCTGATGCCGGTATTGCAAGTATGTCAGCATTTATCGATGCTCAAAATGGAGATATTGATTCATGTTTATCAAATATTAATACAACTGAAATTAAATTAAATGAGGCTGAAACTTATGAAGTAGAAAGTTTTGAAACAAATGGTACTAAAATGAATGTTGTAAAAGTTTGTGAAAAACGGATCAAGCCGCTTTTAAAAGATTCAGTTGATCAAATTAAATCTACTTTAATGGAAAATGTTTTCCCTGAAAGTAAGCCTGCTGTAATTGGAACGATGTCAGGATTAACTGATAAGACAGTAGAAATCAATAAAGGAAATTATGAAGTAAATACTATTAGTGGTGTAATGAATGCAAATGAAACAGCAGGTATTGCTTTACCAAAAGCAATGAAAGTTGCTAATATATCTGTAACTGCTGATAATTTGGATGATTTAGAAATCCAGTATTCTATTAACGGAATCAATTGGATCAGTGCTGAAAGTACAATTGAAGATGGAACAATGATAGCTGCAATCAATACAACAGCTACATATGCAAGAGTTGTAAATAAAAATAATAATAGTATTGATGTTACAATTGATAAAATCGTTGTATCACCAGTATATAATACAGGTACTAGAGTAGTAGAAACAGATTTAGGAACTTATCAAAATTATGTTATTTCTAATGCCCTAGACGGTAGAATATCAACAAAATTCTATTCAAGTGCCGGAGCAACTGTTGGAAGCTACATTCGAGTTGATTTAGGTAAAGAAATTCCATTATATGATGTAGCTATATATTATGCCGGTAATCCAAAAGGAACTTCATATGGAATCGATGGATTTGCGGCTACAAAATTAGAAATCTCAACTGATGGTGTAACATGGACACAAATCGGGGATGTTATTAAAGATGAAAATTATCAATCTAAAACAGTAAGCGGACAGTTAGTAAGTGAAGCAGCATATAATGCTGAAGGACAGATGGCTCGTTATATCAAATTTAGTGCAACTGAATCTAGTGATAATTGGGTTCAAGTATTTGAAATTCCATATAATGAAACAGTTGATGTATTAGGTGATGATACTATTGATGTTGTTGATACAACCATTACATCTGGTAATGTTGCAAATCTATATGATCGTGATTTAACGACTGCATTTGCACCAGATAGTGTAACTGATGGCGATACATTAACTTATGCAATGACATCAATTACTAATGTTGGTTCATTAATAATTATGCAAGATCCTGAAGCAATTTCTAATGCAACTGTAAGTGTAAAAGATGTTGATGGAAATTGGAGTGATATTGGTAATTTAGATAGTGGAACAAATACATTCGATGTAAATAAAACAATTTTAGAAGTTAAGTTAACATTCCATGCTGGAAATCCAGTTCCAACAATTTATGAAATTATTGCAAGAGAAAAAGAAACTGTAGAATCAGATAAAACAGCATTACAAATTGCCGTTGATACAGCAAATAGCTTAAAAGCTCAAGGTGCATTAGATAATGTTGTACCAGCTGTAGTTACTGAATTTGAAAGTGCATTAGAAAAAGCAGAGAATGTTTTAGTTGATCAAAGTGCAGACCAAACAGCGGTTGATACAGCTTTCTACCGTCTAGCAAATGCAATTCATATGTTAGACTTTGTAAAAGGTGATAAGAGTGCTTTAGAAGCCTTATTAGAAGAAGCAAATGGTTATGAAGAAGAAAATTATACAACTGATTCATGGACAGCATTGCAAGAAGCAATCGAAGCAGCAACTGAAGTCATGAATGATGAAAATGCATTAGAAAGTGATGTAAAAGAAGCGTTAAATAACTTAACTGATGCTATTGGAAACTTAGTTTTAAGAGCTGATAAGACAAGATTACAAGCAAAATATGATGAATTAACAGGATTAGACAGCAGTCTTTATACTGAAGCAAGCTGGCCTCAATTAGAAGGTG
>NZ_JMLH01000024.1 GCF_000686665.1 Thomasclavelia saccharogumia DSM 17460 | reverse complement strand
GCCTTATTAGAAGCGACATGGAATAAAGATGAAGAATTAGTAGCTAAGTATATCGAAGAAGCGCATTTGGATACAGCGATACTAACATATAATAATGAAAATGCCCTGTCATATACGATTTCGATTGCGTATATATATGCCAGAAATCATTATACGATAATAAGAGAGATGCCAAGTGGTAAAGGGTATGCAGATATGGTGTTTATTCCAAAAGATGATAAACCAGCAATGATAGTAGAATTGAAGTGGAATCAGGAAGTAGAGACAGCTATTAATCAAATCAAAGCGAAGAAATATTATTATGGATTAGAGAAATATTTAGATGATCTAATATTAGTAGGAATCAGTTATGATAAAAAGAGTAAAAAACATATGTGTAAGATAGAGAATATTAATTAATATAATAAGATGCGATTAAAAAATTTATTGGTTAGTAAAATATATTTGCAAATTTTATTATTAAAGATTTTTAGATTATGTAATAGATGAATATTAGAAAGAAGTTATAATTTAAGAAATAACTAAGTGATTTGGTTATTGCTTGATAATGAGTAATAAAAAATAGAAATTAGATTTGATGAGGCGCTTTTTATTGATAATTCATTAAATTATTATCAAGCAGCAAATAATGCTGGTGTTGATTTTACCCTCTAGGATCGTGTTTTGATATATTCTAGAGTTGTTAAATAGGGGATTGAAAGGAGAAAAATATGGGTTTAATTAAAGCAATAAGTGGTTCTATGGGAGGCACTTTGGCTAATCAATGGAAAGAGTTTTTTTATTGTGAGGCAATGAACAAAGATGTATTAGTTACAAAAGGTGTGAAAAAGTCATCTAATCGTTCGTCAAATAGTAAAGGTGATGACAATATTATTTCTAGGGGGAGTGGAATTGCTGTTGCTGATGGGCAATGCATGATCATTGTTCAGCAGGGAAAAATTGTTGAAATGTGTGCTGAGCCTGGTGAATTTACTTTTGATAGTTCAACTGAGCCAAGTATATTTACTGGAAATTTAGGTGATTCTGTGATGGAAACATTTGGAACTATGATCAAAAGATTTACTTATGGTGGAGATACAGGTAAAGACCAAAGAATCTATTATCTTAATTTAAAGGAAATAATTGATAATAAGTATGGTACAGCAAATCCAATTCCTTTTAGAGTTGTTGATGATAATATTGGTTTAGATATTGATATTTCGATTCGCTGTCATGGGACTTATTCTTATAAAATCGTTGATCCATTACTTTTTTACGTTAATGTCTGTGGTAATGTTAGAAATGAATTTAAACGTGAAGAAATTGACAGTACTTTGAAAGGGGAACTGTTGACAGCATTACAGCCAGCTTTTGCAAGAATTTCTGATATCGGGATTCGTTATAGCAGGCTGCCTGGGCATACAATTGAAATTGTGGATGCTTTAAACGAGATTTTAAGTGAAAAATGGCAACAGTTACGAGGAATTAAGATTGTTTCATTAGCAATTAATTCTGTTGTTGCTAATAAAGAAGATGAAGAGTTAATTAAAAAGGCACAGCGAACAGCAATTTTAAAGAATCCTTCAATGGCTGCAGCAACTCTTGTTGAAGCTCAAAGTGAAGCTTTAAAAAAAGCAGCAGATAATGATGGCGGAGCAATGCTTGGTTTCATGGGAATGAATATGGTTCAAAATGTTGATAATCTAAATACCCAAAATTTATATGAAATGTCACAAAAACAGCAGGAAAAAGTCAAAAAAGCTAAAGAAGAATGGATATGTTCATGCAAAACAAAAAATACTGGTAAATTTTGCATTGAATGTGGCAAACCTAAAGTAGTTGGCTGGGTCTGTAAGTGTGGAAATATTAATAAAGGAAAATTTTGTAGTGAATGTGGAAAACCGAAACCGTTAGATGAACCATTATATCGTTGTGATAAGTGTGGCTGGGAGCCCGAAGATCCTCGTCATCCCCCAAAATTTTGTCCTGAATGCGGTGATGTTTTTGATGATAATGATAAAAGATAGTGGAGCTAAGCTATGGAGACGATGATAGTATATCGATGCCCTAATTGTGGTGGGGAAATCAAATTTGATAGTGATAAACAAAAATTAGCTTGTCCATATTGTGATTCTGTTTTTGAGATTGCAACACTAAAAGAATATCAGAAACAATATCAAGAGATCAAAGAAGATGAAATGGCTTGGGATGAGATAGCAGATCATGATGTTTTTAGTGCTGACAGTATATGCGTTTATTCATGTGAAAACTGCGGTGGAGAAATCATTGGAAATAGTCAGACGGTTGCTGCTACATGTCCATATTGTAATAGTCCTGTAATTATGAATAAAAACGTTAGTAATCAGTTAAAGCCTGATTTTGTCATTCCTTTTAAATTAGATAAAGAAGATGCTAAAGCTAAATTACAAGAGTTTTTTAAAGATAAACCCTTTTTACCCAAGACATTTAAAACAAACAGTACATTAGATGAGATAAAAGGAATTTATGTTCCTTTTTGGATCTATAATTGCACAGCAGAGGTAAAACAACAATATCGAGCAACTAAAACAAGACATTATAGTGACAGCAGATATGATTATACAGAAACCAAGTATTATTCATTGATTCGTGAAGGGAACATCGAATTTAATAATGTTCCAGTAGATGGTTCATCTAAGATTGATGATGAGTTTATGCAGTCGATTGAACCATTTGATTTTAATGAAGCAGTTGATTTTGATAGCGCATATTTAGCTGGTTATCTTGCTGATCGATATGATGAAAACAGTAAAGTCAGTGAAAGTAAAGCTAATAGTCGAATTAGAAATAGTACGAATACGATTTTTAAAAATTGTATTAGTGGATATGATCATAAAATATTAGAAAATTCCAGTATTGAATTAAAAAATAAAAAGATAACCTATTACTTTTTGCCAGTGTGGATCTTAAACTTATCTTGGGATGATAAGATCTATCCTTTAATGATGAATGGACAAACAGGTAAATTAATTGGTGATTTACCAGCGGATAAAAAAGAATTTTGGAAAGTAGTAGCAAGAAACACCATTATTATTACTTTGGTAATTTTTGTTATATATAATTTATAGTGGTAAAAATGAAAAAAATAAAAACGATTTTATTGATCCTATTAGTTATCTGCTTACCAATTCTTCCTGTACAAGCCCAAGAAAGTTATGTTTATGATCCCAATAATTATTTTAATACTAGTTGTTTAAATGTTTTAGAAACACTAACTAATAGTTTTCATGATAAATATAATCTTAACATATCAATCATATATATCGATAATGATGATGAAGGATTTGATTTATCTAGTTATGCAAACCAATATTATTATGATCACTATGGTGACAGCGATGGTATTGTTATTGCTGTCAATCAATCTGGCGGTTTTTATGGAACCCAGTATATCAATACTTATGGAAAAGCTAAAGAATATCTTGATCTAACAATGGATTTTAGTCCTTACTTTCATGTAAGCGACAAATATAAAGAAACTTATTCGATTCAACAAATTTTACATTTAGTCCGGTTAAATATTGAAGGTAGAGAAAGTTGTAAAAGTATTGTTGATATGGCCAATCTTTTAACGAATGAAGAAGTTACAGCGTTAGTTTCAAAAATCAATAATATAATTGCAGCTTATAGTCTAGATGTTGCAATCGTAACAACATATTCAACAAATGGTATTGGTTTAATCCAAAATTTTGCAGATGATTTTTATGATGAAAATGATTATGGACTTGGTTATACTTACGATGGTTTACTTTTAGTTTTAGATATGAAGGAACGTGAGTGGTATATTACAACTCATGGAAAAGCCATTGAAATTTATACTGATTCAATAATAGAAGCTTTAAAAGATGCGATACTGACTGATCTTAAAGAAGAAAATTATTATAATGCTTTTAATATTTTCGTTGATCAGGTTGATGAATATGCTAAAAATTATCGTGAGCCTGTTTCAACTACTGTAACAACAGAAAATAATCAAAGTTCTCACCAAAAATATTATCTTATTGAAAACCTGTTGGCATCACTCCTTATTGGATTTGTGATTGCTTATATAATAGGGAGATTGAAATTAAGGAAACTAAAAACAAAACAAAGGGTTTATGATGCAAATAATTATATCAAAGAAAATAGTTTTGTTTTAACTAAATCAAATGATCTATTTTTGTTTTCAAATGTTAAAAAACGTCGTAGAGAAGAGCAAAAACAAGATTATCATAGTTCTGGAGCTAAAACATCAAGTCATAAAACTACTAGCAAAGTTAGTAGCAGATCAAGTAGTAAAAGCAGCCGATCGACTACTCATCGTAGTTTTTCAGGACGTATTCATGGTGGGGGCGGAGGAAAGTTTTAAAAATTTGATTTATAAGAATATGATTTATATTATGATAGGGTACCTAAAATATTAGGTACTTCAATATTTTGCTGCTGATTTTATTAATTTATAAACTATAAAGATGTAATGAAATGATAGTATTATTGCAAATCAAAAAATAGTAGCTTATAATTATAAGTGGCTATAGGATGAAAAAATAGAAGGTGATAGACTGATGAAATTGTATGGAATTTATTTTAGTCCCACTGGTGGGACTAAAAAAGTTTTAGATATACTGATGAATGAATGGAAGATCGATACAGAATTAGTAGACTTAACTCAGCCGCAATTTAAGATAAAAAAAGTATTCGATCGTAATGATATTTGTATGATTGCGATTCCTTCGTATGGAGGACGAGTTCCTGAAATAGTAATAGAAAGACTAGCAAATATTAAAGGGGATCATATTAGAGTAATTTTGATTGTTGTATATGGTAATCGAGACTATGATGATACTTTATTGGAATTAAAAAATACTGTAAAAGATCATGGTTTTAATCCAATTGCAGCAATTACTGCGGTTGCTAGACATTCAATTATGAATCAGTTTGCCAGTGATAGACCAAATGCAATCGATCAGATGGAATTACAAGTTTTTAGTCGAGAAATTAAAAATTTGGTCGATATTAAAGAAAAATATCAGGAATTAAAAGTTCCTGGTAATTATCCATACCGTAAATATAGTGGTGTTCCTTTTAAACCAAAAGGAAATAGGCTATGTAATAGATGTGGCATTTGTGCTAAATCATGTCCTTTACAGGCTATACCATCGAATGATCCTAAGCAGGTTGATAAAAGTAAATGTATTTCCTGTATGCGCTGTGTAAAAGTTTGTCCTAATCAAGCACGGCAAGTTAATTTACTGCTTTTAAAAGCAGCGGGTAAATTAATGGCAAAAAAATGTTCTTTAAGAAAAGAAAATCAGTTATTTTTTGAAATGGAGTAAACAGATGAAAGTTGTAATTGCAATTGATTCATTTAAAGGAAGTTTAACTTCACTTGAGGCTGGTAAAGCAATTGAGCAGGGAATCAAACGTGTATATTTACAAAGTGAAGTTTTAATAAAACCATTAGCTGATGGTGGTGAAGGCACAGTTGAAACTTTAGTCGAAGGAATGAAGGGAAGGATCCGCAGTCTAAAAGCAATGGGACCCCTAGGTAATATGATTGAATGTTCATATGGAATAATTGATGCTAAAAATACAGCAGTTATAGAAATTGCTAAAATAGCTGGTTTAACTTTGATTGCTAAAGAACAAAGAAATCCTTTAAATACTACTACATATGGAATTGGTCAAATAATCATTGATGCAATTAATCAGGGCTGTCGGCATTTTATTATAGGAATTGGCGGTAGTGCAACTAATGATGGTGGAGTTGGAATGTTACAGGCATTAGGTTTTGAAATGTTAGATAAAAATGGTAATCAGGTTGAATTAGGGGCTAAAGGATTAAAAAAGTTAAAAAAAATTGATGATAATGGTGTTTTACCAATAATTAAAGAATGTGAATTTATGATTGCTTGTGATGTAACAAATCCTTTATGTGGACCTTTTGGAGCTAGTGCTGTATATGGACTACAAAAAGGTGCTGATCAAGAAATGATCAAAGAGATGGACATGTGGTTAAATAACTATGCTGTATTATCAAAGCAAAAATTTATTGCTGCTGATGCTTGTTTTCCCGGTAGCGGTGCAGCAGGTGGTTTAGGCTTTGCTTTTTTAACTTATCTAAATGCTAAATTAGAATCGGGAATTGATTTGATTTTACGTGAAATTAAATTAGAAGAAGAAATTAAAGATGCTGATCTTGTAATTACTGGTGAAGGGCGACTGGATTTTCAAACAGCGATGGGAAAAGCACCAGCTGGAGTCGCTAAATTAGCTAAGAAATATCAATTACCAGTTATTGCTTTTAGTGGAGCTGTAGCAAAAGGGGCAGAAAAATGCAATGATCTTGGAATCGACGCTTATTTTCCTATTTTAAGAGATGTTATAACTCTATCAGAGGCAATGGATCAGCAGACTGCTAGCGAAAATATGATCAATGCTGTAGAGCAGGTTTTTAGACTATGGCAAATATGTGAAAAAAGCAGGTGATATAAATTATGAATCGATGAAAATATTAAGCTAAGGCTTGTAAAGTAATTGTTTATATTAGTCTATTAAGATTCCTAGCGATTAGGATGTATTATGCTAGGAAAATAGATATTTAAAATTATTTAATTAAATTATTTATAATTAATAAAAAATTGTGGGGGATGGCACATGAAGTTTAAAGTTATTGACAAAGAAAATTGGAAAAGAAGCGAATATTTTGATCATTATTATTCAAATGTACCTTGTACATATACAATGACAGTTAAATTGGATATTACAAAGATAAAAGAATCTGAACAAAAATTATATCCAACATTGTTACACAGTATTACTAGCATTGTTAATAGACATGAGGAATTTAGAACAGCATTTAATTCAAATAATCAATTAGGAGTTTTTGATTATATGTTTCCTCATTATACAATATTCCATAAAGAAACAGAAACTTTTTCAAATGTTTGGACCGAATATACAGAAGATTATGATGTTTTCTATGAACTATACAAACGAGATATGCGGGCTTTTGGATCTGTAAATAAAAGAGAAGCTAAACCAGATCTGCCAGCTAATACTTTTAATATCTTTGCGATACCATGGATTACTTTTGAAGGTTTCAATTTTAATTTACAAAAAACGCAGGATTGTTTATTACCTATTTTTACAATAGGAAAATATTATGAAGAAAATGGTAGTTTGATATTACCTTTAGCTATTCAGGTGCATCATGCTTTATGTGATGGTTTTCATCTTTGCCGTTTTGTAAATGAATTGCAATATTTAATAAATCGGTTATAAAATATTACTTGACATAAAGATTACTTTAACATGTAAAATAAAACTGAGGTGATTAATTATGAAATATCGTTTATTAGGAAAAACGGGCATAAAGGTTAGTGAAATAGCGTTAGGCTGTGAAGGCTTTATGAAGAAAAGCATGGCAGAAGTTAAGGAATTTGTTGAAAAAGCCCATGAAGAAGGTATTAATTTTATTGATTTTTATTCTTCTAATCCAAATATTCGTAGTGCTTTTGGTGAAGCAATAAAAGGTAAACGCGATCAATGGGTAATTGAAGGGCATCTTTGTACTATCTGGAGAAATGATCAATACTTAAGAACCCGTAAAATTGATGAAGTAAAAGAAGGATTTAATGATCTTTTGACAAGACTTCAGACTGATTATATTGATATTGGAATGATTCATTATATTGATGCACAAAGTGATTTTGATGAAGTATTTAATGGTGAAATCATTAAGTATGCGTTAAGTTTAAAAAAGCAGGGAATAATAAAATATTTAGGAATTAGTTCTCATAATCCTAATATTGCAATCAAAGCTGTTAAAACAGGTTTGATCGATGTAATTTTATTTTCTATAAATCCTTGTTATGATATGTTACCGCCAAGTGAAGATGTTGATGATTTATGGAATGATGAAAATTATGAAAAACCATTGATAAATATTGATCCTGTTCGTCAAGAACTATATGAATTATGCCAAAGTCAGGAAGTTGCTATTACTGTAATGAAAGCTTTTGGCGGTGGGGATCTGCTTGATGAAAAATTATCACCATTTAAGGTAAAGATGACACCATTACAATGTATTCATTATGCTTTAACAAGACCTGGTGTCGTTTCTGTTATGGCTGGAAGTCATACGATTGCCCAAATGCAGGAAGCAGCTGCTTATAGTAATGCATCTTTAAAAGAAAAAGATTTTGCTAATGTACTTGCAAATGTTGAGAAGCATTCTTTTTTTGGTAATTGTGTTTATTGTGGGCACTGTGCTCCATGTACAAAGAAAATTTCGATAAGTGATGTTAATAAGTTTACGGACTTATGCATAGCTCAAGGTGAAGTTGTTGAAACTGTAAAAGAGCACTATGCTGCACTAAAACATCATGCTAGTGAATGTATTGCTTGTGGTAATTGTATGAAAAATTGTCCTTTTGCAGTTGATATTATTACAAAAATGAAAAAAGCAGTAGAAATATTTGGTTATTAGGAGAAGAAGATGATTGAGAAATTTGATGTTAAAATAACACCTTTTAATTTATTTAGAACGATTCATGTCTATTTACCAGATAATTATTTTTATAGTGATGAAAGATATCCTGTTATGTATATGTTTGATGGACATAATTTATTTTATGATGAAGATGCAACTTATGGTAAGTCATGGGGGTTAAAGGAATTTATGGATCATTATGATAAACCATTAATTATAGTTGGTATTGAATGTAATCATGAAGGTCATGAGCGTTTAAATGAATATTGTCCATATGATATTAAGAAAGGCTATTTTGGGCCAATCGAGGGTCGTGGTAAACAATTGATGGAGTGGCTTATCGATGAATTAAAACCCCTAATTGATCATAAATATCGTACTTGTCCTTTTAGAGAATGCACTGGTGTTGCGGGTAGTTCAATGGGTGGTTTAATGGCTTTATATACTGTAATTAGACATAATCAGTATTTTTCTAAAGCAGCTTGTATTTCACCAGCAATATCTATATGTATGAATGAACTTAAGCAGGAGTTAAAAGATAATCAAATTGATGAAGATACTAGGGTTTATTTTAGTTTTGGAACAAAAGAAATCAAAAATGTTGATAAGATGTTTAAAAATATTTCTTATTTTAATGATTATTTGCTTAGTTTAAATGCTAGTAGTTATATTAATGTAGTTGAAAATGGTGAACATAATGAAAATTCATGGCAAAAAGAAAATATTGTTTATTTAAATTATTTATGGAAATGAAGTTCAAACTAAATCTTTGAACTTTTTAGTATTATAAATATATAGGAGACGGATCAATGATTTTATATTTTAGTGGAACTGGTAACAGCAGATATCTTAGCGAAGTACTTAATTCAGAAATTAAAGATGAAATTATTTCAATAAATGATTGTTTAAAAGCAAAGAAAAGCTATACTTTTACTAGTAAAAAACCGTATGTTATTATTTGTCCTACATATGCATGGCAAATTCCACGGGTTGTTGAAAATTTTATTAGACAAACAAATTTTAAAGGTAATAAAAAAATATATTTTATTTTAACTTGTGGAGGTGGAATAGGTAATGCCAAAAGATATGTAAAAAAACTTGTTCAAAAAAAGAATTTAGAATTTATGGGAATAAAAGCAGTAATAATGCCAGAAAATTTTATTACGATGTTTAAGGCTCCAGAACCAGGAGAGGCTAAAAAGATTATTGCTAGAGCTATCGAGCCCACGTTACAACTTGGTAAAATAATAAAAAAAGAAAAGAAATTTGAAAATGATAAATATCATTTCGGTGATATTATAAGTAGTTCTCTTATAAATAAGTTATTTTATACGATATTTGTAAAAGCTGATGGTTTTTATGTTAATGAAAATTGTACTGGCTGTGGTAACTGTAAAAAAATATGTCCTTTAAATAATATCGAAATAAGTGAAGAAAAACCTAAGTGGTCAAATCATTGCACCCAATGCATGGCCTGCATTGGCTCATGCCCTATGCAGGCTATAGAGTATAAAAATAAGACCCAAAATAAAGTTAGATATTATTTAAATGAACATTACGAGTGATAAAATGCAAGTAATAATAACACCATCTAAAAGAATGAAAGATGATATCACTTATCTTGAACCCAAAAGCTGCCCAGTATTTTTAAAAGATACAGAAATTTTATTGAAACAGTTAAAAAAACTATCAATCTCAAAAATTAAACAGCTATTAAAATGTAGTGATAAGATTGCATTTGAAGCATATACTAATTACCAAAAAATTGATTTAAAGAAAAATACAGTTCCTGCTATTTTATCATATGAAGGAATTCAGTACGATAATCTAGCTGCCCATATTTTTACTATTGAAGATTATGAGTTTACTAACAAATATATTCGTATTCTTTCTGGTTTTTATGGTGTATTAAGACCATTTGATGGGGTCGTCCCATATCGTTTAGAATTAAATAATAAATTATCTTTTGGTAAGTATCGTAATCTTTATGAGTTTTGGGGTAATAAAATATATCTTGAATTAATTAAGGATGATAAAGAAATTCTTGATTTAGGGGCAAAACAATATACTAGAATATTAAGAAAATACTTAAATGATGATGTAAAATATGTTAAATGTTATTTTATGGAAAAAGTAAATGATGAGTATAAAGAAATTGGCGTATATGTAAAACAAGCGCGAGGAGAAATGGTTCGTTATATCGTGAAAAATCGGATTACTACTTTTGAATCAGTAAAGAAATTTAGTGGCTTAGGATATCGTTTTTGTTTAGAAAAATCAGATTCTCAAAATTATATTTTTGTTCGTGAAAAAAGAAAATCCACTTGACTTTATTACGAAATTTGGTAAAATGTTGATTGCGGCAACAGCTAGGATATACGAATACTCGACGTATAGCTTGGGGTTAGCTAAGTTAAATTAATGGAGGAAATAAGAGATGTTAACTAAAGAAGAAAAAACCGCAATTATGCAAAAGTATGCTACTAAAGAAGGAGATACAGGGTCTCCAGAAGTACAAATCGCAGTATTAACTGCTGATATCAACAAATTGAATGGTCATTTTAAACAACATCCAAAAGATAAACATTCAAATAGAGGTTTATTAAAAAAAGTTGGACGTAGAAGAGATTTATTAAAATATTTAAAAAATAAAGATATCGAAAGATATTCTGCTTTATGTGAAAGCTTAGGATTAAGAAAATAGAAGATGCTTATGCATCTTTTTTTTTGATAAAAAATAATCTAGGAATTTTCCTAGATTAATATCTTTTAAATCTTAAATATGCAGTTATATTACCAATAATGATCATAACAATACCAATAATAATATATATTAATAAATAATTGTTAATTGCAGATGTAACAAAATCATAGAAATATTTCGGTGATAAGCTTATTTTACCAACAAAATTACCAAAATAGATAAAAGCTGGAAGAATCAGACATATTAACCCTGTACTTGATAGGGCATAAGCAAAATATCTTCTTCTAGTACGAAAATGACTATGTAAATGATATAAAATAAAACTAGCTATTAAGATCAATAAAATTAAAATAATTGCAATGAAATAATAATATGTATTGTACGTATTAATAAGATTAATTATTAAATCTAAATAAGGAATCGTTAAATAAGTTTGATAATAATTAATCAAATTATTTTTTAATGTTGCAATAGCTGTTTCTTCTTCACTATTAATGATAATATTAGCTGATTGGAGATATTCATCAATATCCTCAGTTAATTTTGTTTCAAATGTCGTAGTATCGATATCAGTATTACCGGTTGAAAAAGCATTTTCAATATAGTTTTTCATTATTTCATCTGCTGTTTCTTCATCAACGTAATTTTCAAACATTTCTAGAGGAAATCCCGTAGACTGTGTCTCCTGCTGAATTTGTTTATTTAAATTAATAACAGATTGTCGATAAAAATCAGCACTTTCCATTTTAGAAGTTAAATAACTAGAATTCATGATCGTTACATTAGTAACTGTTAAAACAATGAAGATACTAATAAATATAGTCAATAATAAAGCTACTAAATATGATAAATAATTGCGACTGCTTTTTCTACTCATCTTACTGTCCCTCCACTATAGTAGGTCCACTTATTTTATCAGCATATACAAATAATCGCTGTGATTTATAGCCGATTATTTCAAATGGATAACATGTATATAAAATTAATTGTTCTTGTTCATCTTGTTCGAGATCATAATTACTGCTATCATTGGCATCAGAAATTTTAGTATTAGTAATTTTATACTCAAAATCTCCATAATGTGTAGATATTTTAATTATATCGCCAACTTTAATATCACCTAAAGGTTCAAAATATGGTATTGAATGGCCTGCGATCAAGATTGTTCGATTAAAACCAGGTAAAAAAGATCCCCCAAATAGCCCTACACCATTACGAAGCTGGTCTCTACCATCTCCGTAATATAGATTTACGTTGATATCTACAGAATCAATGGTTAATTTTCCAAATAAATCACCATAGGTTGGCTGAACTATTTGTGATGCATTGATCGTATCCGAAGCTACTAATTTATTTGCATATAAATCTTTAGAATTTTCATCATTTAAAGTAGGTGCATAATCATTGGAAATTAAGCTATAGATAGACATTAATGGCTCAATTACAGGACTTATTAATAGATATAATGTTAAATAACAAAGAAGCGTAAAAGATAATGGCACTAAAATTAGTGCCATCACCTTGCGCTGTTTATGATTTAATTTCATTATTTAGAAAACAAATGTTTTTTCTTAGCATAATATCCTGCACCTAATAAGATAACAACTAGACCTGATGCAATAACTACAGTTTGAGTTATATCATAACCAGTTTTTTTAATAACCTGAGTTGTAGTATAAATTAGTTTATCACCATCATAAAATAAAATTGTTCTATCAGCAGCATTTAATGTAACTGTTAAACCGATTGCACCTCCCGCTGCTTGAAGAAATTCTAAAATATCATATGCTTGTTTTCTTGTAATCGCATCAAAATTAGTAATATGATTAGCTTGCATATAAGCTTTAGTAGCTTCAATATTGTTAATAATAATATTTTTTTGCTCAGTAGTTAAATCGAATCCATCTTGCATCATATAATTTTCTGCTGTATTAATATCAGCAGCTTGTAACTTAAGTGTAACGCCATCTACTTTTACTGTAGAATTTAATGCAGTTAAAAGTTCTTTTTCGTTATCATTTAAATATCCTACTGCATGTGTAGGTGATATAGTTGAAATAGCAAGAAGACAAGCCACAAGTAGTGAACTGATGATTTTCTTCATATTTCCTTCTTCCTCCTTTTTGAGTTTACATGTACATACATACTTATAATATCCCTTTTTTTATTAAATGACAAGTAATTTCACAAATTACTTTAAAATATTTTTATTAATATATTCTAAATCAAGTAATTTATTTAGAATTTGTTGCGATAATAATTCACTATATTTATCATTACCATTTATATCATTAGCCCGAAGACTGGCAGGAATTTTGTTGTTAGAGATATTTTGTAAATCTTGTTCAGTAGCAGTTATTCCAGCATCTGCTAAACCATCATCTAACAAATAACTTTTAAAATCTAGATAATGCTCACCAAAGGCAGTCTCTAAAGACTCATTGGTTTCATTACGATCATCTTGGGTCAATGACACAACGATATATTTATCAGTATTAAAAGCACTGATGATTTGTTTTTGATATTCAACTAAACTTCCGTTAACACTTTTTTCATAAGCACCACTATAAAGAACTAATATACCATCAGGTTCGATATTATTATTAACTTGAATCAATGTTGGTGAGTTAACGATTGATTGTTCACCAGGCTGATCTCGAGTAAATAATAATGTGTTACCTTCATAACGATAAGTAATTTTACCTGTAATACCGTTTATTGTAACACTATCGATTGAACCTTGGCTTTTTAAAAGATCATTATTAGCTTTACCACCTTGATTCAAAAAGACGATTGGGGTAGGAGTAGTTGAGGCTGGTATCGTTAATTTATCAACGTAGACAGGAGTAACTCCTAATTTTACTAGCAGACCAGCACTTGTTATATTTTTATCACCGATTAATTTGATATTAAAATTGGCAAGATTGTCTATATAAGCTGGATAAGCGTTGTTTTGATCTTCGATTCCTAAAGTAGTACTATCACCGACACAATACAAAGTTGGAATATCAGTTGAATCAGCTTTATTTGAATTATTATTTGTTGTTTGATTATTTTCATTTTCTTCAATATTAGCTGTTTCACTAGTACTATTATCAGTAAATTGATTGGCAAAGTTTTGTGTTTTATTACGATCATAAATAAATATTAAAGCAGTTAAGGCACATAGAACAATGACAACGATGGCAAAAATAAGATTACTTTTCTTTTGCTCAATCATTAATAATAGTAATAATAGTAATATCCAGAATTTGTACCATCGTTTTCAATTTGAGTTAAAACTGTCCCTAAAATATTTACATTATTTTTTTGTAAAACTTCAACTGCTGCTTTAGCATCTTTACGATTTGTGGTCTTAGATGAACATACAAAGACCGTTCCATCTACTACGTTGCCAACAGGAATAGCATCACTTACTAGCATTACTGGTGGACAATCAACAATAATGAAATCATAACTTTGCTTTAAAGCTTTAATGAATTCTTCAAAAACCGGATTACTTAATAACTCTGAAGGATTAGGAACTTTCACCCCAGAAGTTAAAACAGTCAAATCGCCAACAAATGATTTATCTTGTATTTTTTGAAAACATGATTGATTGATTTCTTTTGTTTTTCCATAATCGATCAATGCATTAGTAAGACCACTACTATTTGAGATATTTAAATATTTATGCTGTACAGGTTTTCTTAAATCAGCATCAATCAGTAAGATATTAGGATACTTTGTAGCATAGATCATCGCTAAATTTAATGCTGTGGTACTTTTAGATTCAGTTGGTACAGCAGATGTAAGGTTAATTGCTTTGATATCCTGTCCAACAGTTGAATATTCAATGTTTGTACGAATATGACGGTAAATCTCTTTATAATCTATTTTATTATTTTTTTGTTTAGGATTTGTTATTAATAACGTTGATTTGTTTTCGTGTTTTGTTTTTTTCTTTAACATTTATTTTCTCCTTTTAAACCAGGGTATTTTTGTAACTTTCACAGGTAGAACAGCTTTCCCGTTAATGATTGCAAGGGGATTATCATACATTAACTGTTTTATTTGATCCTGTGAATATTTTTTTATTAATAATTCATAAGTATCTTTCAAATTTGGACATCTATGATCGTTACTTCGATGGGTATCATTGGCAATAACATGAATAAGACCTTTCTCTAATAGTTTATAAGCATTATTTTTTATATGTTTACCATGTTCACCCAAAAAACTTGAACTATTTACTTGAATGATATAGCCATTATCGATCCATGACTGAATCATTTGTGAATCTAATTCGTTGTAAAAGTATCTTTCAACATGAGCAATTACTAATTTATATCTTAAAGAATATTCATAAAGTCGATCATCACTTTCGTCATTAATACCTTGAGAAAGATTGAATTCTACTAATAAATAAGGACCATTATTCAAAGGTATTAATAAATTGTTTTTCAAACCCATTAGATAATCACTATTAAGCATTACTTCACTGCCAAAATATCCTTGAATTCCATAATTTTTAGCTAATTCAATAAATTCTTTGATCCTTTGTTTAATTAAACAAAGATCAGTGGTTGTTTCAGGAATAATATGTGGTGTGGCTACTATTTGTTTGATACCTTGAGCTTGTGCTTTTGTTAAGGCAGATCTAGCCTCCTCAAGACTACTAATACCATCATCAATATCCCAGGCATAATGACTATGTATATCAATAAATTCCATTATTGATCCTCAAAATATGGAATGACACCTAATACTGGTAAATCTAAAACTTGTTCGGCAACTTCACCGTTTTTAATTTTACTATCTAATAAATATGCTAATAAAATATATCCTAAAGATATTACAACTCCAGCAACTGCTCCTAACATCATATTCTTTTTAATACTTGGAGAAACGGGACTGGTATTGATTTCAGCATTATCAACAATGATAATATTGGAAATATCTAACATTTCTTTTACTGTTTCTGTAAATACACTGATCGTTTCATCAACAATTCGTTTGGATAGACCAGGATCAGTAGTGATTGCCCCAATTTCAATGATCTGAGTGTCTTCAGTATTAGAAATTTGTAAAGCACCGCGAACTAAGCTAGTCGAAATATCTAAGTTTTTTGCAATTTTATCCTGGATATTGTTTCCCTGTAATAATTTAATATAATTAGCAATCATGGAATTATTAGAATTTAACTGTGTAGAGTCAACCGTTCCATCTACTACTTGTGCTTTTAAAAGAATCGTTCCTTGAGAAGAATATTTTTTATCAACCATAAAAGTTGTATAAGAACCAGCTACGATAACTCCTACCAACATAAAAATAATAATTAGTTTAAGATGTTTTTTTATTAATTTAAATAATTCTGATAAGTCTATTTGTACCTCATCATTTAATTCAGTTTTATCCATAAGTCCTCCTAATAAATACGTTTCAGGAGTATTATGCTTTATTAACAGATAAATTGCAAGAATTTATCGACAAAAAATGTTAAAGAATTACTTTTTTTATTTAATTTAGACGTCTATAATAATAAAAATCTAATAATCTAAATTATTTCTTTGAAAAATAAGAAATAATAAAAAACCACTTGATTTATTATTATAAATTTATAATAATAGAGTTGATTTTGTCATATAATGTTTTTAATTTATTTTTTTGACTTATTATAAAAGGGGAGGGTTTGATTCAATGGATGAGACAAGAAATAAATCCCAGTTAAATTTTAGAAGAATCATCTTGATGCTGGTAGATTCATTATGTATCGCATTATCAGGATATGGTGCACTGCTGCTTAGATTTAATGGCCCAATACCTAATCAGTATCTAGAAAACCTGACAGTAATGCTTTTACCGATGATTGCCTGCGGTCTAGTAGTCTTTTTCTATTTTAAACTTTATCACAGCTTGTGGCAGTTTGCCTCAATTATCGAACTTAAAAATATTGTATTAGCGACTTTTGCTGACAGTATCGTTAACGTATGTCTTCTTGAAATTACCGGTAATGATCTGCCTAGAAGCTGTTACTTTATTTATTTTCTTCTTTTAACAATGTTTTTAGGCGGGAACCGTTTTACTTATCGTCTGCTTAGACTAAAAAAAAGTAAGATTGGCTTTGGCAATGTTAAAAAAAGAAAAGATTTAGAAAAAGTCATGATCATTGGAGCCGGTCTTGCCGGTGAAAAAGTATATCGTGAGATCATCAATTCTCAGGAAGTCTATAAACAGGTAATGTGCTTTATCGATGATGATCGCTCAAAGCAGGGACGAAACGTCCATGGCGTAATTATTTATGGCGGCAGAGATAAGATCATTGAAGCAGCTGAAAAATATGAGATCGAAGAGATTCTCGTAGCAATACCTTCAGCAGATAAAAAGGAATTAGCAGAAGTATTAAACATTTGTAAAGAAACGAAATGCAAGATCAAAAGATTACCGGGAATCTATCAGTTACTAAACGGTGATATCCATATCAGTGACTTTAAGGAAGTAGAAGTTCAGGACTTATTAGGACGAGATCCAATCGAAGTCAATTTAGAAGATATCATGGGATACGTAACAGATAAAGTAATCATGGTAACCGGCGGCGGTGGATCGATTGGAAGTGAGTTATGTAGACAAATAGCAGCCAACAAACCAAAACAGCTGATCATCGTCGATATTTATGAAAACAATGCTTATGATATTCAATTAGAACTAAAAGATAAATATCCAAAATTAAATTTAGAAGTAATGATTGCATCGGTAAGAAATACGAAGCGCATGGAAAGTCTGTTTGAAAGATTTCATCCCGAAATCGTCTATCATGCCGCAGCCCATAAACATGTACCACTGATGGAGGATTCACCAAATGAAGCAGTGAAGAACAATGTTTTTGGAACCTTGAATACTGCCAGAGTGGCTGACAAGTATGGAGCGAAACGCTTTATTCTGATTTCGACCGATAAAGCGGTAAATCCAACGAATGTCATGGGAGCGACAAAAAGGATCTGTGAGATGATCGTGCAGTCATTCAACAAAAGATCAAAGACAGAGTTTGTCGCAGTAAGATTTGGAAATGTCTTAGGATCAAATGGATCAGTGATTCCATTATTCAAAAAACAGATCAAAGCAGGGGGACCAGTAACGGTAACCCATCCAGATATCATCAGATATTTCATGACGATACCAGAAGCCGTGTCACTAGTACTCCAGGCAGGGGCATATGCAAAAGGTGGCGAAATATTTATCTTAGATATGGGAAAACCAGTCAAGATAGCAGATATGGCAAGAAATCTAATCAAGCTTTCAGGACATGAACCAGATGTAGATATAAAGATCGTGTATACGGGACTTAGACCAGGGGAGAAACTGTATGAAGAGCTGTTAATGAAAGAAGAGGGGCTACAGGAGACACCAAATAATCTGATTCATATTGGGAAACCAATTGAGATGGATGAAGAAAGTTTCTTTGAAAAATTAGTAGAATTAAAAAAAGAAGTATACGAAGAAGTTGAGGATATCAGGCCATTTATTCAGGAACTGGTACCAACTTATACATATAAAAAACCATTTAAAAGAAAAGTACCAGAAGTAAAATCTAAAGAAAAAATTTAAAAAAGATTATCAAAAATAATCGTCGCGATGTCGCGTTATTGGCGATAATCTATAATATTATTAAAAGTCGGTATAAAAATACGGACTGGTAAAGTATGCCCAAATGGAGGTATTTTCATGTATGATAACTGGTATGTTATTCAGGTTAAAAGTGGAAAAGAGGAGAAAATCAAAGAAATTTGTCAACGATTGATTTCACCAAAAATATATGAAGAATGCTTTATTCCTAAATGTAAGCGGATGAAAAAATATCGTGGTAAGTGGAGTGAAGTAGAGGAGATTTTATTTAAAGGTTATGTCTTTATGATAACTGATCATATTGATATATTATTTAACCAATTAAAGCTTATTCCTGATTTAACGAAGGTATTAGGAAATGATGGCAGTAATATTTTACCGATTCTTGAAGAAGAAGCAAAAGCGTTGCTTAGATTTGGTAAGAGCGAGCATATTATTGAAATGTCAAAGGGTTATATTGTTGGGGATGAGGTTAATATTATTAGTGGACCTTTAGTTGATTATCATGGTAAAATCATCAAAATAAACCGGCATAAACGTGTTGCTTATATTGAATTAAAGTTATTTGATCAGATTACTATCGTAAAGGTTGGTTTAGAAATTATTAGTAAAGAAATGTAGAAAATATTTAGATATGTAAAAGGTTTGAAAATCAGTTTCAAACCTTTTTGCTTAAATCTATTTGATCATTGATAAATTCCATATCTTGAGGAAGCGGGGTTTTTACAATAATTGGGTCATTAGTAATTGGATGGAGAAATTCTAATTTATAAGCATGTAAAGCAGTCCGCTTGATAAGTTTACTTTTATATCCATATAAAGGATCGCTTAATAAAGGATGATTGATTGAAGCTAAGTGAACACGAATTTGATGTTTGCGTCCGGTTTCTAGATCACATTTACAGACAGTATAGTTTTTTTGATGATTAGAACCTAAAATTTTTATCTTTGTAACAGCTTTTTGACCGTTTTTTGAGACTCTCATTTTATTTTGATGACGATCACGAGCAATTGCTTTATTAATAGTAATATCATGATCGATGATACCGTTACAAACAGCTAGATAACTTCTTTTAATTAGCTTGTTAGCCATCATATCGTCTAATAATGGTTGAATAAGAGGACACTTGCAAAATATTACTAGTCCGGTAGTATCTTGATCAAGACGATGGATATGGCGAATTGTTAAAGCTTGATTTGTTTCTAGATAATAATTAGCTATATAATTACATAATGTGTTTAATTCTTTTTTTGTTTCGGGATATATAATAGTGTTTATTGGTTTATCGACAATCAAAATAAAATCATCTTCATAAACTATTTTTAAAGGATATGCTTGGGGAAGGTAATCGATATATTCTTCATTAAAAGCTTTTATTTTAAATAGATCATTTTTGTTTAGTAAATGGGTTTCATTTACATAGTTATTATTTAAAAAATATTCTTTATTTTGTTTTAATAGATGAATAGTTTTTTTAGATAAATGTAACCAGTCTAGTAATTCTCTAACTGTTTTATTGGTAAACTGTTCATCAATGATCAATGTTAAATAATTCCCCTGAATTTTATAATTCATTTAGTTCACCCCTATTATATATTTAAAGTTTTTGAATAAATCAGGTCATCTGCATTATAACATTATATTAAAATTATTAAATATTTATTTTATTACAGTTTTTATTTGTTTTGGCAAATTCACTTTTTAAATAACCGGAAGTAATTGCACCAGTCGGACATGCTTTTTTACATGATCCACAGCGAATACATTCAAAATAATTAGCATTTTTAACAGGATCGACCTGCATTTTACAAACTTTAGCACAGTTATTACAATGACAGCATTTTTCTTTATCTACGCGATATTTAAAGATTGAAACAGAATTAAACAAAGAATAGATGGCCCCTAGTGGACAAAGATATTTACAAAACGGACGATAGATGATAATTGATAAAATAATTATTGATGCTAAAAGAAAATTTTTCCAGACATATAGCCAGCTAAGAGCACTATGCATCGATTTGTTTAATAAAACTAATGGAATTCCGCCTTCTAAAGTTCCTACTGGACAGATCAATTTACAAAAATAAGGCGTGCCTTGACCTAGAATATCTACTAAAAATAATGGCAGCAGAATTACAAAAATCACAAGAATAACGTACTTTGATTTTCGCAAAAGACGATCAGCAGGAAATGTTTCTATTTTTTTGTAAAAAGGAATTTTATGCAGTAGATCCTGAATCAATCCAAAAGGACATAACCAGCCACAAATTAAGCGACCCACTAGTCCACCAATAAATAAAAGGAAACCAATCACATAAAAAGAAAACTTAAAATTCCAGCTTCCAATAACGGCTTGAAGGGAACCGATGGGACAAGCTCCTAATGCTCCTGGACAAGAGTAACAATTCATGCCTGGAACACATAAGTTTTTTAATTTTCCTTTATAGATTTTCCCTTGAATAAAACCAATTAAATAGCTATTAGTTAGTAACATCCAAAAAATTTGAATTCGATGTCGTCCCCACTCTTTTATTTTTATATTTTTCTTATCCAATTCCAATACACTCCAAACAAATATTTATCGCTTTTGTAAATAATACAGCTACTTCACCGCGATAGATTCCTAATAACATCATTATGAGTCCTAAAACAGTTATTAAAAGACCGTTTGCACATGAACGATAGCGCTTCATTAATTATCCCTCTTTAAATCAGCTAAATTATCTTCTATTAATTTTTTCCAATCTTCAAAATCACGACTGCCGCTGTAAGTTTCACCAACGATATTACCATTTTTATCGACAAAGAAACTTTCGGGAATTGCTTCAATGCCTATTAATCGCCCATTCATATAAGTTGAATCAGGTATTAAAATAGGATATGTGGCACCGGTTTGTTTAGCTAATGATTGTGCTTTTTCAAGATATTCTTGAATAATATTGCCTTTTTCATCTAAGACATCCAATACTACTCCTACAACATTAACTTTTTGTTCAGCCATGGTAGTATGGATTTTTTCTAAGTCAGGAATTTCAGCTACACAAGGCGAACACCAGGTAGTGAATATATTGATCATCGTCAAATCATAATCTTTGAACATATCTTGATTATATTGTTTGCCGTTGATATCTTTGATAGTAAATTTACCTAGTGATGTACCAGTAAAATCGGATTGTAGAGATTCGTTTACTGATACATTATTTTTATCAATATTATTGTTATTTGAGGATTCGGTAGAAGTGCAGGCGCTTAAAGCTGTAAGCCACAGCATCCCAGCAATTAAAATTTTATTACTTTTTTTATTTTTGAATGTCATTTAAAATTACTCCTTTTCTTTTAGTATCGTTACATAATTAAGATAAAATCTTTATTAAAAATAACGAAGATTGTAAATTATATTTGTTCTATTCAAGATGGTTTTAATTGAATAGAACAAACTATTATAAAATTAGTATAATATAAATTATTAATATTATGAAGACTAAAATACAATATGCTTTTAAAAGGATGATTGCATATAGTAAAAATGATAAAAAAGTAAGAAAGATTTTATTAGTATGTGAATGAATTTAAGATCGTGTTGAAAGGGTAAATGTGTTTGATTAAAGTAATTTCTTGAAGAATCAATAAAGTTTAAATTAGGAAGTAGTATTTGTATCAACGCTGTTTTTTATGACAAATTAAGGCAATTTACGACATTGCCTAGAAAAAAAAGATGTTATAGTATATAATTAATACGATAACGCTAAGAAATGAGGGAAAGTATGAAGAATATTACATTAGTTATTATGGCAGCAGGTATCGGCAGTCGTTTTGGTGGTGGGATAAAGCAATTAGCACCAGTGGGACCAAATGATGAAATTATTATGGATTATTCAATTTATGATGCAAAAGAAGCAGGTTTTAATAAAGTGGTATTTGTAATCCGTAAGGACTTAGAAGAAGAATTTGATCGGGTGATCGGCTCAAGAATCAAACAAGTTATCGATGTTGAATATGTATTTCAGGAGTTAAATAATATTCCTGAAGTTTATCAAGAAAAATTAAAAAATAGAACTAAGCCATGGGGAACAGGGCAGGCTATTTTATGTTGTAAGAATGTAGTTAAAGAACCATTTCTAGTAATTAATGCTGATGATTATTATGGTAAACAGGCGTATAAAGAAGCATATGACTATTTAGTTAATGATCAGGTAAGTAACGGTAAAGAACAAATTGCCATGGTGAGTTTTATTTTAAAAAACACTTTAAGTGATAATGGTGGGGTAACTAGAGGAATCTGCAGTGTGAATGAAGATAATCATTTAATTGATATAGTTGAAACACATAATATTGAAAAAGGCAATGATTGTGCATTTGTAAAAGCTGGTGAAGATATGATCAATATTGATTTACAAGTGCCAGTATCAATGAATATGTGGGCTTTACAGCCAGATATTTTTACAGTTTTAGAACAGAAATTTAAAAATTTCTTATCTCAGTTGGATGATGAAGATACAAAATCAGAGTATTTGTTACCAACAATAATAGGGGATTTATTGAAAGAAAAAAAAGCTGATGTAACTGTCTTGAAGTCACAAGATAATTGGTTTGGTGTTACTTATCAAGAGGATAAGCAGTCTGTAATTGATAGTATTAAAGAATTGATTAGTGCAGGTATTTATCCAGATAAGTTATATTAAGGGATTATGAAAAATAATCTCTTTTTTAAAAGGAGAAGTGATGATGGAAATAGTTGAGATGTTAGAAAAGGAAATAAAAGCTGGGAATTTTATAATTATTGAATGTGAATTTGATTATCAGTGTTATCGAGCTTTTTTGAAAAAAAGCTTACAGCTAAGGAAGATTATTATCAAATATGACAACATTTTTGATGAAACTTATTTAAAAGTATTTAATCGTTTACGAGATAGTATTTTAAAGGCATGGCGTATTTATGAAAAAGGTGATATACGAAGTGCCAGTAATATTATTTATAATATTCTTTTTTCAAATAAATATTTAAATCATTCTTTAGCTGATGAATTTGAAAAAGAGAGTAAAGTTGATTTGTTGTATCGAGGTCGGATCATCAATGATCATGATTTGATTGATGCCAAAAGATTTGTGAAACAAATTTTTCATATTCCTTTTGATAAAAGAAATCTTGTTGGTAATGAAAGATATAGTATTTCAGGATTTCCTTGTTTATATTTAGCTAGCAGTATTGAAGGTGTCAAAGCGGAATTGAATATAGATGATTTTACGGAAAATTTTTTTATTGGTGATTTTGAGGTTAAAAGACCGTTTAAATGTTTTGATTTAACACCATTCTTTTTAAAAGATCTTGAAAAAATGTCATTAATAGAGATAAAAATGGCAATGTTAAAGCTATTGTTATTGATGGCTTGTAGTATTAAAGTTAATAATAAAAAGAGTACTTATAGTTCAAATTATGTAATTCCACAATTGGTTACAGCTTCAATTGCCAGTAAGCGTAAATATGATTATCGGTGTATAAAATATTTATCAATCAAAAGTTATGAAAATAAACGTTTTGATGATAATTATGTTTTTATTCCTGAATATCATCAAGATGAATTGTATGATCATAAATTGTTAAGTTTATTTAATATAACTCCTAATAAAAATTATAGCGTTTTTAAAGAATTGATATATAACTAATTTGAAAAGAAACAAAATGTAAAAAGTGAAGGTGCTTTTTTGAATACATGTTGATATGAATATGAAAGGAATAAGACATTGAGCTTATTCCTTTTGTTTGTACATTATTAATAGTTTATTTTTTGTTTGATAATTCGTTTAGAGCTTCAATTGCATAAACAGCTTTTTGTTTTAATGATTCTTCTAATTGGCTAATAGCATCAAGTGTTTCTTGAACAGATTCATTAATTCTAATTAACGAATCAAGATCATTAGCTAAACAAACAGCTTTTTTTAATTTCATTGCCTCAACACAAATGATTGAAGACAAAGAAGCTTCTATCATAGCTACTGATTGAATAATTGCAGTTAAAGCGCAGCGTTGATCAACACAGTGAATGTTGTTGCAGTCTTCAATGCACCATTTGTCGTTACAATGTTTTTTATCATAAGATTCCATTCTCTCATCTCCTTTCTAATTTAAGATATGTATTAGAAAGAAAATGAACTAGACGATTATAATAAAAGAACGTGATTTCACGTTCTTTATTCAACAGTAACTGATTTTGCAAGGTTACGAGGTTTATCGACATCGCATCCTTTAATTTTTGCAGCATAATAGCTAATCAATTGTAAAGGAATAGCTACTAGCACAGCTTGAAGAATGGGGTTTACATTAGGCATATAATAAGTTTCGTTAACATTACCGACTTCTTCACCTTCTAAGGTAAATAAGATAACTTTCGCTCCACGAGCAATCGTTTCTTGAATATTGCTGATTGTTTTGGCAGCAATATGCGGTTGTGTTGCAACAGCAATAACGACACTGCCATTTTCAATTAATGCAATTGGTCCATGTTTTAATTCTCCAGCAATATAAGCATCGGCATGAATATAAGAAACTTCTTTTAATTTTAATGCCCCTTCTAAAACAGAAGCATAATCTAAACTACGTCCAATATAATAAGCATCATGCTGATCTTTTAAATAATTAGCATAATTTTCAAAAATCTTTTCATCTTTTAAAATATCTTCGATTTGTTGAGGTAATTTAGCAATTCCTTTAATAAGGTCTTTATAGATTTCATCTTCTTTACCTAAACTTTGAGCAATATAGATTGCCAGTAATAGTAAAACAATTACTTGAGTTGTATAAGCTTTAGTACTAGCAACAGCAATCTCAGGTCCGGCACAAGTGTAAATAGTGGCTTCTGCTTCTCTAGAAATACTTGAACCAAGGACATTTGCAATTGCAAGAGTTGTTGCCTTTTTTTCTTTAGCTAATCTTAAAGCTGCCATTGTATCAGCAGTTTCTCCTGATTGAGAAACAAAGATACATAAAGTCTTTTCATCAATGATTGGATCACCATATCTAAATTCAGAGGCTGCTTGGGTAAAAGTCGGAAAACCAGTAAGTCTTTCTAAAATATTAGCTCCTGATAAACACGCATGATAAGCTGTACCACAGGCAACGAAGTATACTTTATTAAAAGTTGCAAAACGATCTTTTAAATTATCAAGCTCAGGTAGAATGATTTGATCTTCACCTTCAACGCGTCCTCTAAGGGTTTCACTGATGGCATAAGGCTGTTCATGAATTTCTTTTAACATAAAAGTATCATAACCGCCTTTTTGAGCTGCTTCATTATCATATGGGATATGAGTAGTCTTCTTATCGATCGTGTTACCTTGACGATCATAAAAAGTGATTTTATTTTTACATAATTTTGCAATTTCATAATCTTCGATAAAATAAACATCTTTAGTATAATCCAATAAAGCAGGAATATCACTTGCTCCAAAGCTGGCATCATCATTTGTTCCTAAAACTAAAGGACTGTCTTTTTTGGTTACATAAACTGTATCTGGTTCTAAAGTTGAAACAATACAAAGAGCATAACTGCCTTCAATTCGATTAATTACTTTTCTTAAAGCTTCAAGCATATTTCCTTGATAATAAGAATCTAATAAATGAACAACAACTTCGCTATCAGTTTCACTATGAAAAGTATAGCCTTTAGCAATTAATTTTTCTTTTAACTCACGATAATTTTCAATAATTCCATTATGCACTAAGGAAATAGTGTTGTCATTATTGGTATGAGGATGAGAATTAAGATTTGATGGAACTCCATGAGTTGCCCAGCGCGTATGACCAATTCCCACACAGCCGCTAGGGACAGCCTGATCTAAACGATCGACTAGATTTTGAAGTCTCCCTTTAGCTTTGATCGTGAATAGTTTATCTTTATCAACAAGAGTCACTCCAGCTGAGTCGTAACCACGATACTCCAGTTTGTGAAGTCCTTGTAATAAGAATGGTAAAGCTTCTTCTTTACCTGAAAACGCAGTAATTCCGCACATAAAAAATTCCTCCATAATATTTAGTTTTTATTATGTTATTAATGGAGGATACCGAATGAATTTGTTTAATGATCACTCATTATTTTTGTTCATTGTTTAGGTAGTATCATACCTCTAGGTCACCCGCCGAATATTTCGATAAACCTAGTCCTCGTCAACTAATTGAATTAGTCCTGGCGCTATTTTTTACTTGTCTCCTTAATAACAGTTGCTATTATATACAAATAGAAATAAAAAAGCAACCTAAATTATTATATGTTTTTTTGCTGAAAACGTTGCCAAAATAATAAAATTAAAAAATTGTTTTATTAATGAATAAAAAAATAAAATCAGTAAAAAATAAAAGTAATTTTACGATTAGTGATGTAAAAGATAATAGGAGGATAAAAAATATGAGTATTCATGATAATTTAGCTGAAATCAGTAAATCATTAGAAAACCTTGAAGAAACTGGCATTTATGATGTAGAAAAATACAGCTGTTCGTTAAAACATTTAACAAATCAGTTAGAATATTTTTACTGTCACTTAGTTAAAGATGGGGGTCGTGATATTGACAGTACATATTATCATTTACCTTGTCGACCTAAGATTCATCAGTTGGCTTATTTCAATATCGGCCGTGGTTTTCCTAAAGAACTAATGGATGGACATTGGTGTTATGTACTTAAAGATCTAGGGTATAAAATGTTGATCATTCCCTGCACTTCGTTGAAAGGGACTAGCTGTAATCCGGAATTTGAACTCGATATTGATGTAATGATGTCAAAAACCAAAACCAAGAGCCGTTTACAATTAAGTGAGATTCGTTGTGTGGATATGCAGCGTTTAGATTTAAGAAAACCGTTTTGTGAAGTTTTAAGCAATCGTCAGGAAATTATCGATTATGTAGAAGAGCATTTATTAAAATAAAAAAAGAGCCTAATTAATAGGCTAATAAACTAAAATAAGTAAAATGATAATTAGAATAAGACAGCAAAATAATAAAGCCATATGATCAAAAATACTAACTAAAATAGTTGCAATAATGGCACCTAAAATAAAAGAAGCAATGATGATCAAATAACGAAAACAATGGCTTAAAGCATCTTTATCGTCTTTAAATAAATAAGAAGCTAATTTTTGTCCCGCTGATCTTAAATTACCTGTACACATAGTTGATGCATAAGGTAGACCGTTTGTAGTTCTAAAAGCATTTACCTGTAAAGAACAAACTAAACCGATCGTAACGTTACAAATTAGATTTGGGACATTTTTAGGAAGAAAAGCAATAATTACTAGAATGATGATTTCAATAATGATGATCAAGTGCTGCCATTCGATGTATTGAACTTTACTTAATTTATGTTTTATATATTCGCTAATGATAATTCCCAAAAAAAAGGCTGATATAGGAATCAAATAGTAAAAAGCACCAAGATAATCCTGATTAGCTAATTTTAACCCCATTAAAACCATATTCCCAGTTTGGGCATTGGCAAAAACATTACCTTTTAGAATGTAAGTATAAATATCTAAAAAACCCCCAACTAAAGCAAGTAGAATGCCGATAAGCAGTGATTCGTGAATCGTTGCTTTAAAAAAATTTTTGATCTTCATAGACAAAACATGTAGCTTTAAGCTACATGTATTTTTATAAATTTAATAAACGTTTAGTATCGCGAGCGATAACTAACTCTTCATTAGTTGGGATTACAAAAACTTTTACTTTTGAATCAGGGGTGCTGATCAAACGATCTCCCTGACCATTTACATTTGCATCTTCATCAATTTCAATACCTAAGGCATCTTTTAATAAATCACAAATTCCTTTACGAGCAAAGAAAGAATTTTCACCAATTCCAGCTGTAAAGCAAATTGCATCTACACCACCTAAAGCAATGAAATAACGTCCAATATAAGCAATAACACGACGATAGAAAATATCGATTGCTAATTGGGCTCTTTCATTTCCTTCCATCGCAGCATTTTGAACATCTCTAAAATCGCTGGATATTCCTGAAATACCTAATAACCCAGATTCTTTATTCAACATCTTGATAACTTCTTTCATATCCATCCCAACTTCTTCAATCAAATAATCGATTACTGAAGGATCGACATCACCGCTGCGAGTTCCCATCATGATACCTGCTAATGGTGTAAAGCCCATTGAGGTATTTATAGAGATTCCATCTTTAACAGCGCTTAAAGATCCGCCGGCTCCTAAATGAGCAACAATGATCTTTGAATGTTCAGGATTTCCCATCATTTCAATACAGCGATGAGAAACATAGTAATGACTAGTTCCATGAGCACCGTATTTACGAACTTTATAATCAGTATAGTATTTATATGGAATAGGATAAATATAACATTTTGGTTCTAATGTTTGATGGAAAGCTGTATCAAATACAGCTACAGCACCAGCATTAGGAATAGCTTCTTTAAATGCATAATACCCTGTCAAATGAGCTGGATTGTGTAAAGGTGCAAGTGATTTTAATTCATCGATCTTCTTTACAACATCTTCATCAATAACTGCTGATGAGCTGAAATAAGCGCCCCCTTGAACAACACGATGTCCAACCCCTTTGATTTCATTTAAATCTTTTACAATTCCTTTTTCAATTAATGTATCTAATAAAAGCTGCACAGCAACTTTATGGTTTTCGATCGAACTAGTTGTCACGGTTTTTTTACCATTGTATTTGATCGTAAAAATTGAATCATTTAAACCAATTCTCTCGATTACCCCAGAAGTAATAACAGATTCATCATCCATTTCAAATAGTTGAAATTTTAATGAAGAACTACCTGCGTTTACAGAAATAATTTTTGCCATTTTCACAAAGCCTCCTTAATCTATGGACATTATAACATCATTTTATAAAATTACTAGTTAAATACATTAGCTTTATTGTTTTTTTTCTTGCTATTTTGTCGATAACATTTATAATATAAATGAGCCAGGGGCGCGTTAGCTGAGAAAGGGTAAAACCTTGTCCCTTATCATCTGAACTGGGTAATGCCAGCGTAGAGAGAGCAATTTTAAATTATTTGCTTTTTTGCGCTTGTAAAAAAGCTTTTTTAATTTTGTTTGGCTCTTTTTATAAGAAAGGGGAAACAAAGAAGAATGAAAAACAAAAAATTTGAAATCAACACCAAAACCATGACTTATATGGCAATATTTGCAGCATTACAAATTGTTTTAGAATATCTAACACAATTTACACCAACTATGCCACAGGGGGGAAACGTTGCATTTTCACTAGTAGTTTTAATGCTTTGCAGTTATTTGATGGGAGCCTGCTATGGAATCGTCGTTTCGTTAGTCTGTGTCGGATTACATTTTGTCTTAGGATTAGCAACTTTTTATGGGGCACTGTCAGTAATATTTGATTATTTACTGCCAATGGCAATCGTGGGAATGGTTGGATTTATTCCCTTGATCAAGATCAAAAATTTTGATCTTCCGATTGGAATCATTGTTGTAATGGTATTAAAAACGATTTGTCATTTAATTTCAGGATGGTATGCTTTTGCAACACCATTACAAGCTAATTTAGCTTATAATGTTCCATATAATCTAGCAACTTTAGTAGTTTGCTTTGTTTTATTTATGATTCTATATCCACGGTTGAAAAATACAATCAAATAATAGTCTTTTAAATCTCATTACTAGGTAGTGAGATTTTTTGATTGGTATCAAGAATTAAAGTTACATCTTTAAAAAGATACTCAATTTGTGTATAATGTTACTGTTATAAAAGAGAGGTAGTAAAAGATGTCAAATTCCCTGATAGGAAAAAAAGTATTAATTCATTGTTATAAGCATGATGGAAGTATTCATCGCTGCTGGTCCAAGGGATTTATCTTAGATGAAAATGAGGAACATTTTATTGCGATAAATAATCGTACTTTGGTAACGGAAGCAGATGGGAGAATGTGGCATACAAGAGAACCGGCGATTTGTTATTTTCCAAAGAAAAAATGGTATAATGTTATTTGTATGATTCGTAAAACTGGAGTCTATTATTATTGTAATATTGCTTCTCCAACTTTATATGATGGTGAAGCTTTAAAGTATATTGATTATGATTTGGATCTAAAGGTGTTTCCTGATGGAAATTATCGGATCTTAGATGAAGAAGAGTATAAGCAGCATGCTAAACAAATGAATTATTCAAAAGAATTAGATAAAATATTGAAAAAACAGTTAAGTATCTTAATTGATCATGCTTCAAAGGGTGAAAAGCCTTTTAATGAAGACTTTACTAAACACTGGTATCATGTTTATGAAGATTTAACATAAGGAGTTAAAGATGGAGAAAGTAATCAAAGTAAATAATCTCGAAGAAACAATTGAATTAGGTAAAAGATTAGGCGAAAAATTAAAACCCCAGATGCTGATTACTTTAAGCGGTGATCTAGGGGCTGGTAAAACTACTTTTACTAAAGGAATTGGTTTAGGATTAGGAATTGAAAAGATCATAAATAGTCCTACTTTTACCATCTTAAAACAATATCATGGCAGATCAAATCTATCACATTTTGATGCTTATCGTTTAGAAGATCAAGATGATGATCTAGGTTTTGAAGAAATTTTTGATAGTGATGATATTTGTGTGATTGAATGGGCAGAATTTATTGCTGATATTTTACCAGAAGAAAGATTAGAAATCATAATTAAAAAAATCGATGAAGATGCTCGTGAGTTTACTTTTAAAGCAGTAGGTTCCAAATATGAACAATTGATGGAGGACTTTAAATGAAAACAATTGTAATGGATACATCAAATATTTATTTAGTAATAGCTTTGTATGAAGATGGTCAATGTATTGACAAATATCAAGAAAAAGGCAATCGGCGCCAGTCAGAATATGCTTTAACATATTTAAATGCGATGTTAGAAAAAAATAGTTTTAATGTTCTCGATGTTGATGAAATGATCATAACGATCGGGCCTGGTTCCTATACTGGACAAAGAGTCGCATTAACGATTGCTAAAACTTTAGCAGCGATAAGTAAGATCAAAATCAAAGCAGTATCTTCTTTACATGGTTATGTCGGGAAAAATAAAGCAATCAGTGTTATTGATGCTCGCAGTAAAAAAATATTTGTTGGTGTTTATGATAATAATCATAGCGTTGTCGCTGATCAAATCATGTTGATTGAAGAATTTGCGGCTTTTAAAAAGCAATATGCCAATTACCCTGTTTGGGGTGATAGTGAAATAGTGGGTCATGATAAAGTTGAAATTGATTTAAGTAATAATATATATCAGGCTGCTAAAAGTGTCGATTATGTAAAGGATGTCGATAATCTAGTACCACAGTATTTAAAAGATGTTGAGGCTAAAAAGATATGCTGATTAGACGGATGGATCTTTTAGATATTGATAAAATCGTTGCTTTAGAGCAGGAACTGTTTAGTTCCCCTTGGGATAAAGAAGCGTTTTATTATGAATTGGAAAAAAATGCGTTTTCAACGATTCTAGTTTTAGAAGATGAGTTAGAAATAATTGGATATATTGGGATGTGGTTATTAGGTGATCAGACGCAAATAACGACTTTAGGGATAAAGAAAGCATATCAAGGTAGTGGTTATGCCAAAAAATTAATGGATAAATGTGAAGAAATCACGAAAACGATGGGATATGCTAATATTAATTTAGAAGTTAGGATATCAAACCAAAAAGCAATCAAGCTGTATGAAAAATGTGGTTTCAAGATCGTGGCAATTAGAAAGAACTATTATCAGGATAATCATGAAGATGCATATTTAATGATAAAAGAAATGGAGGTATAAAGATGTCACTGATTTTAGCAATCGAATCAAGTTGTGATGAAATGGCAATGGCAATATTAAAAGATAAGCGGGAATTTTTATCGAGTGTTGTAGCTTCACAAATTGATGTTCATGCTTTATATGGAGGCGTTGTTCCAGAAATTGCCAGTAGAAAACATGTAGAGTGTGTAAGTCTAGTATTAAAAGAAACTTTAAAAAAGGCCAATATCACGATTGATGAAATTGATGCCATAGCGGTTACTAAAGGACCGGGGCTGGTTGGATCACTGCATATTGGTTTGCAGGCGGCTAAGACGATAGCCATGGCATATCATAAACCATTGATCGGAGTTCATCATATTGCTGGACATATATACGCTAATAATTATAATCAAGATATGATTTATCCAAGTTTATGCTTAGTTGTAAGCGGTGGCCATAGTGAACTGGTTTTGTTGAAAGCACCATTTGAATTTGAAGTAATTGGGACAACTTTAGATGATGCTGTTGGCGAGGCTTATGATAAAGTAGGGCGGGTATTAAACTTACCATATCCTGGTGGGCCGGTGATCGATAAAATGGCAAGTGCTGGTAAACATACTTATGATTTGCCTGTTCCTTTAGATGATGATAGTTATAATTTTAGTTTTAGCGGGTTAAAATCAGCAGTAATTAATTTAAATCATAAAGCTAAGCAGCGTGGTGAAATAATAAATAAAAATGATTTAGCTGCTTCTTTTCAAGAAGTCGTGATTGCAGTTTTGGTCGATAAAACAATTAGAGCCGCTAAAACTTATGAGATAAAACAAGTAATGCTGGCTGGTGGTGTCAGTGCTAATCGGGGATTAAGAAAAGCTATGGAAACAGCTGTTAAAGATTTAGATGGGGTTGAATTATTATTACCGCCAATGAGCTGTTGTACCGATAATGCGATGATGATTGCTTTAGCGGCTAAAGAAATGTATGATTTAAAAATGTTTAGTGATTTATCTTTAGGGATAAAACCTAATTTGGATCTTGAAAATGAATCGGTTAGTGAGGTTGATCGAAATGGATAAAAAAATCTCTAATGCGACGATGTCGCGTTATCCGGTTTATTTAAAAGCATTAAGAAAGATGCAGCATGAAGGAAAAGAAAACTGTTTATCTAGTGAATTATCAGAATTAACCGGAATCCAGGATACCACGATTCGTCGGGATTTTACTTATTTGTCAAAAACAGATAATTTTGGACAACGGGGTAAAGGTTATGACGTTAAACACTTGATCGATGGTTTAAGTGAAGTGCTTGGTTTAGGTCTAGATGAGTCGATTATTTTGATCGGAGTTGGAAATTTAGGCAGTGCAATCTTAAAATATAATCGCTGGCAATATACAGTCGGGAAAATTGTCTGTGGTTACGATCAGGATAAAAATAAAGAGGGAGAACGTTTTGGGGTCAAATTATATAATATCGATGATTTAGAAAAAACATTTCCTAGGGATTGTAAGATTGCAATTCTAGCTATTTCAGAAAATGTTCAGGCAACAGTTGATCGTTTAATGGATTTAGGAATAAAAGGAATCGTCGATTTTACCCATACCCATTTTACGGTTAGACCAGGGGTTGAAGTACAGCAGGTCGATGTAGTCGTCGCGATTCAAGAGTTAGTAATTAAGATGGATTCAAATCAGCAATAATACTTGAATAGTCGCGTGAATAAAGTATATAATATGTAAAACTAGGAGGATTAATATGTTTGAATTTATAACGGTTAGAGAACTATATGAAATGTTTTTAAGTAACCAGGTAATGGATTTAGAGGGTTATGAGTATGTTGAACTTGAGGGATGGGTTCGAACTAATCGTAATAGTGGTAAATTAGGGTTTATTGCACTTAACGATGGAACGTATTTTAAAAACTTACAAATTGTTTACACTGAACAAGGAATTGAAAATTATGCTGAAATTGATAAGTTATCAACAGGAAGTGCTATTAGAGTAGTTGGTAAATTGAAATTGACGCCAGAGGGAAAACAGCCATTTGAAGTTGAGGCAACAGAAATTGAAATTGAAGGTCGCTGTGATGAAGATTTTCCTTTACAAAAGAAACGGCATTCATTTGAATATATGCGCGAAATTCCTCATTTAAGACCAAGAGCTAATTCATTTTACGCAATTTTTAGATTACGTAGTGTATTATCAATGGCGATTCATGAATTTTTCCAATCACAAGGATTTGTTTATGTTCATACGCCAATCATTACTAGTAATGATGGTGAAGGTGCTGGAGAAATGTTTAGAGCAACAACGATTGATGATACAAATTTCAAAGAAGATTTCTTTGAAAAAGAAGCTTTCTTAACAGTTACTGGACAGTTACATGTTGAAGCATTTGCGATGGCTTTTAGAGATGTGTATACATTTGGACCAGCGTTTAGAGCAGAAAATTCGAATACTTCTAGACATGCTAGTGAGTTCTGGATGATTGAACCAGAAATAGCTTTTGCAGATCTTGAAGATGATATGGATCTTATTGAGGATATGGTTAAATATTGTATTGATTATGTTTTAGATAATGCACCTGAGGAAATGAACTTTTTTGCATCGATGATCGATAAAGATTGTATTAATCGAATTACTAAAGTAAGAGATAGTGAATTTAAACGAATGACATATACAGAGGCAATTGAAATATTAGAAAAAGCAGATGTTAAATTTAAGAACAAAGTATCTTGGGGAATGGATTTAAACAGTGAACATGAACGTTATATTTGTGAGCAGGTTGTTAAAGGACCGGTATTTTTAACTGATTATCCAAAAGAGATCAAAGCGTTTTATATGCGTTTAAATGATGACAATAAGACTGTTGCAGCTTGCGATTTGTTAGTTCCAGGAATTGGCGAATTAGTTGGGGGTAGTCAGCGTGAAGAAAGATATGATGTTTTAGAGAAAATTATGGACGAGAAGAAAATGAGTAAAGAAGGGTTACAGTGGTATATGGATCTCCGTCGTTTTGGTGGTTGTAAACATGCTGGATTTGGTTTAGGATTTGATCGTTTCTTAATGTATTTAACTGGTATGCAAAATATTCGTGATGTTGAACCATTCCCAAGAACACCGAGAAATTTGAAATTCTAAAAAGCCTATTTTTATAGGCTTTTTAAAATCGTTGAATTAATATATTTTAATTATTTATTCTTTACTTGATTGCGGTATAATATAAAATAGGAGGCGATAAAATGAATGAGTATGATTTGATCAACTGTTATTTGAATTTGATTTATGATAATAGTGTAACTTATTTTAGTCGCATTCTTGATGGATATCGTGGCTTATGTCAGTTTAGAAAGTGGATGTATAAACGTAATATTAACATAAATGCAATCGAAAATATTGGTTATGATACATTTATGGCAATTATTAAAGCTAAGAGAGTAGAACAGATAATTGATAAATTTGACCCTAAGCATTATCAGGAGTTAATTGATTATATAAAAGTGGAAAGGGATAAATATCAAATTGTAGCATTATCTAGTTTTAATTATGATGAGTCAATCAATATTTATTTAACTTCGACTCAGCTGGTTGAAGATTTAAGCAGTGATAAAGTAAGTGTATTAAATTGCCATAGTTTATTAAAAAAGAATGATCTATCATTTTATGGTCCGTATAAGCATTTTGTTAATGCTTTATATCAAATTGATCGCTGGCCGGGTTTATTAATTTTTAAAGGTGATGATTGGGCTTTTGTACCGGTATATACGGTCAAAGATATTGAGGATGCAATGTTCAAAATAGAACATGGGACGATCTTTTCAAGTAAATATTTAAGTCCTTATGATAGTTATTTTGTTCAGTTGAGTGATTTGCATTTAGGTAACAAAAAGAAAAATCAGGGTCGTTTGGCTTTAGAGGAAAGTTTAGATGATACTTGTAAACAATTACGTTCATATTATCAGTTAAAGTTTTTAATTACTGGTGATTTAATGAATTCACCAAATCGAAAGAATATGTACGAAGCAGCGGGGTTTATGAAGCTATTAAAAAATAGGTATGGGGGCGATGTTTCATTTATTTTAGGTAATCATGATGTTATTGTAAATGGTTTTAATATTTTTAAGAAACAAAAGAGTAAAGTGATTGCTTTTTTATTGAATGAAAGTATTAAAGTATTTGAAGAAGAAAAAATTATTTTAATTAAAATCGACTCTACAGTTGAAGGGAATCTAGCTCGGGGTAAAGTGGGACAGGAGCAGTTAGCTAATATTGATGAAGAATTAGAAAATATTCCTAATTTAAAAAACTATACATTAGTAGCAATGTTACATCATCATTTATTTCCGATTACAAGAGATGAATTTTTGAAACAGAGATGGCGGGAAAAGATGTTTGTTGGTAGAATTATGGATAGTTCTAAGGCCTTAGTTGATAGTCAGGAACTAGTTGAATGGCTTCGAAAACATCAGATTCAGTATGTTTTACATGGTCATAAACATTTACCGTTTTTTACGAATCATGATGGGATGTATGTAATTGCTGCAGGTTCTTCATGTGGTAGTGGAGCTAAAGAATGTGATAGTCGTTATTTGAGCTATAATGTATTGAAATATGATCATCGTTATAAAAGATTTAAGTATTGCTTTATTATATATGATGATATGACTTTACAAGATCGACAAAGAATTATAGTGAATATGTTTTAGGAGAAAAAGATGAAGTTAGTTGATGGAATGAAAGATGAAAAATTAGGGAGTGCAATATTATATAATTTCACAAAGGGATATGGTTCTGTACCAATGGATCTTTATAATATAGTTTTACCTTTATTGTTTAATGATATTTTTAGGGAAGAAATAAATAAGTTTGATACTTTTTTAGATTGTGTCAAGTCTTGTTCTGGAATAGATCCTAATTTTACAGATAAGATCATGGCTGATATTGAAAAGATGGATGATATGACTAATCGGGCGTTAGGAATTGCTTTATTGAATAAAGCTCTTAGTTTTAAAATAAATAGTGGTGTGATGAGTGGTAATTGGAAGCCATCAAAGATCTTAGATTTGAATGAAGCTATTTTGTTAGGTAAAATGTTAAGTGGAAAAACATTAAAAGATGTAATAGAGATTCTTCAAGAAGATTTAAAAATTGTTTTTTTGGATAGTGAGACATTAGGAAAAGATGTTGATTTGTCTAAATTAAATAAATATGGGGCTGTAACAGTTTATGATCAAAGTTCAAAAGAAGAAATAAAAGAAAGAATTAAAGATGCTAGTGTTGTAATTACTAATAAACATTACTTAGGAGCAGAGCAATTAAAAGATGCTTCAAAGTTGAAATTGATTTGTGTAACGGCAACTGGAGTAAATAATATTGATTTAGAATATTGTAATAAGGCTAAAATCGTAGTTTGTAATGTAAAAGGTTATTCTACAAATGCAGTAGCACAGCATACATTTGCTTTACTTTTAGACCTTTATAATAAAAATCATTATTATCATAATTACATAGATTCTGGAAATTATTCCTCAAGTTCAATGTTCACTCATTTAGGTCATACTTTCCATGAATTAGCAGGGAAAACATGGGGAATTGTTGGAATGGGAGAAATTGGTCGTAAAGTAGCAGGTATCGCAAGTGCTTTTGATTGTAAGGTTCAGTATTTTTCAACTAGCGGAAAGAATAATCAACAAAGTTATCAACAGGTAGATTTTGATACGTTATTAAAAACTAGTGATGTTATTTCTATTCATGCTCCATTAAATGCGCAAACACAAAATCTTTTTGATAAAGAAGCTTTTAGAAAAATGAAAACTTCAGCATATCTCATTAATGTGGGAAGAGGTAAAATAGTAAATGAAAAGGATTTAGTCGAAGCATTAAAGGATTATCAAATTGCTGGAGCTGGTTTGGATGTTTTTGAAAATGAACCTTTTGATAATGAATCACCTTTATTATCAGTAAAAGATGCAACAAAATTGCTTATGACACCACATATTGCGTGGGCACCGATTGAAACACGTAATCGTGTAATTGAAGAGGTTTGTTTAAATATTGAGGGTTATAAAAATAATAAATTGAGAAATGTTTGTACTAGTTTTTAAAAAAAGAGGGCTGTAACGATTTGTTACAGCTTTTTATTGATTAAGTTTATTCAATGATTTTAAATATTTAAGGTTAAAAGATTTTATCAATGACAGAAATCTTTTACATTTGACTTGAGAAATGAGAGTGCTATAATTAAAGTATGTACTACTTAATATTAGGATATGTACATCAATATACCAGTAACAAATAAAAATTTTAAAGAAAGGAGATTAATAAATTTTACGTAGATTAAATAGTCTAATTTATTATGGGAAAAAAGATGAAAAATTTAAAAAACATTAAAAAAATACTGATATTACTGCTTGCTATAGTAACAGTATTTACTATGTCGGGTATAACAAGTTATGCAGAAACTAGACCTTTTGGTGGAATAGACGTTGATTTAGATTTGTATGAAAATACTGTTCGTGGAGCGGATGATTCTTTTATTACAGATTTAACAAATGCAGAGAATGTTGTTTTTACAAATAATGAAGAGCTTGATATTAATTTAAGTATTAGAAATGGTCTTATCTATGGAACTCCATCTAATCCGATAAAAAAAGAATATGATTCGAACATAAAATTAGAGCATGCTTCAACTTTTACATTTAACTGGGGAACTCAGCAATTACGTACTTTAGAACCACTTACATTTGTGAATAAAGTTCCTGAATCTATAAATGTCCCAGTACCTTTTTATTTTGAAGAGGGTGAACAGGCAGGTTCATGGATTTTTAATGAAACTAAACCAAATGAGTTGTCTGAAAGTACAAAAATTAATGTTCAAAATTTACATTCTTTGATGAAAGAAAATAATTATACATATACTTATAATTCGGGAACACTTCATTATAGTCCAGGAGTAAAATATATAGCTTCTAATGGTACTGAATTGACTAGTTCTAACAATGCTGCTTGGCACTTTGAAGTACCAATGAATGTTAAATATACTGTTGATATTAAACCTGTTACGGCTGGGGGAACACCTACGATAGGAGGTAATAATACACCAGTAGATGTTCCAAAAATTAGTGAAGTTAATAAAGAATTTTTCAGAAATGGAAATATCAACACTTATGAAAATGATTACACTGCTCCTGAGGGGACTACGGATCAAGCATTATTAAATTATGGCGATAGCTATAATGTTGCAACAAATCCTATTGATGAAAGTATTGTAGTAATGTCAACTAATGCAACAGTTGCTGATCCTTTAACTGGTGAAGGAAGTCAAGCAACAAGTGTTGGTGTTGTTGGGGGACAAACTAGTATAGAAGTAGCATATGGGAAAAATGTTGCTTTTACAAAGGTAGATGAAAACGGTGACTCTATTGCAGGTGCGGAATTTACAGTATATGATGGAAATTCGGTTATTGGTAGTGCAACATCAGATAATGCGGGAACTGTAAATTTGCCAACTTTACGTATGCCTAAGTTGGGAGAAAATGTCACTTATACTATGAGGGAAACAAAAACACCTGAAGGTTATGTAGAAAATGAAGCTGTTTATACAATTACTATTGATGACAAAGGTAATGCTACTATTGAGGGGGATGGAGCTGAAAATGGTAAAATAGTAAATTATAAACCAGTAACAATTACTAAAACAAGTAATCCTGATTCTGGTGAATATGTTAAAAAAGATCAAAAAATAGATTATATTTTAACAGTAGAAAACACTTCTGATAAGGTAAGAGATATTATTGTTACTGATCAATTACCTGAAGAAGTAAAATATGATACTAGTAAACCATATACGATTATTGATCAAAATGGTGAAGTTACAACTGGAAATCATTGGAATGGAAGCTGGACAGGTCAAATCGATGCAAAAACAACATTAACAATTATCATTCCAACAGTTGTTACAAAAGAATATGATCCTGTGAATATGGAAGAAAATATAATTACCAACCAGGCAAGTTTAAAAGCTAAGAAAATAATTGGTAATACAGATGAGTATGAAAAAGAACAATTTACAGAAGAAGTTACACATTATATTGCACCAGAAGTAAGTTATACGATGAATAAAGTTCGTGTGACGGAACCAAAAGACGGTTTAAAAGGCTTTGTAGCTGGAGCTGGTGAAGTAATCGAATACAAAGTGACATTTGAAAATACTGGAGATCTTGGATTAGATATTGATTTAAATGATGTCTTTGAAAATGCTGATTACTTTACATTTGTAGAAGCTAGTGAAGCAAGTATCAGACTTGAAAAAGGTGAAACTAAAACTGTAACATTTAAAGCAACAGTAAATGAAGGTACGCCAGCAAGTGATGATAAAGGATATTTAAATACGGTAACATCAGAAGGAACAGCTACATATACTGATCCAGAAAGCGGTAATGATGTAACGATTGATAAAACAACGCAAAAAGATTTAGAACAAACAAGTACAGCTAATACACCAGTAATCGTTGTAAAAGATCCAACGATTACAAAGACAAGTGATCCAGAAAGTGGATCAACAGTAGCTAAAGG